>JBDLVU010000099.1:0-9863 GCA_039804665.1 Pseudomonadota bacterium | reverse complement strand
GCAGGAACGGCGGCTGGAATTCCATCGCTGGACGCTGCACTCCGCGCTCCAGTCCAGCGATCCTTCGGTGCAGGATTGGGTCAATTCGCAGGCGGCCAGCTTTGGTGGCGGCCCCGAAGGGCTCGCCGCCGCGATCCGCAGCATCGATCTTTCGGTCACACGCGATGCCATGGTCATGGCCTTCAGCGACGATTTCCTGATGCTGATGATCGGCATCTTCGCGGTGATCCCGCTTGTCCTCATTCTCCGCCCGCTTCCCAAGGGCCACCACCAGATGGCGATGCACTGATGCAACCGAACACCTTGTCCAAGCTTGCCCTGCTGTCCGGCGCGGCGCTGCTGTCTGCGTGCACCACGGTGGGCCCGAACTACAGGGGCGCACCGCAGGCCGCGCCGGTTTCGGCCACGCGCGGCGCGTTCCTGCGCGGCGATGCGGCCACACCGACCACTGCGCCCTCCACCGCCGCGTGGTGGACCGCGCTGGGCGATCCCGTGCTCGATGGCCTGATCGACCGCGCGATGGCGGTTTCGCCCGACGTCGCCATCGCCAACGCCCGGATCGCGCAGGCGCGCGCCGGCCTTGCGGCCAATCGCACCGGGCTGTTGCCCAGCTTCAACGTTTCGGGCGCAGTGCCCTATTTCAACGTGCCGGGCGGGCTGTTCAGCTCCAACGGCCAATCGGGCGGGCGCGATGCGGTGACCGTCTACAACGTTGGCTTCGATTCCTCGTGGGAGATCGACCTCTTCGGCGGCACCCGTCGCAAGATCGAAGCCGCCTCTGCCCGCGCCGACGCCGCCGAAGCCGGCCTTGCCGATGCGCGCGTCACGCTCTCGGCCGAAATCGCGCGGGCCTATGTCTCGCTGCGCGCGCGGCAGGCCGCCGCCGATGTGCTGACCCGGCAGGTCGTGATCGACCGCGACCTTGTGGGGCTGGCGCAGCAGCGCCTGACCGGCGGCACCGCGCCCGAACAGCCGCTTGATCAGGCACGCGCCACGCTGGCGCAGAGCGAGGCGGATCTCGCCTCGACCCGCGCCGATGCCACCGTGCTGGCGGACCAGCTGGCCGTGCTGACCGGGCAGGAACCCGGCGCGCTCGACAGCCTGCTGGCGCAACCCGGCGCCGTCCCCCTGCCGCCTGCCAGCGTCGCCGTGGGCGATCCTGCGCTGTTGCTGCGCAGCCGGCCGGATATCCGCAACGCCGAACGCCAGCTTGCCGCCGCCAATGCCGATATCGGCGTGCAGATCGCCAATCGCTTCCCCAAGATCAGCTTCCTTGGCCTGCTCGGGCTTGGCGGGCAGAACATCGGCGACATCTTCGATCCTTCAAAGATCATCGGGCTGGCTGTGCCGCAGATCAAATGGAGCCTGTTCGACGGCGGCCGCACCGAAGCGCAAATTCGCAACGCGCGCGGCGCTTATGCCGAATCCGAAGCGCGCTATCGCCAGACCGTGCTGGCCGCGTTGCAGGATGCCGAAGGCTCGCTCACGCGCTTTGGCGCAGCCCGCATCGGTTATGCCAAGGCGGCAGAGGCGCAGGGCGAATCTGTCCGTGCAGCCGCGCTCCAGTCGCAGCGGGCACGGGCCGGCACGATTTCGCGCGCCGATGCGCTGGCCGCAGAGCGCCAGACCTTGCAGGCGCGGCTTGGCGCAACCACGGCACAGGCCAACCTGACCACCGGCTTCATCGCGGTCGAAAAGGCGCTTGGCCTTGGCTGGCAGGCGTCGGAGGCCGCGAAATGAGCCATTTTCGTTCCGTTTATACCGTCTTGACCGCGAAAATAATTCAGGCAGTCTCCTTCCCCATAACGCCAACAAGGCGAGGAAGTGGGAAGGATGGACTGGTTTTCGACCATGGGTCGGCGGTTCTGGCAGGCTTATACCGAAGGTCTGGCGATGAATTGCCCGATGCACCGCTGTTCCGGCGACACGCCGGCGCATATCGACTTGCGGCAGGATAACGTCCGTGTCGCGGTCAAGCAAAGCGCCCCCGTCCGGCACTAGCGGCACCTCTTGCGAGCAGGGTTCGACGTTCGGCGTCGATGCCTCGGGCGTGCCCGAAGCCTGCTGCTTCCCCGCCAAGCGCGGACGCCCTTCGGTTGCCGAGGCCGAGCAGCTTTCGGGCAAGATTCTCGATGCCAGCTGGGACGTGCTGCTGGCCGAGGGCTTTGAAAGCTTTACCTTCGACCGCATCGCGCGCCATGCCCATATCGGCAAGGCCACGATCTATTCCCGCTTTGCCAGCAAGTACGACCTGCTGCACGCCCTGCTGCGCCGCCGCATCGACATGCGGCGCGACTTCATCATGGCGCAGGGCGCCGGGCTGCCTCTGATCGAGGCATTCTGCCTCCGGGCGGCCGAAATGCTCACGCTGCTCTCCTCACCCGATGGCAAGCTGCTGGAAAGGCTGATCGACTGGCTCGACGAGGAGAAGCTGGCGGTGGGCCAGCCCCGGGTCCGCGATGTCGCCTATCGCGAGGCGATCGATTCGATCTCGGAATCCTTCGCCCAATCCAATGCCTCGGGTGAAACCCGCATCGCGGATATCAGGCAGGCCGCCGAATTCTGGCTTGAAGGCCTGCTCGGCCACGCCCGCCGGCGCGACAGTCAGGGCGAGGCTCCGCGCGCCGAAAACGAGGCCTGGTCGCGCATCTACGCCCACTATTTCTTCGCCGGAATCGCCGCCGTCTCCGGATCTTCCGCCGCCGGCTGATCGTTGCCGCGGCCTGCCGCCGAAACATGGTTACCGCCCGGCTAGGGGTTGGGCACGGTGGCCGCCTTCATTCCTTGGGCATCCTTGTCTGCCATTGCCGATACCGGGAAATCGGACGAGACGGCAGGGTGGCAGGCGCAGATGAAGGGCGTTATCTTCAACGTTCTGGAGGAAGCCGTCACGCACGAACATGGCGTGGATACCTGGCATGACCTTCTCGACAACACTGGCCTCCACGGCATCTGGTCGTCGCTCGGCAGCTATCCCGACGCCGAAATCCTGACCCTTGTCGATACCGCCGCGCAGATGCTCGGCATTGCCCCCACCGATGTCCTGCGCTGGTTCGGCCGGGCCGCCATCCCGTTGCTGGCCGAACGCTATGAAACCTTCTTCAGCCCGCACCGCAGCGCGCGCCCGTTCATCATGGGCATCAACGACGTGATCCATCCGGAGGTGCGAAAGCTGTACGCCGGCGCCGCCTGCCCGCACTTCCATTTCCACCAGCTGGATGACGGCCGCCTTGGCATGGCCTATCGCTCGCCGCGCCGGCTGTGCCACCTTGCGCATGGCTTCATCGAGGGGGCCGCCGCGCACTATGGCGAAACCATCGAGGTCGAGCACCTTTCCTGTATGCTCGACGATCATCCGGTGTGCCGCATCGCGTTGGAATGGATGGAGCCGGCCCGCGCATGAAGCACGAACCGATCGCCGTGCCCGGTGCCGAAAGCGACCTGCTTGCACGGCTGCAACGCCAGATCGAGCGCGAGCGCAGCGCCCGGCTTCAGGCCGAAGCCATCGCGGAACGGGGCCTGCGCGAACTGTACGAAAGCCAGGTCCGTCTCGCGCTTCTCCAGCGCATCACCGATCAGGCCAACCGCACCAACGATTTTGCCGAAGTGATCGACAGCGCGCTGAAGGAAATCTGCAGCCACATGGACTGGGATTTCGGCAACGCCTATCGCGTCGATGCCGATGCGGAAACCGTGTTCGCCGCCGATGCGTGGTACGCGTCCGATCCCGACCGGCTGTTCTCGTTCGTCGAAGCCTCGCACAAGGCGGTGCTGGCGCGGGGCATGGGCCTGCCCGGCCGCGTGCTGCGCGACGGCCACCCGCACTGGATCGATTCGTTCGAAACCGAAAGCTGGTTCCTGCGGCTCGATCAGGCGCAACAGTGCGGCCTGATGTCCGCCTGCGCCTTTCCGATCATGCTGGGTGATGAGATGGTCGGCGTGATCGAGTTCTTCTCGCGCAAGCCGATGGCCGACAAGGACGCGATCCTGCTGACGGTCACGCAGGCGCTGACCCAGATCGGCCGGGTGGTGGAACGCGAACGCGCCAGCGCGGCGCTGCTGCACGATGCGTTGCACGACGCCATGACCGGCCTGCCCAACCGGGTCCTGCTGGGCGAACGTTCGCGGATCGCGTTCGAACGCCTGCCCCCCAGCCGCACGGGCCTTGCCGTGATGGTCATCGACCTTGATGGGTTCAAGGCGATCAACGACAAGCACGGCCACCATGCCGGAGACCTCGTGCTGGTGGAAACCTGCAATCGCTTTCAACTGGCCATTGCCCGCTGCCAGCGCGGTGGGGATGGCGCACTGCGGGCGGCATCGGCATGGCACGCCACGCTTGCGCGCGTTGGCGGCGACGAATTCGTCGTTCTGCTCGATGGCCTTTCCGATCCGGCGGTGGCCGGGCATCTCGCCGCCACGATGATCGACGCGCTGCGCGATCCCATAGCCATCGATGGCGACCACGTTGCCGTCGGTGCCTCCATCGGCATTGCCCACAGCAATCCCGGTTACGACGACGTGGACCAGATCCGCCGCGATGCCGACCTTGCGATGTATGAGGCGAAGTCCGGCGGCCACGGCGGCATGGTGCTGTTCAGCGAGGAACTGGGCGCCGAGGCGCGCAACCGCATGGCGCTTGAACGCGAACTGCGCGATGCCATTCGGGACAAGCAGTTCCTGCTGCACTACCAGCCGATCTTCGATCTTGACGGCCAGCGCACGCTGCGCGGGTTCGAGGCGCTGATCCGCTGGCACCATCCCACGCGCGGCATGCTCGATCCCGGATCGTTCATACCCGCCGCAGAGGAAAGCGGCCTGATCGTGTTCATCGGCGATTGGGTGCTGCGGCAGGCCTGCACCGCCATGGCGCGCCTGCACAAGACCCTTCCCCGCCACCAACGCGCGGGCGACTTGCCCTTCGTCAGCATCAACATCGCGCCGCAGCAATTCCTTCAGCCCAGCTTTTCCGCACATGTCCACCGCGTCTTGATCGAAACCGGCGTGCCGCCCGAATGCCTGCGGCTGGAAGTGACCGAAGGCGTCGCCATCATCGATCCCGACCGCACGCGGCAGGTGCTCGAAGAAGTGCGCGCGTGGGGCGTGTGCACCAGCCTCGACGATTTCGGCACCGGCTATTCCTCGCTCAGCTACCTGCAGAACCTGCCGTTCGACACGCTCAAGATCGACCGCTCGTTCATCGCCTCGATGGACGATCCCAAGAGCCGCAACATCATTCGCGCGATTCTGGATTTGGCAGGCAACCTGAACCTGTCGGTCGTGGCCGAAGGCATCGAAACCCCCGAACAGGGCGCCTCGCTGCTCGAAATGGGCTGCGAATTCGGGCAGGGCTTCCATCTTGGCCGTCCGCTGGATGAAGCGAGCGCCTTTGCCCTTGTGAGTATCGACAAGGCGGCCTGATCCATCGACGAACCGCCATCGCGCGTTCACCATTTCCCGCTATCCTGCCGCCCGGAATGTCAAACCTGAAGGGACCGCAGATGGCATCGAACAGCCCGTGGAGCCACGCGCGTAGCGCGAACGTGGCCGACGACATCGAATTCGAGATCAAGGGGCAGGAGCTTCAGTTCGTGGAAATCGAACTGGACCCGGGGGAAAGCGCCGTGGCCGAAGCCGGCGCTTTCGTGTGGAAGGATGCCTCAGTGGGCATGACCACCGTGTTTGGCGATGGTTCGGCCCCGCAGGACGGCGGCTTCATGGGCAAGCTGCTGGGCGCGGGCAAGCGGTTGGTCACGGGTGAAAGCCTGTTCACCACCGTGTTCACGCACAACGGCAGCGGAAAGGCGCGCGTCGCCTTCGCCTCTCCCACCCCCGGCGCGATCCTGCCGATCAAGCTTTCGGACGTGGGCGGCACGCTGATCTGCCAGAAGGACAGCTTCCTTGCAGCCGCGCGCGGCGTCTCCATCGGCATCGCTTTTCAACGCAAGGTGATGACCGGCCTGTTCGGCGGCGAAGGCTTCATCATGCAGAAGCTGGATGGCGATGGCTGGGTCTTCGTGCAGATGGGCGGCACGCTGGTGGAACGCGAACTGGCGCCCGGCGAACAACTCCATGTCGATACCGGCTGCCTTGCCGCCTATACGCCCACCGTGGACTTCGACCTTGTTGGCGCGGGCGGGGTCAAAAGCGTGCTGTTCGGCGGCGAAGGCCTGTTCTTCGCGCGCCTGACCGGCCCCGGCAAAGTCTGGATCCAGTCCCTGCCCTTTGCCCGCCTTGCCGGGCGGATGATGGCGGCGGCGCGCGGTGGCGGCCAGAACCGCGGCGAAGGCTCGATGCTGGGCGCGCTGGGCGATTTTATCGACGGGAACAATTGAACCCGCGAAACATGGTCCATTTCCCCCTATCCGCCCCGCTTTGAGGGCGCCCTCACCTATAAAATAGGCCGGCGGATCGCTCCGCCGGCCTTCAGTGCCGGGCGGCCCTTGCGGGCCGGCCGGGTGGATTTCGTCAGAACGTAAGCTTGATCGTGCCGCCAAAGGTGCGCGGGTCGCCCACCTGCCCCACGATCAGGCCGGTGTTGCCCGAAGCAACCGCCAGCTGGTCGAAGTAATGCACGTCGAACGCGTTGCGCACCCACGCATAGACATCGAACCCGGCTTCGCTGCGCACGCCGAGCCGGAAGTTGGACAGCGCATAGCCATCCACCCACGTATAGGCCGAAGGCGAAGGGTTGGACGACCAGCGCGAACGATAGCTGCCGTCAAAGCCGAGATAGACCTGCCCTTCATGGCCGAACGCCTTGACCGGTACGTTGCCTTCCGCGCCGTACGAGAACGACCAGCGCGAAACGCCGGGCAGGCGCTGCCCCGAAATGTCGCACGACAGCGGGCTTACCCCGCCCGGCGTGCCGGCCGGGCTGACCGGGCTGGTCAGGTTGCCGTTGGCATCCACCGGCTGGCTGCCGCCCGAAAGCTCGGGCGGGCACGGCGCGTTGGTGAACTTGCGATAGGTCGCATCGGTGAACGCGCCGTTGCCATAGACGTTGAAGCGCTCGCTGGGGCGATACGACCAGTCGACTTCCACGCCCTGCGTGCGCGCCTTTTCAGCGTTGGCGAGGTATCCGCGCAGCGCGCCCACGGTGTAGTTGGAAACCTGCGCCTGATAGTTGCCGATCTCGGTCCGGAAGATCGCCACGTTGAACGTGGCCTTGCGATCCAGGAACTGCGTCTTGATGCCGACCTCATAGTGGTTGACCGATTCCGGCTTCACCGTGGCGAGGTCCAGCAGCGGGGCGCCGGTGCTGTCTGCCGGCACGCCGTTCAGGTTGACGCCGCCGGTCTTGAAGCTCTTCGCATACGTTGCATAAAGATGCACGTCGCGCGTCACGTCATACGCGGCCGTCACGTCATAGCTGAAGTTCCAGTCGCTGAACTGGACCTTGAACGCCTGTGGCGACAGCACCGCCAGTTGCGCCTTCTGGCGGCTGGTCGGGGTGGCGCTGTACAGCACCAGATTGCCGTCGCCGTCGGTCACGACCGAGCTGTAGTCACCCTGCTTCTTGTCGTAGTTCAGGCGGAAGCCGGGCTGGATCGAAAATCCGTCAGCCACCTTCCACGTCAGCTTGCCAAAGAACGCCGCGCTGGTGTTCTTGAACCCGATGTCGTTGCTGGCGGTCAGCCCGTCGAGCACGGTCGGATCGTTGGACAGCGGATCGGACGGCTTGATCAGCCACCGGCTTGCGGCCGAACCCTGCTGCTGCACGCCGTTGGTGTGGATCTTCTGGTAGAACCCGAACGCGCCAAGCACATAGCCCAGCTTGCCCTTTTCGCCCGAAAGGCGGAATTCCTGGGTGTACTGGTCCTGATGCGACGGGTTGTTCGACTTGGTCGTAATCGGCAGGCCGATGAAGTCACGATCGTTCGACGGGTCCCAGTCCCAGAACCGCCATGCGGTGATCGAGGTAAAGGTGCCAAGGCCCGTGTCCGCCTTCGCCCGCAGCGATATGCCGCCGATCTTGTTCCTGGCGCGCAAGTCCGCGTCCACATCGGTCAGGCGATCGAACGGGTTAGCGCTGGGGACGGCATAGCCCTGCGCGGCAGCCAGCGCGGCATACTGGCGGTCCAGCGAACGCTGGGTCGATCCGGTGCGCACAAACACCTGGGCGCAGCATTCCGGGCTCTGGCGGCTGAAATCGCCGGCCAGCGTGAACTCCACCGTGTCGGACGGCTTGAACAGTACTTGCGCGCGCAGGCCCAGGTTGTCCTGCTCGTTGACCCAGCGGTTGGTGTGGACGTTGTACAGCGTGCCGTCGCGGTTGGTCAGCGAACCCGCCACGCGGACCGCGATCTTGTCTGACAGCGGGCCGGAAACGGCGGCCTTGAACTGGGTGAAGCCCAGGTTGCCCACGCTCGCCTCGGCGCGGCCTTCGAAGTCGAAGGTCGGCTGGCGGCTGGTGATGTTGATCGCGCCGGCGGTGGTGTTCTTGCCATAGAGCGTCCCCTGCGGCCCGCGCAGAACCTCGATCTGCTTCACATCGAGGAAGTCGAACGTCGAAGACGCCACGCGCGCCATGTAGACATCGTCCACATAGATCCCCACGCCCTGTTCGATGCCGTCGTTGGTCAGGCCCAGCGGCGCGCCGATGCCGCGAATGTTGACCGAGGTGTTGCGCGGGTTCGAACTGGTGAACTGCAACGTCGGCGTCAGCTGCTGCAAGCGGCCGACGTTGAACGCGCCGGTGTTGTCGATGTGATCGCCGCCCACGACCGAAATGGCGAGCGGCACGTCCTGCGCGGTTTCCGCACGGCGGCGCGCGGTGACAACGATGGTGTCGTTGTCGCTCTGGCCGGTGCCGACAGAAGTGGTCTGCGGTGCCGGCGCGGCCGTTTCAGCGGCGAAAGCGTGGGCGGGGGCGGCGATGACGGCGAGCAGCGCAAGGGGCGCGGCTCCGCCGAGCAGGCGAAACGTGGAAGTCATCGGTGATCCTCATGATCTAGGTCACGACGCCTCCAGTGGTCCGGTGGGCAGTGTGAACGGCGTTTTGGTCTGTTCTTGATCGGGCCAGGCCGGCTTAGGCCGACCTTGACCCCGGTTAGGTCGTTCTCAATTTGGCTTGAGACGCTTCTTTTCGGTCACGTCGATCTGCACGACGCGGCCTTCGTGGATGGTCAGCGACACGTTGCCATAGCGCAGGCCAGACAAGGCCTCGCGCACGTTGGCAATGCTTTCCTCCAGATGCTTTTCGGCTTCATTGCGCGGGTGTTCGTTCATGGCTCGGCTCCTAGGATGCTCTCCTTCAGGGGTGGAAACGGCGCGCCCGGCGCGGGACGATGCGGATCGTCTCGCCCACGTGCGGCTGCGGCAGGGCGGCGTCGATGTCGATCTCGACCAGCGTTTCGCCGGCAAAGCCCTCGACGCGCCAGTAGCCACCCTTGCGGAATACGTTGTCGACCAGCACGGCGTGGCCGCCTTCGGCCACGATCTCGATATCGTGCGGGCGGAAGTGGACTTCCTCCTCGCCCGAACCCAAGCGATTGGTTTCGCCCACGAAATGCGAAACGAAGGGCGTTGCCGGGTCCATATAGATTTCTTCCGGACGGCCGATCTGTTCGATCTTGCCGTGGTCCATCACCACCACCCGGTCCGCCAGTTCGAGCGCCTCTTCCTGATCGTGCGTCACGAAGATCGAGGTCAGCCCCATCTGCTTGTGCAGATCACGCAGCCAGCGGCGCAGGTCCTTGCGTACCTTGGCATCCAGCGCGCCAAAGGGTTCGTCCAGCAGCAGCAGTTGCGGCTCGATCGCCAGCGCCCGCGCCAGCGCCACGCGCTGCCGCTGCCCGCCCGAAAGCTGGCCCGGATAGCGCTTGCCCAGCCCTTCAAGCTGGACGAGACGCAGCAGCTCG
>JBDLVU010000098.1:0-9907 GCA_039804665.1 Pseudomonadota bacterium | reverse complement strand
CGGAATCGGCCACGGCCGCCGCCAAAGGCAGCCCCTTCGCGCCCACCGTGGCGGCGGAAATGGGGCGCTGCGTACGGGTGATCGACCAGCGCGTTCACACCCATGTGCGGCTCATCGGTGCAGACGCGGTCCACCAACGCCCACAACCCGCGCGCATCGGCCGGGCTTTCGTCCCAGCCGGGAAAGAACGCGTGCCTGTCCGCAAACGGCAGCGATATGCCAAGGTCCATGCCCACCAGCGTATCGGCCGGCAGTCCTTCACGCAGCCAGTGCAGCACTTCGGCGCGCGACCAGCGATGCGCCGGGCGCACCAGCCGCGGCGCGGCGTCGCCCATGGTGCAGATCGCCACCGCAATCCCTGCATGCCGCTCGCCCGCCGCGCCCGACCAGTCGATTGCGGCAAAGTGGCGAAAGCGATCAGGCCTCACGGCGTTCGCGGCGCTTTTTGTCCCACCATTCCAGCCGCTTCATCACCTCGCGCTCGAACCCGCGTTCCACCGGCTGGTAGAACGTCTGGGGGCGCATCCCTTCGGGCCAATAGTTGGCGCCGGAAAAGCCATCCTCGGCGTCGTGGTCATAGACATAGTCCTTGCCATAGCCGATGTCCTTCATCAGCTTGGTCGGGGCGTTCAGGATGTTGGCGGGCGGGCTGAGCGATCCGGTTTCGCGCGCCGATTTCCAAGCCGTCTTGTACGCGGCATACGCCGCGTTCGATTTAGGCGCGGTGGCAAGATAAAGGCAGGCCTGCACGATCGCCAGCTCACCTTCCGGGCTGCCGAGGAACTCGTACGCGTCCTTGGCGGCAAGGCACTGCACCAGCGCCTGCGGATCGGCAAGGCCGATGTCCTCGCTGGCAAAGCGCACCAGCCGTCGCAGCACGTAAAGCGGCTCCTCGCCCGCCACCAGCATCCGCGCCATGTAATACAGCGCGGCCTGCGGGTCCGATCCGCGCAGGGATTTGTGCAGGGCCGAGATCAGGTTGTAGTGCCCGTCGCGGTCCTTGTCGTACACCGCCATGCGCCGCATCAGGAACTTTGAAAGCCCCTCCGGATCGAGCGGCGCGGGCAGCGAAACGTCGAACAGCGTCTCCGCCTGATTGAGCAGGAAACGCCCGTCGCCATCGGCCGACGCGATCAGCGCCTCGCGCGCAGGGGGCGTCAGCGGCAGGCGCAGCCCGGTGATATCCTCGGCGCGGCGAAGCAGTTCGCCCAGCGCCGCGGCATCCAACCGGTGCAGGATCAGCACTTGCGCGCGGCTGAGTAGCGCGGCGTTGAGCGCGAAACTGGGGTTCTCGGTGGTTGCGCCCACCAGCGTGACCACGCCCTTTTCCACGAAGGGCAGGAAGCCGTCCTGCTGTGCGCGGTTGAAGCGGTGGATCTCGTCCACGAACAGCAACGTCTTGCGCCCGGTCAGCGCCATCGCTTCGGCTTCCGCAAAGGCCTTCTTCAGGTCCGCCACGCCGGAAAACACCGCGCTGATCGAAACGAAGCGCAAGCCCACTGCATCGGCCAGCAGCCGCGCGGTGCTGGTCTTGCCTGTGCCGGGTGGCCCCCACAGGATCATGCTGGAAAGCTTGCCCGCCGCCACCATGCGCCCGATCGCGCCCTCCGGCCCGGTCAGGTGTTCCTGCCCGATCACTTCGGAAAGGTCGCGCGGACGCAGCCGGTCGGCCAGCGGGCCATCGTCGGCGGCATGGTCGCGCGGGGTTTCCTGCGGGGGAGGGGCAAAGAGATCGGCCATCGGTCCGTGCTGAAATAGGCACTTCCGCGCAAATTTGCATCACCCCTTGCAAAGAGCATTATAAGATATATCTTAGAGCCATTGAATCGGAAGGAGATATATGCGAATCGATCAACACCATCCCGGCAAGGGCCGGGGCCATGCCCTTCGCGGCATGATGCACATGGGCCGCCATGCTATGCGCGCAGGCGGCTTTGGCGAAGGCCACGGCCGTGGCTTCGGGCGTCACTTCGGCGACGATGATGAAGGCGGCTTTGGCGGCGGCCGGGGAGGCCCGCGCGGCCCTCGCGGCGGCGGGCGCGGACGGATGTTCGGCCCCGGCGAACTGCGCCTGTTCCTGCTGCACCTCGTGGTCGAGCAGGATCGCCACGGCTATGAACTGATCAAGGCAGTCGAAGACCTCACCGGCGGGCAATATGCGCCCAGCCCCGGCGTGGTCTATCCCACCCTGTCGTTGCTGGTGGATGAGGCGCTGATTGCCGAAATCCCCGGCGAAGGCGCGCGCAAGGCCTTCACCGCCACGCAAGCCGGACGCGACGAGGTCGTCACCCGCGCCGAGGCCGTGGCCGCCATCGCGCGGCGCCTGAAGGCGCTGGCCGAAGCGCAGGGGCGCGAAGCCAGCCCGCCGGTGATGCGTGCGATGACCAACCTGAAGCTTGCCCTGCGCAACCGCGTGGGAGCAGAAGGGTTCGACACCGCCACCGCCCACCAGATCGCCGACATCCTCGACGAAGCCGCCCGAAAGGTCGAACGCCTGTGACTGATACCGTGACCGGAACCGCCGCCACCAGCACCGCGCGCGTGCCCACCACCAGCGCCAGCAAGTACATGCAGCAGACCTGCAAGCACTGGGCGCATAACCTTGACGTGACCTTCGACGAAACCGACGGCCGCATCGTCTTCCCACGGGATGCGCGTGGCGCGTCGTGGGCGGGGGACGCCGTCCTCACCTTCCATGCCGAGCCGGAGGCGCTTGTCTGCACCATCGCCGCCAGCGAACCGGGCCAGTTGGCCGGGCTGAAGGGCGCGGTCGAACGCCATGTCGATCGCTTCGCTTTCCGCGAAGCGCCGCTCAGCTATCCGTGGGTGGATGCCTGACGGGGATCAGCCTCGCGCGCGCTGGCGGATCAGCCGGGCATAGGTGTCTGCCACCGCCTGGTTGATCTTGTCCCAGCTGAAATCGAGGCTGCGCTTCTCGCCTGCCGCGCCATGGCGGCGGCGCAGGTCCGCATCTTCGACATAGCCACGCAGCGCCTCGGCAAAGGCGTGGATCGCGCCGGGGCGCACCAGTCGGCCGTTGACGCCCTGTTCGATCAGGCTTTCGCTGCCCGTCGCCTCGGCCGCGACCACCGGCACGGCGCAGGCCATGGCTTCCAGCGTCACGTTGCCGAACGTCTCGGTGATCGAAGGGTTGAACAGCACGTCCATGCATGCCACCGCGCGGCCAAGGTCCGATCCCGCCTGGAATCCGGCAAACACCGCGTTCGGCAGCCGCGCCTCGAACCATGCCTTAGCCGGGCCTTCGCCGATCACCAGCACCTTGTGGGCAATGCCGCGTTCGTTCAGTTCGTCGATCGTGTCGGCAAACACGTCGAGGCCCTTTTCCATCACCAGCCGGCCAAGGAAGCCGATCACCACCTCGTCGTCGGCGATGCCAAAGCCCTGCCGCCATGCGGCATCGCGGCGTCCGGGATTGAAGATCTCGCGATCCACCCCGCGCGACCACAGCGAGATGTCATAGCTCATGCGCTCTTCGCGCAGCACTTGCGCCATCGATTCCGAAGGCGCCACCAGCGCGTCGCAGCGGCGATAGAACCGGCGCAGCAGCGCGGTCAGCGCCGGCTCGATCCACGCCATGTTGTAGTACCGGGGATAGGTGTCAAAGCGCGTGTGCACGCTGGCCAGCACCGGCAGGCGGCGGCGGCGCGCCCAGCTGACGGCGCGGTGCGCGGTCACGTCGGGCGAGGCGACATGCACCACGTTGGGCGCGAATGCGGCCAGATCCTTGCGCACCTTGCGCGACAGCGCGATCGGAACGCGGTATTCGCTGCGCCCCGGCACGGGCACCGCCGGCACGGCGACCAGATCACCCGTGGGGGGAAATGCCGGCTTTTCCACGACCGGCGCATAGATGCGCACGGCGGCGCCCTGCCGCAGCAGATAACCCACCAGACGGTTCAGCGCCTGATTGGCGCCATCGCGCACATAGTTGTAGTTGCCGCTGAACAGCGCCACGCGCATGCCAGCCAGCGGGGCGACGGCCGTATCGGGATTGGTTCCAACCATTGCGCGGCCCATAGCCGTCCCTGCCGCGCTTGGCGAGGGGCGGCCGTGTCTTCGCATCCGAATTACTGCTTGCCGGCGTTACCAGCCCCGATGGCCCCAGCCGCCGCGATAGCCGCCGCCGTAACCGCCCCGGTATCCGTCGCCGCGATGCTCCCAGCGCTCATGCTGGCGCCATTCGTCATTGCGATAGCGTGAATCATAGCCGCGATAGACCGGATATGCGGGGTACGACGGGTAGGAATAGTAGTACCCGCCGCGATAGCGGGGGTAATAGCCACGGCTGTAATACCCGTCGTAATCGCGGTCGTCGTGGTCCGATGCGATGGCCGCGCCGATCGCCAGGCCCACGATCCCGGCGCCGATCGCCCAGGCAGCGGTATCGTCGCCGCCGCGATGCCAGCGATCCCGCGCCTCGGCCGGTGCGGCCGATGCCAGCGCCGCGGCGGTCAGTCCCACGGCAACAGCGCTTTTCGCGATGAGTTTCATGACACGTCTCCGAATGTGGTGTTGCACCCGTTTTAACACGGTCCGCTGAACCGGCGCTGAAACCTATGTTAACCTTGCCACGGCCCGGCGCATGGGCACGACGCCTTGCCGAGCGGGGCGGAACGCACCCCCGCGCTTGTCTTTGTGATCCCCGAAGACACAGCGCCAAAGCGGCACAGATGGATGACGGCAACCGCGATCCGGCCAAACGCAAAGCCCCCCGGTGGAGGAACCACCGGGGGGCTTTTCTGTATCTTGGCCGGTCGGATCAGTAGCCGCGGCGATAGTCGCCATAGTCGCGCTGGTCATAGCCGCGCCGGTCGTAATAGTCGCGGTCGTGGTCGTCACCGCGGTAACCGTCGCGGTAATCGCTGTCCCGGTTGTATCCGCGATAGTTGTAGTACTGACCGCCGTTGTAATAGCGTCCGTCGCTGTAATAGCGCCCGTCGCGGCGGTGGTGGTCGTTGCTGCTCGATGCGATGATCGCA
The DNA here is from genome assembly GCA_039804665.1 of Pseudomonadota bacterium. GTDB lineage: Bacteria > Pseudomonadota > Alphaproteobacteria > Sphingomonadales > Sphingomonadaceae > Novosphingobium. The sequence continues at coordinate 4,907 of JBDLVU010000098.1, read as the reverse complement.
CCCAGGGCAAGGCCGATGATGCCGCCGGCAATCGCGGCGCCGGCGGTGTCGCCGCCGCCCCGGTGATAGCCGCCGTAGTAATCGCGCGCCATCGCCGGGCTGGCGGTGGCAAGGGCGGACGCGGCGAGGGCGGTTGCGAGGGTCGCCTTCTTGGCAAAGCTGAACATGGACAATCTCCTGGCCGGTGGCTTGGCCGGGGCCGATCCCCGTTTCGATTCGCCGCCGTATGGGAGTGTTCTAGACTTGCCGCCCTGAACGCGTGCCGCATGGGTCTGGCAGCTTTCGTTCAGGTTCGCGTTCGTTTGCCTGAACGAAAAACCCCTCCCGTTGCGGGGAGGGGTTCTTGTGCCGTCGTCGGAGCGGGGTGGCCTGCGCCATCGTCCCGCCCCCGTGATCAGGTCAGGCCGCTTCCTTCTTGCGACCGGCCTTCTTGCGTTCGTTCGGGTCGAGGATCGCCTTGCGCAGACGGATCGACTTGGGGGTCACTTCGACCATTTCGTCGTCGTCGATATAGGCGATGGCCTGTTCCAGCGTCATGATCTTGGGCGGGGTCAGGCGGATGGCGTCGTCCTTGCCGGTCGAACGGAAGTTCGTCAGCTGCTTCGACTTCATCGGGTTGACCTCAAGGTCTTCCGGCTTGGCGTTTTCGCCGATGATCATGCCTTCATACAGCGGGGTGCCCACGCCGACGAACAGGATGCCGCGTTCTTCCAGCGGCCCGAGCGCGTAGGCGACCGCTTCGCCGTTGCCGTTCGAGATCAGCACGCCGTTCTTGCGGCCTTCGATCTTGCCCTTGTGCGGACCATACTTTTCGAACAGCCGGTTCATGATGCCGGTGCCGCGCGTGTCCGAAAGGAATTCGCCGTGATAGCCGATCAGGCCGCGCGACGGGGCCGAGAACGTGATGCGGGTCTTGCCGCCGCCCGAGGGGCGCATGTCGGTCATCTCGGCCTTGCGGATCGCCATCTTGTCCACGACCGTGCCCGAATATTCATCGTCCACGTCGATCATGACCGTTTCGTACGGCTCGGTGCGCTTGCCGTTCTCGTCTTCGCCGAACAGCACGCGCGGACGGCTGATGCCGAGTTCGAAGCCTTCGCGGCGCATCGTTTCGATCAGCACGCCGAGCTGAAGTTCGCCACGGCCCGCCACTTCAAAGCTGTCCTTGTCGGCGCTTTCCGTGATGCGGATGGCGACGTTGGATTCCGCTTCGCGTTCCAGACGGTCGCGGATCATGCGGCTGGTAACCTTGCTGCCCTCGCGCCCGGCCAGCGGGCTGTCGTTGACTGAAAAGCGCATCGACAGCGTCGGCGGATCGATCGGCTGGGCCTTGATCGGCACGGTGACTTCGGGCGCGGCGATGGTGTTGGAAACCGTTGCCACGGTCATCCCGGCAAGCGAGATGATGTCGCCGGCGCGGGCTTCGTCCACGGGCACGCGGTCGAGGCCGCGGAAGGTCATGATCTTGCTGGCGCGGCCGGTTTCAATGACCTTGCCGTCGGCATCGAGCGCACGGATCGGATCGTTGACCCGGATCGTGCCCGACTGCACCCGGCCCGTCAGCACGCGGCCGAGGAAGTTGTCACGATCGAGCAGCGTGGCGAGGAACGAGAACGGCGCATCGACATCAAGGTTCGGCGCGGGCACGTGATCGACGATGAGCTGGAACATCGGCTCCAGCGTGCCTTCGCGGCGATCGGGATCGGTGCTGGCATAGCCGTTGCGGCCCGAGGCATAGAGCACCGGGAATTCCAGCTGGTCGTCGTTGGCGTCGAGCGTCACGAACAGGTCGAACACTTCGTCGAGCACTTCCTGGATGCGCTCGTCGGGGCGGTCGACCTTGTTGACCACCACGATCGGGCGAAGCCCCAGCGCCAGTGCCTTGCCGGTGACGAACTTGGTCTGCGGCATCGCGCCTTCCGAGCTGTCGACCAGCAGGATCACGCCGTCGACCATCGAGAGGATGCGCTCGACTTCACCGCCGAAGTCGGCGTGGCCGGGCGTGTCGACGATGTTGATGCGGATACCGTTCCATTCGATCGAAGTCGGCTTGGCGAGAATGGTGATCCCGCGTTCCTTTTCGAGGTCGTTGGAATCCATCGCGCGTTCTTCCACGCGCTGGTTGTCGCGGAACGTGCCGGACTGGCGGAAGAGCTGATCGACGAGCGTGGTCTTGCCGTGGTCGACGTGGGCGATGATCGCGATATTACGCTGGGCGGACATGGTGCTGCTTTCGAAAATGGTCGTTTAGGCTCGCAAGCCAACGCTGCGGCCTCGATATGGGCGCGCGCTTACCTGCAATTGTGCGTTGCGGCAAGGAAAGTCTCTTATTCGCATCGCGGTTCCCGTCTGTGGCGATCGTGCAACAGTGGGGGCAAATGCACCGGGCCGGTCCGATCTTGGCGCAGATTGCGGATTGTTCCGGAATCGGCGCGACCATAGGGTCGGTCGCAAGAGAATAAGGCCAAAGAACAAGGGATGCCACCGGAACCATGCGGAAACGCGCCGACGCCGTCGTCACTCCGGTCCGCGGCACAGCCCATTCTGTTGAAAAGGGTACTCCAGTCATGACCACGCTCGCCGCAGCCCGCTTTGCCGGTCTTCGCGCCATGCTTCTCGCCAGCGCCGTGGCGCTCGCGCCGGCCGCTGCCTTCGCCCAACAGGATCAGGCCCAACAGGATCAGGCTCAGCCGGCCAGCGATCAGGCCCAGCCCGCCACCGATGAAGCGCAGCCGGCCACCGGTGCGGACGATGCCGCCTCGCAAGGCAACGAGATCCTGGTCACCGCCACCAAGCGCGAACAGACGTTGCAGGACGTTCCGGTCGCCGTTTCGGTCACCACCGCGCAGACCATCGAACGCGCGCAAATTCGCGATATCAAGGACCTCACCAGCGTCGTCCCCTCGCTGCGCGTGAACCAGCTGCAATCCAGCGCCAACACCAACTTCATCATTCGCGGTTTCGGCAACGGCGCCAACAACGCTGGCATCGAACCTTCGGTCGGCGTGTTCGTCGATGGCGTGTATCGTTCGCGCTCGGCCGCGCAGATCGGCGATTTCCCCGACGTTCAGCGCATCGAAGTGCTGCGCGGGCCGCAGTCCACGCTGTTCGGCAAGAACGCCTCGGTCGGCGTCATCTCCGTCGTCACGCAAAAGCCGCAGTTCGAATGGGGCGGCAATGTCGAGGCGAGCTATGGCAACTATAACGCCTTCGTCGGCAAAGGCGTCGTCACCGGCCCGATCAGCGACAAGCTCGCCTTCAGCCTGGCCGGCGGCTATAACAAGCGTGACGGCTACAACACCGATCTGGGCACCGGCCACAAGACCAACGAACGCAACCGCTGGTTCGCGCGCGGCCAGCTCTTGTGGGAACCGCAGGGCCAGCTGCGCGTCCGCCTGATCGGCGATTACAGCAAGATCGACGAAAACTGCTGCGGCGTCGTCAACCTTACCCCGTCGCCCGCCACGGCGGCGGTGCGCGGCATCGGCGGCAGCGTCAACACCGTCGACCAGCGCTATGCTAACGTGGTCTATTCCAACTTCGATTCGACCAACAAGATCAAGAACTGGGGCATTTCGGGCCAGGTCGATTACGATCTCGGGCCGTTCACCTTCACCTCGATCACCGCGTATCGCGGCGTCGATGCGCTGACCAACCAGGACAGCGATTTCTCCAGCGCCGACCTGCTGGGCCAGAACCTTCAGGACCAGAAGATCCGCACCTTCACGCAGGAATTGCGCGTGGCCACCAACATGGAAGGGCCGCTCAATTTCCTTGCCGGTGCGTACTACTTCAATGAAAAGATCAACCAGTCCAACGCCATCGGCTGGGGCACGCAGGCGCGGCCCTATGCCGGGCTGCTGATCGGCGGTAACCCGCTGGCCGTCGGCGCGCTCGAACAGACGCTCGGCGCGCTCACCGGGCAGGACTACACCGGCCAGTTCTACAAGGCGGGACAAGGCCTCAATGAAAAGTACCGGCTGAAGGACGATGCCTTCTCCGTCTTCGGGCAGGCCGATTTCAAGCTGGGCGATCGCATCACCATCACCGGCGGCATCAACTACACGCGCGATACCAAGCGTTATGCGGCCTCGGCCGATTCCACCGATGCCTTTGCGCGGATCGATCTGACGCAGGTTGGCGGCGTCGCGCTTCAGCGGGGCTTCGTGGCGCAGGCACTGGGCACGCAGGACCCGGTCGCCATCGCCGCCTTTGCACAAGCGCACCCCGAAACCTACGCCGCCATCACCACGCAGGCGCAGGGCTTCGCGGCGCTCAACGCCAACCTCACCCCGCAACAAGCCGCGGTCGACAGCAACCCGCTCACCGTCGGCAACCCGTTGCTGGCGCTCAAGCCCTACCAGTATTTCCCGCCGTTCCTCGGCCTGCCCAACAGCGTCGAACCCGGCCGCACCAGCGACGACAAGGTGACCTGGGTCGCCCGCGTCGCCTTTGACGTGACCAGCCACATCAACCTCTACGCAAGCTATGCCACCGGCTTCAAGGCCAGCTCGGTCAACCTCAGCCGCGACAGCCGCCCGCTGGCGGGCGATGCCACCGATCTGGCCAATGCCGGGTTGCTTCAGGTCAACCAGACCTACGGCACCCGCTTTGCCCGCCCGGAAAATTCGCGCGTCTACGAACTGGGGCTGAAGGCGGACTGGGGTCTCGCCACGGCCAACATCGCGGTGTTCCAGCAGACGATCACCGATTTCCAGTCCAACGTCTTCACCGGCAAGGGCTTCGTGCTGGCCAATGCGGGCAAGGAAACGGTCAAGGGCATCGAATTCGAAGGCACGGTGAAGCCGGCCAAGGGCCTCACCTTCAGCGCCGCGTTCACCTATCTCGATGCCAAGTACGATAGCTTCGTCGTCTCGGCCGTGGGCGATCTGACCGGCACGCGCCCG
>JBDLVU010000097.1:0-10293 GCA_039804665.1 Pseudomonadota bacterium | reverse complement strand
CCGCGCCGCGCTCGAAGGCGCAGGGCTGAGTCAGGAGGCGGTCAACCGCGCGGACGACGCCTTCCGCATCCGCGACCGCGAACGGTTGACGATGCAAATCGAAAGCGGCGATATGCGCGTGGCGCGTGATCGCATCATTACCGAGACGATCCCCCAGCCAGAGGGCTGAAATTGCAGCCGAATCCGGGGTCCAATGCCGCTGCATGAATACTGATGCCGCTGCATCGACCGATCCATGCCGCGGCATGAAATATCAATGCCGCTGCATCGATCCGCGGGTAACCGGATGGTTAACATCGCGCCCGCGCTCTGCCGAATTGATGCAGGTGCATCGCACGCGGTAAACCGCCTTCATGAACAAGCCTGCCGCCGTGACCGTCCTTGCGTGGGACCGCCTGATGAACGCCGGAGCCGTGGCCCTGCGCGCCGCGCGCCATGAACTCAAGCGTGCCGGAATGCCGCCGCTCGAATGGTACGACCTGCTGCTGGAGATCGAGCGGCGCGGCCCCTGTCGCCCGCGCGATTTGCAGGCCTTCCTCGGCATGGCGCAATACAACGTCTCGCGGCTGCTCGATCGCATGGAGCGACGCGGGCTGGTGCACGTGTCCGCCTGCCCCGGTGACGGGCGCGGTCAGGTCGTGGAACTCACCGACGAAGGCCGCGCCGAACGCGCGCGCATGTGGCCCGCCTATGCCAACGCGATCCACGGCGTGATCGAACAGAAGCTTGACGCGGGCGAGCGCGTGGCCCTTGCGGGCCTGCTGGCGCGCGTTGCCTGATCCGCTGCACCTTTTTCTGATGCTGGCGATGGCGGCATTTGCGCCATCGATAGCCGCGCATCCATGGTATTGCTTTTACACCGTCCACCGCGCGCCCCTACGGCTGGCGCGGCTCAGAATGCGGCCATGCTCCGTCATGGGGCCCGAGCCGGACGGGAGAACATTGCTTGACGACCACCACACACGGCGCGGCCCCTGCCCCGGGCGCACGCCAGCCCGGTTTCCTTCAGGGTATCAGCCTGCTGATGCCGATCACGCTTTCGGTGATGGCGGGGCTGTTCGTGGCGCCCGTCGCGCCCAACATCGCGCAGCACTACATCGCGCGCGATCCGGCCCATGCCGGCACCATCGCCATGCTGGTGGAGCTGCTGGTCACCGTGCCGGCGCTGTGTGTTGCACTGTTTTCGCCGCTGGCGGGGCAGCTGGGCGACAAGCTCGGCCGCCGCCGCCTGCTGATGTGGTCGATGGGCATCTACCTGATCGTCGGCGTCGCGCCCTATTTCATGGAGGACCTGCGCCTGATCGTGGCGACCCGCGTCGTCGTCGGGCTGGTCGAAGCCATGCTGATGACGCTGTCGACCACGTTGATCGGCGATTATTTCGATGGCGAGGCGCGCAACCGCTGGCTGGCGGCGCAAACCGGCGTGGCATCGACCACGGCGGTGCTGGTGCTGATGGTGGCGGGCGCCGTGGGCCAATCGGACTGGCACAACGTGTTCCTGCTCTACCTTATCCCCGGGGTGTTTCTCGGCATGGTGGCGCTGTTCACGTGGGAGCCTGAACAGACCTCGCACCTCCACGATCCGGGCAAGCACCTTGGCTGGGGCGATCTGCCGTGGGGCATTCTCGGCACGATCTGCGCCATCACGCTGTTCGGCTCGATCATGTTCTACACCGTGCAGATCAAGCTGCCCTCCGCGTTGATGGAGCTTGGCCTCGTCCTGCCCGATGGCAGCTATGATGCGGCGCGCGGCGCCCGGCTGACCGCGCTGGCCAGCCTGTTCGTGCCCGTTGGCACCGTGTGCTTCTGGGTGCTGTCGCCGCGCGCGCGCATTGGCGTGCAGTTCGTGATCGAATTCGCGCTGATCGGCATCGGCTACCTCGCCATGTCCCGCCTTGCCGATCCGTTCGCCTTCGCGCTGGCCGCCGGCATCAGCCAGATCGGCGCAGGCATGTTGCTGCCCACGCTGCTGACATGGGCGGTTTCGCGCCTTCCGTTCGAAGTGCGCGGGCGCGGTACCGGCATCTGGACCTCAACCTTCTCGCTCGGCCAGTTCGTGTGCAACAATGCGGCCGTGCCGCTGATCATGCTGCGCACCGGATCGATGATCGGCACGCTCGGCGTGCTGGGCATCGCCTGCATCGCGGCCGCTGCCCTCGCGGTGGTGCTGACGCTGGCCCAACGCCGCTAACCGACGGCCATCAAAAAAAGGCGCCGCCGACATCGTGTCGGCGGCGCCTTTTTTGTTGGGCTCCGGCTGCGATCAGAACGGTTCGTTCAAACGGTGCAGCGCGCCTTCCAGCATCTTGGCGTGGACCTGCGGGTCGCCGTGTTCCAGTTGCAGCCTGCCCACCGCCACGCTCGTCTCGATCACGTCGCGGCAGCGGTCGAAGCGCCGTTCCTGATAGGCCAGCAACGCATCGTCCACGCTGGCTCCGCGCGCGAGTTCTTCGGCCAGCACAATGCCGCTTTCCACCGCCATGCCCGCGCCAGAGGCGAGGTGCGGCGTGGTCGCGTGCACGGCATCGCCCACCAGCACGATCCGTCCGTTGTACCACGCCTTGGGCTGCAACGCGGCGGCCAGCGGGCGATAGTTGATCCAGTCTTCGCGCGTCATGTTGTCACGGATCCACCCGGCATTGCCGCCGAAGTCGGCCAGCAGGCCCTTAAGCGTGACGAAGAGTTCCTCCTCGTCCATGTAGCTCTCGCGCTCCACATGCGGCGTCAGCATCCACATATAGACGCTGTCCGGGCTGCACGCGGTGATTCCGGCCGGATTGGCATGGCCAAGGAAGAATTCGCCCATTTCAAGGCCGGGCGGCTTGCGGATGGAAATGCGCCAGCAGCCCTGCCCCGTCGGCAGCGCCGGGCCCATGTGCGGGAACGCCAGATCGCGCACGGTGGAAAACACGCTGTCCGCGCCGACCACCAGATCATAGCGCCCCGTCGTCTCGTCGGAAAAGCGCACGTTCACGCCGTTTTCAACGTTTTCCAGCGCCGTCACGGTCAGCCCCAGCCGCACCGGAATGGTCAGCTCGTTCACGCGCTTTTGCATGATGTGGTGCAGGATCGGCCGCATGATCCCGCCGGTTGCCGGCAGGCCTTCCTCGATCACCGGCTCTTCCAGGTCGAGGATATGCGTGCCGTCATACCGGAACAGGCGTGTCTTGCTGGTGATGGCGCCCTGTTGCTTGATTTCCTCAAGCAGGCCCAGCCGTTTATAGGCGCGCAGCGTCGGCCCGGTGATCGTGATCCCGGCGCCATAGACGCGCCATTCGGGATCAAGATCGATCAGGTCGACCTTCACGCCGCGCTCGGCCAGGCTGATCGCCGTGGCCATGCCGCCAATACCGCCGCCCACGACAAGCGCCGTGGCGATGCTCTCGATGTTCTCCCCAGTCATGCCCCACCCCTGACCCACGGTGTGGCAAACACGCAACCCCGTATCATCGATACCACGCTATCGACACAATCGGAGGGACCTTTCCCCGGCCCGGGTTTATCCGCGCCGCAAGCATTTTCAAATGCGCGCACAAACATGGGGAGGGTAACCATGCGCAATCTTCTGCTCATTTCGACTGCCATTTCGGCTTTCGCGATCGCCACGCCGGCGCTCGCGCAGGATCAGGCCGCCGCCGGCACCACTGCCGACAACGGCATCGGCGAAATCATCGTCACCGCGCAGCGCAAGGAAGAATCGCTGCAAAAGGCCGGCATCGCCATCGATGCGGTCAAGGGCGACGACCTGCTTCAGCGCGGCATCTCGAACGCGGCCGATATTACCAAGGCCGTGCCCGCGCTGTCGGTGCCGTCGAACGGCGGCAACATCGCCTCGATCTTCATCCGCGGCGTCGGCAACATCACCACCAGCAGCTACAACGATCCGGCCGTCACGCCCAGCTATGACGGCGTCGTGCTCGGTCGCGGCGGCGGCGTGTTCGGCGCGGCGTTCTACGACCTTGCCCGCGTCGAAGTGCTGAAGGGCCCGCAGGGCATCCTTTACGGCCGCAACGCCACCGGCGGCGCGGTCAACATCATCCCCGCGCGTCCGGAACTCGGCCGCAATGCGATGGGCTTCAACCTCGGCTACGGCAATTACAACGCGGTCGATGTCGATGCGCACGTCAACCTTGCCACCAGCGACACCACCGCGCTGCGCCTTGCCGGCGCCTATACCACGCACGATGGCTACAACCGCGATGGCACCGACGATGCCAACCGTGGCTCGCTGCGCGCGCAATTCCTGATCCAGCCGTCCAGCGACCTGTCGCTGCGCCTCGGCGCGGACTACACCCACGTTGGCGGCAAGGGCACCGGCGCCAGCTATATCGGCGGCTACATCCCCGGCCCCAGCGGCTACACCTTCTTCCCCGCGGGGCTGGATTCCAGCGAAGGCCTGAACACCGCCGCTGCCAACGCCTTCCGCAGCGTCAACCTCGGCGCGCCGGCGTTCGCGTTCCTGCACGCCCTGAACGCCGATCAGAAGCAGGACAGCACCTACTGGGGCGTCAATGCCGAACTGAACTGGCAGACTGGCATCGGCAAGCTGACGGTGATTCCAGCCTATCGCCAGAGCACCGACCACACGTTCTTCTATGGCCCTGCGTTCAGCACCGCCAACACGAACGAAAATGTCAAGCAGGCCAGCCTCGAAGCGCGTCTTTCCGGCAAGTCCGGCATGTTCGATTACGTTCTGGGTGCGTTCTACTTCAACGAAAAGATCAAGGCGAACGACCAGTACAACCAGGAATTCGTCCTTCCGATCGTTGACTACAGCCACAAGACCGACAGCTGGGCCGTGTTCGGCCAGCTGACCGCGCACGTGACCGACAAGCTTCGCCTGATCGGCGGCGCGCGCTACACGCACGACAAGAAGTCGATCGACGGCCTGATCAACAACTTCATCACGTTCTGCGGCGGCATCCCGCCGGTCACCCCGCCGGCCTCGTTCGGCGTGGGCTGCGCCACGCCGGGCAACATGCCGTACTACCCGAACTTCCTGAACACGGGCGACACGATCAACTGGCTGGTCTCCAACGGCTGGATCGCGCCGAACAGCACCGATCAGGCCGGCTATCAGGTCTTCCCGCTCAGCAACGGCGTGGGCGCAATCCTCAAGACCTACAACCCGGTCGTCGATACCAAGAACTACTCGCGCGTCACGTGGAAGGCCTCGGCCGAATATGACGTCACGCCCGACAACCTGCTCTATGCCTCTGCCGAAAGCGGCTATCGCGCCGGCGGCCTGCAGATGACCGAGAGCAAGACGAGCTACAAGCCGGAATACATCACCGCCTTTACCATCGGCTCGAAGAACCGCTTCCTCGACAACCACGTGCAGCTGAACCTCGAAGGCTTCATCTGGAAGTACAAGAACCAGCAGATCACGTACTTCACCGTCGATACCAGCGGCACGCTGATCAGCTCGAACGAAAACGCCGGTCGCTCGACCATCAAGGGCGTCGACGCCGACCTGATCGTGAAGCCGATGGGCGGCACCACGCTGTCGGGCAAGGTCCAGTACCTCGATGCGAAGTACAACGACCTGCACCTCTACACCGCCGCCCCGCGCGACAACTTCGGCTGCCCCTTCACCTACACCGGCGGCACCGCTGGCGGTGCTCCGGTGAAGGACTTCAACTGCTCGGGCAACCCGCTGCTGTTCGCGCCGAAGTGGACGGTCAACCTTGGCGCCGAACAGGTCGTACCGGTGGGTTCGGACCTCGAACTGGTGGCCAGCGTCGACACCGCCTGGCGCGCCAGCCAGTGGGGCGCGTTCGAATACCTCGATTTCGAACACATCCCGGCCTACTGGACCACCGACGCCGCGCTCACCGTGCGTGCCGCCAACGGTGGCTGGGCGCTGACCGGCTTCGTGCACAACATCGAGAACAAGCGTCGCAATCTCGCGCCGCAGGCCTCGCCGCTGGGCATGGCTGTCGGCCATTACTCGGCGCCGCGCACGTGGGGCGTCCGCCTCTCGGGCAACTTCTGAGAAGGGCCTGAGCGATGCCTGAACCGATGAACGTGGTGGTTACCGGCGCCGGCGGCTTTGTCGGGCGTGAACTCGTCCGCAAGCTGCTGGCCGCCGGCCACCGCGTCATCGGTCTCGATACTGCCGCAGGCGGCATCCCCGAAGGCGCCAACGCAATTGCGGGCGACCTTGGCGATGCCGCCCTGCGGGCCGAGGCACTGGCCCGCTTCGGCAGCGGAGCGGTCGATGCGCTCGTCCACCTCGCCACGGTGCCGGGCGGCGCGGCGGAAGCCGATCCGGCCGCCTCGCGCCGCATCAACATCGATGCGATGTACGACCTGCTGCTGGAAGCCAGCGCCCGGGGCAATTGCCCGCGCGTGGTCTATGCCAGCTCCATCGCCGTGTTCGGCGATCCCCTGCCCGCCTTCGTCGACGATGCGACGCCGCTTTCGCCCAAGATGATCTACGGCGGGCACAAGGCCATGATGGAACACGCCGTGGCGATGTTCTCCAACCGCGGCCTGATCGACGGCGTCACCGTGCGCCTGCCCGGCATTCTCGCCCGGCCCAAGGGGCCTTCGGGCATGAAGTCCGCGTTCATGAGCGACCTGTTCCATGCGCTCAAGGCCGGCCAGCCCTTCACCTGCCCCGTTTCGGCAGGGGCCACGATCTGGGCCGAATCCGTGTCGCGCTGCGCCGAAAACTTCGTCCATGCGCTGACGATGGACAGCGCCCGCCTGCCGGTGACGCGCGCCGTCACCCTGCCTGCGCTGCGCATCACGATGGGCGACCTCGCCGCCGAGATCGCGCGCCAGTGCGGCGTTTCGGCCGATCTGGTGACCCACGCCCCCGATGCCGCGCTCGAAGCGGCGTTCGGCACACAGCCCCCGCTCGCCACGCCCGCTGCCGAAACGGCCGGTTTTGCGCATGACGGGGAACTTGCTACACTGGTCGCCAGCGCTCTCTCGACAATCTGAACGAAGGGAGCCGGGAGATGGCGATGCGGTTCCAGCGGCTTGACCTCAATCTGCTCGTGGCGCTCGATGCGCTGCTGACCGAACGCAGCGTGAGCCTTGCGGCCGACCGGCTGTGCCTGTCGCAATCGGCCACTTCCAGCGCGCTGGGCCGCCTGCGCGAATATTTCGGCGACGAACTCATGGTCGTGCGCGGTCGCAACATGGTGCTGACCGCACGTGCCGAGGAACTGATCGAACCCGTGCGCGCGGTGCTGGACCAGATCCGCACCACCATCGCCGTCGCGCCCGAATTCGATCCGCTGACCTCCGACCGCCAGATCCGCATCATGGCATCGGACTATGTCACCGAAGTGCTGCTCGCCGCCGTGCTGCGCGACATGGAAGCGTCCGCGCCGCACATGCGGTTCGAAATCCAGCCGATGCAGGACCAGCCGACCGAGGCGCTGGACCGCAACCTGATCGACCTGCTCGTCACCATCGACACCGCGCTCAGCGCCGATCACCCCTCGCGCATCCTGTTCGAGGACGATCACGTCGTCATCGGCTGGGCAGAAAACCCGGCGATGCGCCGCGAAATGACGCGCGACCTCTATTTCGAACTCGGCCACGTCACATCGCGCTTCGGCAAGACGCGCGTGCCCTCGTTCGAGGATTCGTTCATGCGCCGGATGAAACAGCCCCGCCGCATCGACGTGGTCGCGCCTTCGTTCATGTCGGTGCCCGGGCTTGTCATGGGAACGCAACGTATCGCCACGCTGCACCGCCGCCTTGCCGAACGGCTCGCCGCCTTCGGCCCGATGACGATCCGCGAACTGCCGTTCTTCGTGCCCCCCATCCGCGAGGCCGTGCAATGGCACATCGCCAGCAACAACGACGCGGGCCTGCGCTGGGTGATCGAACGCATCGCCCTGATCGCCGCCGAAACCGGCCCGGTGGACAAAACGACCGCCCGCCCGCAAACCAGCGACACCGTCGTCTCGCTGGACGAAGCGCGCAAGGGTTAGCCCGCCGCGTCGAACGCAGCCCGCGCGGCACGGACTTGTGCCGCACGCTCGTTGACCCAATCGATCAGCAGCATCGCCTTGCCGCGCAATTCCGCCCCCATTGGCGTCAGCGTATAGCTCACCTTGGGCGGCACGCTCTCCACAACATGGCGCGAAACCAGCCCTTCGCGCTCCAGCGTGCGCAGCTTCAGCGTCAGCACGCGCTGCGAAATCTTCTCTTCCGATCCCAGCCGCCCCAGCACCCGGCGCAGTTCCGCATGGCGCCATGTGCCCATGCCCAGCACCAGCAGGATCAGCGTGGACCAGCGGTCGCCCAGCAGGCCGAAGATCATCCGCACCGGTTCGTCGCGCTGCACGCCGTGCGCGATCATCTGCCGCGCCAGCGCATCCACGCTGTCATGCAGCGCAGGGTCTATGCCCGAAAGATCGATCACGCTGTCCACGCCCGTCACCCGCATTCGCCCCGGCATCAGCGGGCACAAAAAAGTGCCTTCTTCCACTGCACGCGCAAGCCACTAAGCCCAGTTTTCAAGAGCGATCAAGATGGCTGCGTCCCCACGTGAACGCGGACCTTTGACACGGGAGAGCACGATGTTCCTGCATGACTGCTGGTATCTTGCGGCATGGGGCGATGAACTGGCCGAAGGCGCCATGCTCGCCCGGCAGATCGCGGGCGAACACGTCCTTCTGCTGCGCGCGCAATCGGGCGCGGTGCACGCGCTGGCCGATACCTGCCCGCATCGCCTTGTCCCGCTTTCGCGCGGCACCTGCGCCGCCGACAGCGTCACCTGCGCCTATCACGGGCTCCGCTTTGCATTGGACGGGCGCTGCGTCGAAAATCCCCATGGCCCGATATCGCAGGCGCTTGCGGTGCGCCGGTTTGCCTGCGTGGAACGCCACGCAGCGCTGTGGCTATGGCTGGGCGATGGCGAGGCCGACGAAGCGCGCATCCCGGATTACAGTTTCATCGACCGCACCCCGGCCGAAGCCCACGTGAAGGGGTATCTCCATTCGGCGGCCGACTATCGCCTGATGGTCGACAACATCATGGACCTGACCCACGCCGATTACCTGCACGGTACGCTACTGGGCGGTGGCATCAACACGCTGGCAAAGGCGACCGCCGCCACGCAGGGCGATGCGGTGCGCATCACCTGGACGGCGGACAACGAAACGCTCGCCCCGCTCCACGCGCAGGCGCTGGGCACGCCCGACGGCAAGGGCGATTTCTTCAACAGCGTGCTGTGGGAAGCGCCCGGCAACATGGTGCAGCAAATCAAGCTGGCCCTGCCCGGCGAGATGGCCACCCGCCCGCTCGACAGCATGACCTGCCACGTGATGACACCCGAAACCGCCACCACCACCCACTATTTCTTCTGCCACACCAGCGATGCCGTCACCGCCAACCCGGCCATTGCGCCCGCCGTCATGGCCGGCCTGACACAGGCGTTTGCAGGCGAGGACAAGCCGATGCTCGAAGCACAGACGCAGCGCATCGGAGGCAAGGATTTCTGGGCATTGCGCCCCGCCATGCTGCCTTCCGACAAGGGCGCGGTCATGGTCCGGCGCATGCTCGACAAGCGCATCGAAAACGAAAGGACGCAACACGCATGACCGCAGACGCAACGCGTTTCGACGGCAAGGTCGCCATCATCACCGGCGGCGCCGGCGGCATCGGCGCGGCCACCGCGCGGCTGATCACCGCGCGCGGCGGCAAGGTCGCCATTGCCGACATCATGGCCGATCGGGCCGAGGCGCTGGCCGCCCAGCTTCCCGGCGCCATCGCCATTTCGCTCGATCTGGAAAGCGAAGCCTCCACCGAAGCGATGATCGCGCAAACGGTGCAGCATTTCGGCCGGCTCGACGTGCTGCACAACAACGCCGCGCTGCTCAGCCCTGAAATCGCGCAGGCCGATGGCGACATCGAACACATGGCCACCGCCCTGTGGGACCGCACCTTTGCCGTCAACGTGCGCGGCACCATGATCGCAGCCCGCGCCGCGCTGCCCCACCTGCGGGAAACGCGCGGCAACATCGTCAACACGGTCAGCAACCTCGCGTTGCAGGGCCACCTCATTCAGGCTGCCTATTCCAGCAGCAAGGCCGCGATCATCCAGATGACCCGCGCCATCGCCGCCAGCCATGGCCGCGCCGGCATCCGCTGCAACGCGGTTGCGCCCGGTATGACCATGACGCCCGCGCTCAAGGCGGCTTTCCCGCCCGCCTTGCGGCAAGTGGTGGAGGACGAAACCCTGCGCGACCAGTTGGGCGACCCTGAAGATATTGCCGAAGCGGTGGCCTTCCTCGCCAGCGATGCGGCGCGCAACATCACCGGCCA
>JBDLVU010000096.1:0-10311 GCA_039804665.1 Pseudomonadota bacterium | reverse complement strand
GCAAGGTAGCCCGCCTCCACGGCGAAGCTGAAGATACCCCCTAGCAGGCGCACGGTTCTTGTGGCGGCGCCCTTCCCGCCCTTTACGATGGCGCGACCATGTTTGCCGGTCTTCTCGTCCATCGCCGTCTTGCCGTCGGCGATGTCTCGTAAGAATTGCCTGACTTCAGCCCCAGTGATCTGACCAATCCGCTTACGTCCCAGCAGCGGCTTGATATGGCGTTCGATACGCCCCCTGTCGGTGGCCAGTGTCGACGCCTTCTTCGCATCACAGCCGCTTTTGAGATACTCATCGCAGAGTTTGGCAACAGAAATTTCTGCCCGATCTTTTGCGCGCTGATCGGCAACGTCTTCGCCAAGCTCGGCCTTGGCGAGCACCATCCGCGCTTGTTCACGCGCTATCTCTACGGTGAGCTTCCCATAGGTGCCAATGGTCACTTTCCGAACGGGGCTGCTCCGGCCGCCAATGCGGTATTGCGCGATAAATGTCTTCGAACCGGAAGGGCGGACACGGCACCCAAACCCGGGCAATTGAGGGCACCATTCGACATAGTCGCTCGAGCGCGGCTGGAGACCGTCCACGACGCTTTTCGTGAGTTTGCGCTTCATCACGTAGTTGCCTCTGGGTAGCACCGGGGTATCACGCGGCCATCAAGTGGGTGCCATCCCAATCAATCTGAGGCAAGATCATTTCTCTAAATATGGCGGAAATTATGGTAATTTCTGCGATTTGAGTAAGTGTCGTCAATTCCGAAAAAATTACGACCTTAGCCTTGGTAAGGCTGAGGTCGGGAGTTCAATCCTCCCCAGCAGCACCATTTCCCTTCCTTCCGATCAGGCCAGCAGATCCGCCCAGTCGGGATGGCGACGGAACGCGGCTTCGACATAGCTGCATTCGGGGACGATCTTCCAGCCGAGCCGGCGCGCATCGGCCACCAGCGCTTCCACCAGCTTGCCCGCCACGCCGCGCCCGCCGATCTCGGGCGGCACCAGCGTGTGATCGGCCACCAGCACTTCGGCGCCGCCCTGCTCCACGCGTTTATAGGTCAGCCGGCCGATCGTCTCGCTGCCTTCAACCCGCGCGTGGTATTCGCCCCGCGCGCCTTGGTCGAAATGGGTAATCGTCACATCGGGCATGGCAGCATCCTTGGTTGCACTGGAAACTTGACCGCCAACGCGGCAGGCCGCATCCGGTTTCGCCATGAAGTTCTTCTCCGACAATGCCGCCGCCGTCCATCCCCGCGTGTGGGCTGCCATGCAGGCTGCCGATGCGCCCGATTCCGCCTATGATGGCGACACCCTTTCGCACCGGCTGGACGATGCCTTTTCCGACCTGTTCGGCACAGAATGCGCCGCGCTGTGGGTGGCCACCGGCACCGCCGCGAACTGCCTCGCGCTTGCCGCGATGGTGCCGCCGCATGGCGCCGCAGTCTGCCACCGCGAGGCGCATATCGAGGTGGACGAAGGCGGCGCGCCCGGGTTCTACACCCACGGGGCCAAGCTGCTGCTGGCAGAGGGCGAAGGCGCGAAGATGACGCCCGCCGCCATCCGCGCGGTGATCGATCCGATCCGCAACGATGTCCATCAGGTGCAGCCGCACGCCATCTCGATCACGCAGGCCAGCGAATATGGCCGCGCCTACACACCCGCCGAGGTGGCCGAAATCGCCAGTCTGGCGCGCACGCGTGACCTTGGCCTGCACATGGACGGGGCGCGTTTCGCCAATGCCGTCGCGCACCTCGGCTGTCACCCGGCCGACGTGACCGCGCGCGCCGGGGTGGACGCCCTGACCTTCGGCTGCGTTAAGAACGGCGGCATGAATGCCGAGGCGATGGTGTTCTTCGATCCCGATCTGGCCGACATTGTCCGTTATCGCCGCAAGCGCGCCGGGCACCTGCAATCCAAGGGACGCTATCTGGCCGCGCAAGTGCTCGCGCTGCTGGAGGGCGACCTGTGGCTGGACAACGCCCGCGCCGCGAACGCCGCCGCGCAGGAACTGGCGCAGGCCTGCGCGGACCGGCTGTTTCATCCGGTCGAGGCGAACGAACTGTTCGTGACGCTTTCCCCCGCCGAACAGGACACCCTGCGCGCGCAAGGCTTCGATTTCTACGACTGGCCCGCCCCGGCGGGCGCGGCGGGTGCGGCGCGGCTCGTCACGGCGTGGAACACAGACCCTGCCCACGTTGCCGCGCTCGCCCGCGCGATCCGCACACTGTGACATCGCAACCGCGCGTCTGGACCCCGGCCATCATCGCCGGGTTCATACTCGTCACCCTGATCTGGGGCTCGACCTGGCTGGTGATAAAGGGGCAGGTCGGCTCCGTGCCGCCCAGCTGGTCGGTGGCTTATCGCTTCACGCTGGCAAGCGGGGCCGCGTTTGCGCTGGCGGCCTTGCGACGGGACCGGATCCGGCTGGGGCCTGCGGGCCTGCGCCTTTCCCTGCTGATCGGGCTGTTGCAGTTCACCGGCAACTTCCAGTTCGTCTATCGCGCCGAACAGCACCTGACCTCGGGGTTGGTCGCCGTGCTGTTCGCGCTGCTGATGGTGCCCAATGCGCTGCTGGCGCGCGCCTTTCTGGGTCTTGCCCTGACGCGGCGGTTCCTTATCGGATCGGCCATCGCGCTCGTCGGGATCGCGCTTTTGTTGCTGCACGAAGCGCGCGTCGCGCCCGCGGGCGGCCATGTCCTGCTCGGCGCGGTGCTGACGCTGTGCGGCATCGCCTGCGCTTCAAGCGCCAACGTGTTGCAAGCCACGCGGGAGGCGCGCCGCCACCCTCCGTTCACGCTGCTCGCCTGGGCCATGCTGTGGGGCGCGCTGGCAGACCTCGCCTATGCGTGGATCACCGCCGGGCCGCCGGTGACAGAGCCGCGCGCGGACTATCTGCTCGGCATTGCCTATCTTGCGCTGGCCGGATCGGTCGTCACCTTCCCGATCTATTCGGTGCTGCTGCGCACGCTCGGGCCGGGGCGCGCCGCCTATTCCAGCGTCGCCATCCCGGTGGTGGCGATGGCACTGTCCACCCTGTTCGAAGGCTATCGCTGGTCGCTGCTGGCGGGTGCCGGCGCCGCACTGGCCATGGCCGGGCTGGTGGTGGCGCTCAACGCGCGCAAGCCTTCACGATAAGTCGGGAACACGGGCCGCCAGCCCAGCACCCGCTTCGCCTTGCCGTTGGCGATGCGCCGGTTCTCGGCATAAAACGCGCGGGCCATGGGCGAAAGGCCCGCTTCCTCCAGCGTCTGCAACGGCGGCGGCGCCACGCCCATCAGCCGCGCGGCCTCTTCTATCACCGCGTTCTGGCTGCACGGCTCGTCGTCGGCCAGATTATACACCCCCGCCGGCCCCGCCAGCCCCGCGATCACGCCCCCGGCGATGTCGTCCACATGCACCCGGCTGAACACCTGCCCCGGCAGGTCGATGCGGTGCGCCTTGCCCTCCGCCACACGTTCCAGCGCGCTGCGGCCCGGCCCATAGATGCCCGGCAGGCGAAACACGCGCACGCGCGGATCCAGCGCCTGCCAGCCAAGGTCCGCCTCCACCCGCGCCGACCGGCGCCCGCCGCCCACAGGCGCGGTTTCATCCACCCAGGCGCCCTTTGTGTCGCCATAGACCCCGGTTGCCGAAAGGTAGCCGATCCATTGCGCGGCGCAGGCCCGCATCGCCCCGCCATACGCCGCCAGCACCGGATCAGGCCCCTCGCGCCCCGGCGGCACCGACGACAGCACATGGCTGGCCCAGCCGAGCGCCGCCTGCACCGCCTTTTCATCGGCAAAGTCCACGTTGCCCGCGCGGCCAGTGGCGCGCACCTGCCAGCCTTGCGCACGCAGCCGCGCCGCCAGCACCTGCGCCGAATAGCCCAGCCCGAAGACGAACAACCTCATCAGCCGTGACGCATCATTCGTGGCGCATCATTCGTGGCCGGGGCCGCTGGCGGGCAATGGCGGTGGCGTCATTTCCACGGCACCAGGCACATGGTCCTTCTTCCACTGCATCGCCATGCGCACCCGCGTCGCGCCCGAAGGATGGTCATAGAACAGCGCCTCTTCCCACGCGGGCGGGGCGATCTTGCGATATTGCGAAAGCTGCATGGCAATGGCGGCAAAGGCATCGGGTTCACGCGCGGCCTCAAGGCCAAAGGCATCGGCCTGGCTTTCCTCGATCCGCGTGATCGCGTTCATCGCCGGGATCAGCAGCAGCGAAAACGCGCCATACAACCCCATCAGCACCGGAATCGCGGCCGGATCGGCGCTGTCGCGCAGGCCCCATGAACGTCCGCCCCAGCGGAGCAGGCCGGGCATGATCCGCGCGATCGCCCACAGCATTGCCGCCGTCAGCAGCCCCATCGCCCCCAACGCCCACCACAGGTGATGCAGCACATAATGGCCCAGTTCATGCCCCATCACGGCTGCCACCTGCGGCACGGTGCCGCGCTTCAGCAGGTTGTCGTTCAGCGATATCCGCACCGTTGGCCCGATGCCTGAAACGTTGGCCGAAATCCGGTCCGACTGGCGCGATTCATCGACAAGGTAGATGTGCGCCGCCGGCACGTGGTTGGCCTGCGCCATGCCCGTGATGCGCGTGCGCACCGGCCCTTCGGGCAGTTCGCCATACGTGTTGAACAGCGGCGCGATGTAAACCGGGTAGAGCATCAGGCCGAGCGCCATGAACGCGGTGATCACCCCGGTGCCGACCATCCACCAGCCTTTGGGAAAGGCGCGGATCACCGCCATCACCACCAGCAACAGCAGACCGCCGATCACCACCGTCAGCGCCAGCTGGATCAGCTGGTCCCCCGCCCAGCCCCCCAGCGGCTGGTTCATCAGGCCATAGTGCTTCTCGCGCAGATAACCGGACCACACCGTCCACGGCAGCGTCAGAGCCGCGCTCGCCACCAGGAACAGCGCGGCGCAGGCCAGCGTGATCGTCCAGGGCCGCCACCCCTTGCGCTCCATCCGGGTGCGCAGCGAAGCCAGCCAGCGCATCCGCACGACCACCCAGCATGCCAGCACGCCAATCAGCCCGCCGACGATCTCCACCCAGACGCCGCCGTCGAAATAGGCATCGGACCGCGCCCGCGCGGCGCCCTGCAAAGTGTTGAGATAGGCCTGCGTGGCGTGCTCAACATCGAACCCGGCGGCGCGCGCCGTGCCCGAAAAAGACATCAGCGCCAGCGCCATGAGGGCTGGTGTCCATCGCTTCGCCATCATGCCCGTCAGCCCCCATTGCGCGTTCTGCCAAGGTTTCGAAACACGGCGCCTGCCTGTCAAGCGGCGTTTCCTGCCCATTAGGCGATTGCCCTCGCGGCGCGGCCTCCTACATTGGCCGGCATGAACGACCTTTCCCACGCGCCCGCCATTCCCGAAACGCTCATTGAAGCGCCGGCCGTCATCCAGCGGCTGGACTATACCCCGCCCGAATGGCTGGTGCCACAGATCGCGCTCGATTTCGCACTCTCGCTCGATTCCACGCGCGTGCTCTCCACGCTGACCGTGCAGAAGAACCCCGGCGGCGCAGGTGGCAACACGCTGCGGCTGAACGGCGATGGCATCGCGGCGCGCGCCGTGGACGTGGACGGACAGCCGCACAACGACTGGCGCATGGACGGCGCCGACCTGCTGATCGACCTGCCGGGCGACCACCACACCGTCACCGTCGAAACGGTTGTGAACCCCACCGCCAACACCCAGCTTTCCGGCCTTTACGCCTCGGGCGGGATGCTCTGCACGCAGTGCGAGGCCGAGGGCTTTCGCCGCATCACCTTCTTCCCTGACCGGCCCGATGTGCTCTCGGTCTACACCGTGCGGATGGCCGGCGAAAAGGCGCGCTTCCCCATCCTGCTGTCGAACGGCAACCCGGTGGCGCACGGTGAGGACGGCGCGGATCACTGGGCCGAATGGCACGATCCCTGGCCCAAGCCTTCGTACCTCTTCGCGCTGGTGGCGGGCGATCTCGTCGCCAGCCGTGACAGCTTCACCACGCGCTCAGGCCGCAAGGTCGACCTCGCCATCTGGGTCCGCGCGGGTGACGAGGGCCGCACCGACCACGCCATGCGCAGCCTCATCGCCTCAATGAAGTGGGACGAGGACGTCTATGGCCGCGAATACGATCTCGATCTGTTCAACATCGTCGCCGTCAGCGATTTCAACGCCGGCGCAATGGAGAACAAGGGGCTGAACGTGTTCAACACGCGCTACATCCTCGCCGACCCGGAAACCGCCACCGATGGCGATTACGACGCGGTCGAAGGCGTGGTGGCGCACGAATACTTCCACAACTGGTCGGGCAACCGCGTGACCTGCCGCGACTGGTTCCAGCTTTCGCTGAAGGAAGGCTTCACCGTGCTGCGCGACCAGCAGTTCAGCGCGGATCGCGGCTCCGCCCCGGTCAAGCGGATCGAGGACGTGCGCATCCTGCGCGCCGCCCAGTTTCCTGAGGATTCCGGCCCGCTCGCCCACCCGATCCGCCCGGATTCCTATCAGGAAATCAGCAACTTCTATACAGCGACGGTCTACAACAAGGGCGCCGAAGTCATCCGCATGATGGCGACCTTGCTCGGCCCCGACCGCTTCCGTGCTGGCACCGACCTGTATTTCGATCGCCACGATGGCGAAGCCGCCACCTGCGAGGACTTCGTCCGCGCGATCGAGGACGGCGCCGGACTGGACCTCACACAGTTCCGCCGCTGGTACGAACAGGCCGGCACCCCGCGCGTGGACGTTGCCATGACCCACGCGGGCGACACCGTCACGCTCACCCTGCGGCAGACCGTGCCCGCCACCCCCGGCCAGCCCGACAAGCAGCCGATGGTGATCCCGCTGCGCACCGCGCTGTTCGACCGCGCCACCGGACAGCATTCGGGCGAACACCTCATCGTGTTGTCTCAAGCTGAAGAGAGCTTTACCTTTTCGGGCCACGCCGCGCCGCCCGTCCTCTCGATCAATCGGGGCTTTTCCGCGCCTGTCGCCATCGCCAGCCCGGTCTCGAACGCAGACCTCGTATTCCTGGCCGCGCACGACGACGATCCCTTCGCCCGGTACGAGGCGATGCAGCAGCTCGTCGTCCAGCACCTCGTCTCCGCCGTGCGCGGCGATCTGACCGACGCGCAGCGCGACGCAGGCCGCAACGCCATTGGCGAAGCCTTCGCCGCCGTGCTGGCCGATACCGCGCTCGACGATCTGATGCGCGGCGAACTCGTCATCCTGCCGGGCGAAAGCTACCTCCACGAACAGCTCGTGCCGGTCGATCCGGGCAAGGTGCGGGTCGAGCGCGAAAGCCTGAAGCGCTGGCTGGGCGAAACGCTGAAGGCCGAATGGATCGCCTTGCACGATCGCTGCTCTGCCGTGCCGTACAGCCTCGATGCCGCCGCGCGCGGCGCGCGCAAGCTGAAGACGCAGGCGCTGGTCTACCTCGCCCCCGCCGACCCGGCCGAAGCCGCCACCCGCGCCCGCGCGCAGTATGACACCGCCACCAACATGACCGACCGCCAGGGCGCGCTGATGGTGCTGACCAGCCTCTCCGGCCCCGAACGCGAAGCCGCGCTGGCCGATTTCCACGCGCGCTTTGCGGGCAACATGCTGGTGATCGACAAGTGGTTCTCGCTTCAGGCGGGCTCGCTCCACGCGGATGCGCTGGCGCATGTGCAGGCGCTGGCCCACCACCCCGACTTCACCCTGACCAACCCCAACCGCGTGCGCGCGCTCTACATGGCGTTTGCCGCCAATCCGGCCGCGTTCCACGATCCCTCGGGCGCGGGCTATCGCATGATCGCGGACCTGATCCTCGCGCTCGATCCGATCAACGGCAACGTCGCCGCGCGCTTTGTGCCGCCGCTGGGCCGGTGGAAGAAGATCGAACCCGCGCGCGCCGCGCTGATGCGCGCCGAATTGGAACGCATCGCGGCGCATCCCACCCTGTCGCGCGACGTGCGCGAACAGGTGAGCAAGAGCCTGGAGGGATGAGCGACAGGCCCGAGGTCCTCACCCACCCGGCGCTGGCCGGCGCGGCGCATGGCTTCCTTGGCCGCAAGGGCGGCGTCAGCACCGGCATCCACGCCGGGCTGAACGTCTCCTATGCCGAGGACGATCCCGCCCACACTGCCGAGAACCGTCGCCGCGCGGCGGGCGCCGTGCTGCCCGGCGCGGCGCTGCTCACCTGCTTCCAGATTCATTCGCCCGACGTGGTGACGGTAACCGAGCCATGGCCCGATGCCGACCGCCCCCACGCCGACGCGCTGGTCACGGATCGCCCCGGCCTGCTGCTGGGCGTGCTGACCGCCGATTGCGCCCCGGTGCTGTTCCACGATGCGCAGGCCGGCGTGATCGGCGCGGCGCACGCGGGATGGAAGGGCGCCTTCACCGGGGTGACCGATCGCACGGTGGACGCGATGGAAGCGCTGGGCGCCACCTGCGCGAACATCGCCGCCGTCGTCGGGCCCTGCATCGCGCAGAAAAGCTATGAGGTGGACGCCGCCTTTGAACGCCGCCTGCTCGAAGCCGCAGCCGAAAACGAACGCTTCTTCCGCGCCGGGCGCGAAGGGCATTCGTGGTTCGATCTCGAAGGCTATGTCGCCGCCCGCCTGCACGCCGCCGGCGTGGGCCATGTCGCCATGCTGGGGCAGGACACCTATGCGGAGGAGGAACGCTTCTATTCGTTCCGCCGCGCCACCCATCGCGCGGAACCCGGCTATGGCCGCCAGATTTCGCTGATCGGCCTTCGCGCCTAAAGCAAGCCACGCCCTTCAAATTCAGCGCGCAAGGCATCGGCCCCATCATCGGCAAACAGATGCGCCTGCCAGCCCAGCGCGCGCGCCGCCTCCACGTTGGCCGGGTTGTCGTCGATGAACAGCATCGCCCCCGGCGCATGGCCGAATCGGGCGGCGGCAAGGTCGAAGATCTCCCGTCCCGGCTTCACCAGCCGCTCCACGCCCGAAACCACGATCTCGCGCATGTGGTCCAGCACCGGGAAGGTCGGGCGAAACATCGCCCATGTGTCCGCGCCGAAATTGGTGATGGCATATTGCGGCATACCCCGCGCCGCCAGTGCGCGAACCAGTTCATGCGTGCCCGCAATCGGCCCGGGCACGGCCTCCAGCCAGTGCGTGCGATACAGTTCGATCAGGTCGGCAGCTTGCGGAAACTGCGCCTTGCGCTCCGCCACCATGGCATCCATCGGCTCGCCCGCGTCGTGGCGAAAGTGCCAGGCTTCGCTGACCACCTCGGTGCAAAATCGCGCGCGCTCGGCGTCGTCGGGGATCGCATTGCGCCAGATGCGCGGCAGGTCCCACTGCACCAGCACGCGCCCGATGTCCCAGACCACCGCCTCGATAGCCACGAATCACCTGCCCCACAAACGACAATGCCCCCGCGATGCGGGGGCCTGTGGCCTCAATGAAGAGGCTTGCCGGGATCCGACGTGACGCCGCCGTCGCGACGCCACGCCGAAACTTGAATCAGCCCTGACGCGCCTTGAAGCGCTTCTGGGTCTTGTTGATCACATAGACGCGGCCACGGCGGCGGATCACGCGGTTGTCCCGGTGGCGGTCCTTGAGCGACTTCAGGCTGTTGCGAATCTTCATGTCCGAATCCTTTGCCCGAAACGACCGGGCGCAAAAACTGAAGGCGCGCCGTTACCGGTGGCCCTGTGGAAAGTCAACCGCGCGTCAGGCTTCGGGGCGGATTTCCGAAAGCTTCCGCTCCCACGCCAGCGCATGGGTCACGATGGTTTCAAGGTTGTCGTACTGCGGCACCCACGGCACCGTCGCCTTGATCCGCGCGTTGTCGGAAATCAGCGAATCGGGATCGCCTGCCCGGCGCGGCCCCATCTGACGGTCGATCTTCAGGTTGGTCACCCGGTCCACCGCGTCGAGCACTTCCAGCACAGAAAAGCCCCGGCCATAGCCCGCGTTCATGGTCAGCGAGCGTTCGGGCTGTTCGATCAGCCCTTCCAGCGCCAGCACGTGCGCGGCGGCAAGGTCGCTCACGTGGATATAGTCGCGCACGCCCGTGCCGTCGGGCGTGTCGTAATCGGTGCCGAACACCGAAACGTGGCTTCGCTTGCCCAGCGCCGCCTCCACCGCCACCTTGATCAGGTGCGTGGCGCCCGCTGTCGATTGCCCGGTGCGCGCCTGCGGATCCGCGCCGGCGACGTTGAAATACCGCAGCGCGCAGAAGTTGATCGGGTGCGCCTTTGCCGTGTCCGCCAGCATGATCTCGGTCATCAGCTTGGACATGCCATAAGGATTGATCGGCAGCTTCGGGCTGTCCTCGGTCACGGGCGAGACTTCGGGGATGCCATAGGTCGCGGCGGTGGAGCTGAA
>JBDLVU010000095.1:0-10391 GCA_039804665.1 Pseudomonadota bacterium | reverse complement strand
GTCGCCTCGTTCACCTTGCACGAAAGGCACCAGTCGGCGGTCAGGTACAGGAACACCGGCTTGCGCGCGGCGGTCAGCTCGGCCAGCTTTGCGCCATCGAACGGCACGCTGTGCAGCGTATCGGCTTCGGCCACAGTGCTGGTTGCTTCCGCGGTGGCAGGCGCCACGCCGAACACCGCCAGCGCCAGCGCGGCGCTTGCCACCGCAAAGGCGGGCCAGCCATGACGGCCTGAATGCTGGCGCACGCCATACCACCACAGGCCCAGCCCCAGCAGCAGCGCCGCAGCCAGAGAGGTCGTCATGCCGCCGGTTCCGGCCTGCCGCCCGATGATCCACGCAAGACCCAGCGCCGTGGCGAACATGGGGATCGACAGCAGCGCGCGCAGCGTCACCATCCAGTTGCCCGGGCGCGGCATCCATCGGCGCACCGGGGGAAAGAACCCGAGCGCGAAGAACGGCAGCGCCATACCCACGCCAAGCCCTGCCATCACTGCCAGCGCAGGCGCTGGCGGCATCACCAGCGCCGCACCCAGCGCGCCCGCCATGAACGGCCCGGTGCACGGCGTGGCGATGAACGCAGCCAGTGCGCCCGTGCCCATTGCGCCCACGAAGCCCTCGCGCTTGCCCGTGCTGTTCACGCTCAGCCCTGGCAGCTCGAACAGCCCGGCAAGGTTCAATGCGATGGCCGTGACCAGCAACAGCAGCAGGCCCACGATCATCGGGTTCTGCAACTGGAACGCCCAGCCCACAGCCGCGCCGCCGCTGCGCAGCGCCAGCAGGATCGCGCCCAGCGCGGTGATTGTCCCGATGGTGCCCAGCGAATAGCCAATGGCCTCGCTGCGCGCCTTGGCGTTGCTTTCGCCATAGCGCGCCAGTGCCAGCGCCTTCAGGCTGAGGATCGGGAACACGCAAGGCATCAGGTTGAGGATCAGCCCGCCCAGGATGGCGGTGCCGAACGCCAGCAGGAACGTGGCATCAAACCCGCTGCTCCAACCGCCCGCGCGCGGCCCCGGCAGCGCGGCCACGCGCTGCGCGGCAAAGGCATGGCCTTCGCCCGAAATGCTGACCACCCCGGTGAGCGACCCCGCTGGCGGCGCGGAGCCCGCAGGCAGGGCGACGACAATGCCGCCGTCTACCGTCTGCGCAGAGTCAACCGCCGCCGGCTTGGCCGCATCGGCGGAATCGAGGAACACCGTCACCGCATCGACCGCATCCAGCCCCGGCAGGAACACTTTCACGTGGCCCGCATCCGCCACGTATTGCGCAGGCTGCGTCAGCGGCGCGGGCAGCGCGGCGCGGGCGGCGGAAAACAGATCGGCCTGTGCCGGATCGGCGCGGCCGGCGCCGGGCGTCAGGGTGAGGTCCAGCGTCACCGGATCGGGCACGCAGGTGCCTTCGTTGCAGATCAGCAGGTCCACGTCGGCCTTCAGCGAAACCGGCGATCCGGGCTTTGCGTCGGACGGCACGGCGATGTCCTGCAACAGCACCGTTTCGCCTTCGTGGACATAGCTGGTGAGGCCACCTGCGACCAGCGTGGTCGGCGTCGGATGGCGCAGCGGCCCGGCCTTGTAGCCCCCCGGCATCGTCCAGCTGACCGCCGGGGCATAGCCGGATTCGCCCGGCGTGGACCAATAGATGTGCCAGCCCTTGCGTGGCGCGATGCGCAGCGCGACGCTTACCGCCTTGCCGGGCGCGGGGGCGGCGCTTTCGGCGATCAGGTCCGCCGCATAATGCTCGCGCTCCGCGTGGGGTGCTGCAAAGGCCGCCGATGGCGCCATCAACGCCAGCAGCGGCAAGATCCGCTTCACCAGTGAACCCATGATTGAACCCCTTCGGATTTCAGGAATGTTTCCGCCTCGGCGCCCTGCAACATGGCGAGCGTGGAGAGCGTGCCCGCCTGAAGGCAGGTCTTGGCCGCGACCGTGACCGAGCGCGGCGGATCTTCCACCGGAAAGCCGGTGCGCGGATCGAGGATATGGCTGTAGCGCTTGCCTTTTTTCAGCAGGAAGCGCCGCGCATCGCCGCTGGTGGCAATCGCTCCGTCGGCAATGTGCAGCACGCCGCCGGTCACCTTGGCGGGATCAAGCGATTCGATGGCGATCCGCCAGCGCCCGTCGCTCTTGGCGCCGGTGGTGGCCAGATCGCCGCCGAAGTTGACCAGCGCCGGCACATCGGCCTCGCGCCGGATGGCCAGCGCGACGCGGTCCACTGCGTATTCCTTGGCAATGCCGCCAAGGTCGATTTCCATGCCGGCGGGCAGGGTGATGCGCGGGGCCTCCCAGCGCACCTTGTCCCAGCCCACCAGTGGCAGCACTTTTGCCACTTGTGCGCGGCTCGGCACGCGGTCCGATCCGTCGAAGGTCCAAACCCGCCGCAGCACGCCCGACGTGATGTCGAACCGCCCTTCGCTCAGCGCGTGGACTTGCGCCGCATAGGCGATCAGCCCGGCGGTTTCCTCGTCCACATCCACGCTCGCGCCCTTGGCACCGTTGATCTGCGCCACAATTCCGGTGGGGCGATAACGCGTGTACTTTTGCTCGATGCGCCGCGCCTCCGCCTCGCCGATCGCGCCAAGGCGTGCGGCGAGGGCGGGATCGTCGGTCTCGATCTTGATCTCGCACGGGCTCGCCATCGCCGAAAAGGCGTGGGCGTGCACCGTGCGAAGGGCGTCAGCCATCAGCGTCTCACCGGAAGGTCAGGCGCAGGCCTGCGACCAGGCTGTACGACTTGGTGCCCGAGAACAGGTCCGTGCTGGCCAGGTTGCCGGGCAGGCTGGTGTCGTAATGCTGCCCATATTGCCAATAGCGTTCGGCCGAAGCGTAGACTTCAAGGTTGGAGGCCACTTTCGCGCCGCCCTTCAGGCCCAGAGTCCAGGCCCCGAACCGCCCCAGCCGCGAATCCGCGCTGACATGGTCGGGCGTCGCTTCGTCCAGATACAGGAAGTTGCGGAAGAAGCGCGCCTGCGTCTGGTGATACCAGCGGACCCCGGGCTCGATATAGGCGCTGCGGCCCACCGGGATGTGTTCCGAAACGGCAAAGGTCAGCGCCTTGATTCCCCAGCTGTCGCTGTACCACCGTGCCGACGCATCGGTGACGAACGATCCGGTCGCCAGCTTGCTGCCAAGGTAGACCGAATGCCGATCCCGTTGGCCGGGCCGACTTTCGTAGATAGCGAAGAACGGATCGCCCGAGGTGCGGTCCACCAGCGAAACCAGCTTGTAGGGATCGGTGTGATATCCGGTGCTGTGGCCATAGCTGTAGTTCACTTGAACAAGCCATTCGGGCGTCAGAACCTGCGTGACCCCGGCGACGATATTGTACACCTGCTTCACGCGGGACTTGGCGAACGCCTCGCTGCCCATGTCGCCCAGCGCCAGCGGAATGCCGCCGAAGGGCTTCACCTTGTCGTGTTCGTAGTTGAACCCCACCGACAGCGTGGTGTTCTTGGCGAACAGCTCCTTGATCAGCGTGGCGCGGGCGGACCGGGAATCGAAATCCCCTTCGTGCGAGATGGCCCCGCCAACGCTCACCTTCAGGCTGTCCGTCACCGGCAGCGTTGCGCCAAGGTCCAGCGCCTCGCGGTTGTCCTTGAAGTTCTTGTCAACCGGCAGCTGGCCGGCGGGAATGGTGTAAGTTCCCGATGCCCCGGTGCCGCCGTCGATCACCCCTAGCGCGGGGAGGTGTTCATCGTCGCCTGCACGCGGTTGCGCTGGCGGCTCGAACCGCTCCACGCTGTGCGATCGGATTGCGCCGTTAGGGGTGGCGCCGGTCAGCGAATCATACGTGATCTTCGCCGAGAGCACGGTGCCGTTGGCCTTGTTCCACACCAGCCCGCTTTCGGCCTCGATGGCGCGCACGCGGCCGGCGTCTTCCTGATAGAACAGCACTGCAGTGTCGGCCACCAGCGTGCCCGGTTCGCTCGCCGTTGCGTCATAGGCGTTGGGCGCGCGTGCCGGTGCCGCCACGCCGGAATCGATGCTCGTTGCGTCCTGCGCGCGGGCCGGGGCAGGGCCAAGCAGCCCCGCCGCCAGCAGCCCGATGGCGCTGGCAATGCTACCGTCCTTCAGTTGCATCCGCAGCCTCCGCCGTCGAAGCTGCGCCCGCCGGACGCGGCTTCCTTGCTGAAATAGGTGTGTTCGTCGAACGACAGGATCGCCGGTTCGCGCGCCAGCTGCATCGATTTGCGCGCCAGCACGTCACGCTGCCACGGATCGGCGCCGATGTGCGCGCACCCGGCCAGCAACAGCGCGGGGCAGGCCACAGCCAGCCGCAGGATCGTGGCCATCCTCATCGTTCGCGCACCAGTTCGGCCACGTGCGATTCATATTCCGCCGTCTTGCCGGGGAAGAAGCCCTGATGGCGGAAACGCATCCGCCCATCGCGGCCGAACACCAGCGAGGTCGGCATGTCTGCCACCTTCCATGTCTTCGCCGCGTCGCCCTTGCTGTCCCACACCACGGGCAGGTTCGAATGGACCTGCTTCAGGAACGCGTTGGCGGCGGGGCGCTGGCGGTCTACGTTGACCGTCAGCACCACCAGATCACCCGCCGGATAGCGGCTGGCAAGCCCCTGCATGAAGGGGAACGACTGTTTGCAAGGCCCGCACCACGAAGCCCAGAAATCGACATAGACGACCTTGCCCTTGTAGCGGGACAGATCGAGTCCGGCGGTATCGGCCCGTGCCGGAAGGGCGGTGGCGACCGTGGCGAGCGCCGCAGCGCCCAGCATCGCCCGGCGCGTGAAAGTTGCGACCTTCATGGGATATTCCTTCACAGGACGAAGTCGGTGGACGACAGCGTGTGCGTGCCATCCAGCTTTATGCAGAAGTCGGCGGTCGTATCGCCGTTGACCTCGCCGTAGATGTAGGTGTTGCCGTTCACGACCTCGTAGCGAAGCTCGCCGCCGGTGTGGTTGTGGAAGCGGTTGGTGCCCACGAACACAAAGGCCTGATCACCCGGCTCGCCATAGCCACTGGCCGACGCGATGGCGTCGATCAGGTGCAGGTCGATCTTGTCCCCGCTGGTGAAATCCACGATCTCGTCGGCGGTGGTCGTCGTGCTGCCGGTATCGCCCAGCGCGGTGAACACGAAGCTGTCGTTGTCCGCGCCACCGGTCATCACGTCCAGCCCGGTTCCCCCGGTCAGCGTGTCCGCACCCGCGCCGCCGTTCAGCACATCATTGCCGGCAAGGCCGTTCAGCACGTTGGCCCCGGCATTGCCGGTCAGCGTGTTGGCGCCCGTGTTGCCGGTGCCGTCGATCGCGGCGGTGCCGGTCAGGATCAGCTTTTCGATATTGGCGGCCAGCGTATGGCTGATCGACGCGCGAACTGTGTCGATGCCTTCGCTGGCGTTCTCGGTGCACAGGTCGCCGGCGTTGTCGACGATGTAGGTATCGTTGCCAATCCCGCCGATCATGTGGTCGGCTCCGGCTCCGCCGTTCAGCGTATCGTTCCCGGCCATGCCCGAAAGCGTGTTGGCCGCGCTGTTGCCCACCAGCACGTTGGCCAGCTCGTTGCCGGTCCCGTCAAGTGCGGTGGTGCCCAGAAGCGTCAGGTTCTCGACGTTGGCGGTCAAGGTGTAGCTAATGCGCGCCTTGACCAGATCGATGCCTTCGCCGGCGTTCTCGATCACCTGATCGCCCGCCACGTTCACGAAATAGGTATCGTTGGCCAGCCCGCCCGACATGATGTCGGCGCCCGCGCCACCGTCCAGGATGTCGTTGCCGTCAAGACCGTTCAGCGTGTCGTTGCCGCCCAGTCCGCTCAGGGTGTCGCCCGCCGCCGTGCCTGTCAGCGTTTCGCCCGCCGCGGTGCCCGTGAACGTCGCCATTGCGCTAGTCTCCTCTTGCCTCGCGCATTTCGCGCAGCATGCGTCCTCAGAACGACGCGAGGGTGACGGTTATTCCGCACGACATTGACCAATGCGGCACAAACGTCGTTATTTCATATTAGGGAAGACTTGTTTTTGGTCCGATCCGGACCGTCTGGCCCTATTCGACGAAGCCGAAGCCATAGATGTCGTCGCGTCCGGGCTGGCCCAGATCGCGCGCAGTGCGCTGCAACCGATCGCGACATTGCGGCGCGCCGGTCCCGTCGGCGCGGCAGCGCGCCAGCCATGCGGCCACCCGCGGCGTGGCGAACGATGTGCCCGAAAACCGCGCCACGCCGCCGGTAGCGTTGGCGGCGGTCACGTCCACGCCGCTTGCCGCCACCATCACATACGCTCCCTGGTTGGCATAGCGATAGACGCGCAACGCCTTGTCTACCGCCGTCACCGCTACCACGCCGGGCAGCGCGGCGGGATAGGCCGGCGGGGCGGCGGGCCCACCGTTGCCGGCCGCCGCCACGATCATCGCGCCGCGCGCCTGCGCAGTTGCGATCAGCTTGTCCAGCACGGCATCGCGCGGGCCGGCCAGGCTCATGTTGATCACGGGCGTGCCCTGGCCCACCATCCATTCCAGCGCATCGGCGACCACTTCGGCCGAGGTGAACGGGCGTGCAGCGCTGCCGCGAAAGATGTTGGCGGAAAGGATCGTCGGCGCGCCGCCTTGGGCAAGGATCGACGCGACGGCCGTACCGTGCCCCACCGGCGCGCCTGCCCAGCGCCCTTGCGGCCAGTCGACGATGCGCGTTGCGGCAAGCGTGGGGTGATCCGCCACGGCGGTGTCGATCATGCCGATGCGCCCTCCGCCGCCGCTGCCGCCGCCGCCCGGGGCGCTGGCGGGCGCCGCCGTGCCGCCGCGCACCCGGCGCGGCTTGTTGCCGGCGGACAGGGTCAGCCCGTAATAATGCACAAGGTCCACCGTTGCCTCCGGATCGAGCGCGACGATCCGCGCACGCGCCGCCGCAAGGCTCAGGTTGCCCGGCGGCGAAAGGCGCACGATATCGTGCCCCAGCGCGGCGAAATGCGTGCGGCTGATCACGCCGAAGCCTTGCTGCATCAGCGTGGCCAGAGCCGTGGGATCAAGGTCGATGGCCCCGATCTCGCCCCGGCGCACGGGAAAGCCTGCCTCGTCGCGCTCGGGCCGTTCGTCGCGCGCCAGCAGGTCGAGCCGTTCGGCGGCGGTCCCCACCGTTTCCGCGATTTCGCCGGCCTCCACGCGGTCCTCGCGCTCGGCAGTCTCTGTGCGCTCTGTGGTCTCGGTGCGTTCGGCTGTTTCTGTGCGCTCGGCCGTCTCGGGGCTCTCGTGCTCGACCTGCTCCACCTCCTGGGGCTCACGCGCGTGCGCGGGGGCAACCGCCGCCGCCTGCAGCGTCAGAACCGTCAGCGCGGTGGTGATGCGGATCGCGATCTTCATTCCTGCCATAACGCCCTTCGGTCGGCCCTATTCCCCGCATTGGTTCTATTCCTTGTAGCGGATCGGTGCGGCAGCGGAATAGATGGGACGCCACGGCGTTGTGGGGGTGCAATGAGCAGAAGCGAAGCGGAAAATGGCGTCACGCGGGCGGCCTTGCTCGCCGTGTTGCCGCGCCTGCGCCGTTTCTGCCACGCGATGGCGGGCAATGCCGTTGATGGAGACGATTTGATGCAGGCCACGGTCGAGCGCGCGCTTTCGCGCAGCCAACAGTTCGATCCGACGACCCGGCTGGACAGTTGGACGTTTCGCATCGCGCAGAACCTGCATATCGACGAAATGCGCCGCCTGCGCCGCCGGGGCACACAGGTGCCCGCCGACGAACTCGTCGGCATTCCCGGCGAGGACGGCCGCGTGCTCGTGGAAAACCGCTCCGACCTCGCCACGGCGCAAGCCGCGCTGCAACAGGTGCCCGAAGAACAGCGCGCCGTCTTCGCGCTCGTGGTGGTCGAAGGGCTTGGCTATCGCGAGGCGGCCGACACGCTGGGCATTCCCGTGGGCACGGTGATGAGCCGGCTGGCTCGCGCGCGAAGCCGCATCGCACTGGCGCTCGGGCGCGGGGAAGGGGTGATGGCGTCATGACCAGCGAACGCGAAGACCGGCTCGCCGCGTGGCTCGATGGCGCGTTGCCCGCGCAGGAGGCACATGCCTTCGAGGACGAACTTGCCGCCGATCCGCAGCTTGCCGCGCTCGCCGAAACATGGCGTGCTAACGATGCTCGTATCGC
Organism: Pseudomonadota bacterium; assembly: GCA_039804665.1. GTDB lineage: Bacteria > Pseudomonadota > Alphaproteobacteria > Sphingomonadales > Sphingomonadaceae > Novosphingobium. Next base: position 2,311 of record JBDLVU010000095.1, on the reverse strand, counting down.
CCGCGCGCTCGCCCCGATAGCCGATGCGCCGATCGACGATGCGCTGCTGGCGCGCATGGGGCTGGCCGACGCCCCGGCGTCGGTGATCGCCGCAGCCAATGACAACCCGCCGTTTGCGTGGCGCCGTGTCCTGTCGATGGGCGGCGCCGTTGCGGCGGCCTGTGCGGCGTTCCTCGTGATCGTCCACCGTCCCGCGCCGTCTGCCGATCCTTTGTCGCAGGCGCTGGACCGCACCGCCGCGCTTGCCACGGCAACGCTGCCCGATGGCGCCCGCGTGCAGCCCACGCTGACCGTGCGCGCGCAGGATGGCCGCTGGTGCCGCGAATATCGTGAAGGCACGGGGCTGGCGCTCGCCTGCCGCGAACCCGATGGCCGCTGGCGCGTCGAAGGGCGGGGCAGCGGGCAGGGCGCCGCATCGGACGACAGCATCGCGCTGGCCGGCGGGGCCGCGCCCAATGGCCTTGATCCTGCCTATCGCCGTCTGGGCGCGTCCGATCCGGTCGATGCCGTCACTGAGGCACGCCTCATAGGCGACGGCTGGAAATGATCAGTCCAGCCGCCACGCCAGCGAAAGTCCGCCCAGGAAACCCGCACTGCGCGAACTGAGTCCCGCGCCGGCATAGGCGTTCAGCCGGAGGCGCGGTGACAGGCGCACGCTGGTCCAGCCGGTCAGCTCGGTCAGCGGCCGGTGCCGCAGCGCGGATTGCTGCCAGTCGAAGTCCGCGCCCAGCGTGACGCCCGGCGCCGCTTCAAGGCTGGCCCCGCCGCTCAGGCCCCAAACGTCGCGCAGCACCAGCCCCGGCACTTTGCCCGCCAGTCTGCGTCGCGCCCCGGCCCACACCGATGCCGTGCCGAATTCGTGCGTCAGCGTCCCGCTCAGCGTCACGTCGGTCTTGCCCGTTCCGATGCCCTTGGCACGCGATGCGGTCGGCAGCTTTACCCGCGCCGCCACATCAAGCACCGCGATCCGGCCAATGTCGATGCCGTACCCAGCCGTCACGGCTACGTCGCCGATACCATTACGCGCTGCCCGATTGGATGCCGGAATGTCGCCACCCGGCGGGGGGCAGGGCTCCTCGGCGGTAGGCGTGCAGGTGGTTCCGCCGCTGCTCCCGCCATCGTCCAGTTCCGGCGCTTCTGCGCCCACGCCGCCGCTGGCGCCATCGTCACCGCCGCTCGCGTCGCCGCCGGACCCTTGCGGTGTATCCACCAGCGATCCCGGCCCGGTCACGTGCACGAACGGCACCGATACACGCAGTGAAAACCGCGCGCGGTTATAGCGCAGCACCAGCGGCGCTGTTGCCACGCGGGTGGTCGCGGTGCTGCCATAGCGCCCGCTGGAATAGGTGCCGCCCAGCGACAGGCGCCAGCTTTCGGCGGGCCGCGCTTCGGGTGCTGCGGGCAATTCGTCGGCATGCGCCGCGCCCCCGCAGACTGCCGCGATCAACGGCGCCAAGCCCCATGCGCTACAGCGCTTCATCGATGTTCCCCTGTCCGATCCCGCGTGCCTTGTGCAACGAAATCGCGCGGCTGCCAACCGGGGCGTCAGGGGTATCAGGTCTTCAGCAGCAGTCCTGCACGAACGCAACGATCTCGTCGGCCAGCCGGCGGTCGCCGGTGCCAAGATGCATGGCCAGCGAATAGTGGTTGTGCCCGGGCACGATCACCGCGCGCGGCATCGTGCCGTGGCGCGCCAGTCGGTCTTGCATCAACCCCACGAACTCGGCCTGAAAGCGCGGTGGATCGTATTGCGAACAGGCCACCAGCAGTGGCAGCGCGGATGCCGCCACTGCCTCGCGCGGCATCCGCCCGGCATACGTCGCCTGCTCGCCGTAATACGCGGTGTCGCGCGCATCCAGCTCGGTATAGCCATAAAGGCCCGAAAGCAGCACCGCACCGCGCACCGGCAGGGCGGCATCCGCGTGAATTGCGCCGGCCACGTGTACCGCGCCCGCCGATGTGCCCATCGCCACGATGCGTTCGGGATCGCCGCCATGCGCCGTCACGTTCGCGCGCAGCCATGCCACCGCCGCTGCCACGTCGGTCGCGCCGTCGGGCCAGGCGGCGTCGGGCACCAGTCGATAGTTCATCACCGCGCCCACGAACCCGGCCTCCGCCGCCATCCGTCCCACGGCAGCGTTCTGCCAGTTCGTCGCGCCGCCCTTGTCGCCCATGCGGAACCCGCCGCCATGGACGAACAGCAACACCGGCAGGCCTTGCGCGCCCGCTGGCGCATAGATGTCCAGCCGGTTGCGCGCGTGCGGGCCATAGACGCAATCGGTGGCCACCGGCGCCACGCGCGCCATCAGCG
>JBDLVU010000094.1:0-10401 GCA_039804665.1 Pseudomonadota bacterium | reverse complement strand
CGCCCGCGGGGGCCACGCCGCCGAGGTACACGATCCGCCGCACGTTCGCCCTCGCGGCGGCATCACGCAGCAGCACCTCGCCTGCCCACTTGCTTGCGGCATAGCCAAACGCGTAATCGTCCCGCAGCGGCAGTTCCAGGCCGGGCAGGCGGACGTCGGCATCTTCGGCGGCGGCGGCTAGGCCGGGGATTAGGTGGGGGACGCCGACAGTGGAGACATAGTCCACTGGCTTTTGCCTGGCGGTCAGCGCCAGCCGCAGCAGTTCCGCCGTGCCCGCGACATTGGCACCGAACAAGGCCTGATAGGACAGGCGGTGATTGACGAAGGCGCCGGGGTGGACGATCCGGTCCACCTCTGCCGCCAGCCGGTCGTACTCCGTGGTCGACAGGCCTAGGCGGGGCAGGTCGAGGTCACCAGCGACCACCTCCAGACGGCCCTCTGCCATCTGTGCGAAGTGCGCGGCCAGCGCGGGATCGTGCGCGCCGATCAGGTCGAACAGACGCTGCCGCCCTGCCTCTGCATCGGCGGCGCGGACGAGGGCAATGACCTTGCCCGATCCGGTGTGGGCCATGTGTTCCAGCCATTCGAGGCACAGGAACCGGCCGAGGAACCCGGTTGCGCCCGTCAGCAGCACACAGGCGGGCGGTTCGTCCGAAGGGGGCGAGGCGGCAGCGGCGGCGGTGAGCGCGGCTTCGTCGAGGAAGGCGGGAAGTACAAGCTGATCGGGCGAAATCACCTGCGCGTTGGTGCCGTGGACATCATCAAAGGTGACCCGGCCCACTGATCCTTCCCGCTGGGCATCGACGAAGGTGGCGATGCGGTCGATCGTGCCGTCGGGGCCGAGGATCATGCCGACCGGCACGTCGACGCCAAACATCTCGTCAAGCAGCGCGGCCAGCGCCACGCCGCCGAGCGAATCCCCGCCAAGGTCGCGATAGCTGCGTCGCCCCTGCGGATCGATGGCGGGCAGGCCAAGGTTGGAGCGGATCGCCGCCGCCACCCGGTCGCGAGTGGAAACGTCGGCGCCTGCGGTGCGCAATTGGGCCAGTTGCTGCTGCTGTTCGCGCTCCATGTTCTGGTACATGGCTTCCAGCGCATCGGCGTAGCGGCGCTTCAGGTTGGGGCGCAGGGGCTTGCGCACGCTGGAAAGCAGGCCGTTTTCCATCGAGAAAGGCTCGCGCTCGATCAAGACGTCGCGCGGGATTTCGAACGATTTGAGGCCGGCGGCGCGCGCCACTTCGGCAAATTCGGCGAGGACCATGTCGCGCAGCTCAACATTGCTGGCCGCATGGCCGAGCCGCGCCCCCGCCACGGCCAGATCGGGCACGACGACCGCCAGCAGGTAGGCGCGCCACGAGCTGCCATGGACATAGATCTGGCGGATCAGCGAACTGCCGCCGAGGAAGGTGGATTCGAGCGGGCCGATGGCGACGAATTCGGCCTGGGACAGCTTGATCACGCTGCTGCGCCGGTCCACCCACGCCAGCTGGTCGGGCCCGCGCTGCTCCATGATGTCGCCCGTGATGACGTAGCCGTCTTCGTCGAAGATGCCCGCCGTCGCCTCGGGCCGTTTGAAGTAGCCCTGGATCTGCAGCCGGGTCTTGATCAGCAGTTCGCCGCGCGGGAATGGCCGGTCAGTGCCGTAATAGCCGAGTTCGGGCACGTCGCGCAGCTTGTAGTCGATGACCAGCCCGCGCTGAACCTGGTCACCCCACACGCTGGCGCCGCCGCCCGCCTCGGTGCTGCCGTACCCTTCGATGAAGGCGATGCCGAAGCAATCGCGGATAAAGGCGCGCACTTCGGGCGCGGTGGGCGAACTGCCGGTGCCGGCGGAGACCAGCCTCGTGCCGAGATAGCCGCAGGCCATGTCCGCACGCACTGCGGCGTCGGCTTCCGCCTCCGCTTCGCCCAGCGCGACGCGGCGCTGCACTTCGGACTGGTAGTGCTGGTAGATGATCTCGCAGACGCGCGGGATCATCAGTAGTGTGGTGGGGTTGGCGAGACGGATGTCCTCGAACAGGGTGGACAGGTCGCTGCGCAGCGAGATGTAGGCCGTGCCGCCCTGTGCGAGCGCGGCGAAAATCTGGTTGCGGCCCATGAAGTGGTTCATCGGCGCATAGGCAACCGCGATGCAGGGCTGGTAGGCGGGCAGCGCGCACCAGAACTGCATGTTGATGGCTTCATGGATGATGGCGCCCTTGGGCGTGCCGGTGCTGCCCGAGGTGTACATGATCATTGACACCGCATCGCGCCCCTCGGCGCGCGGGGAAGGCGGCGAGAACGCCAGCGCTTCCCCGCGCGCGGCGAGCTGGGCGAAAGTGACGCAGGCGATGGGGCTGGCCGCACTGTTCAGCATGTCTTGCGCGGCTTTGATGCGGGCGCGATCGACGTCGTCCTGCTCGTCGACATCGATCACGATCACGCTGCGCAGGCCGGGCTGGGTCAGCGCGCAGACGGTGGCGAGGTCAAGATGGTCGATGCTCGCCACCAGGCACGTGGGGCTGACGTCCGACAGGATCGCGCCGACTTCTTCCTGCCCGAGATTGGCCTGCAAGGGCACGCTGACGGCATGCGCGAAGACCGCCGCGAAATCCATCGCGACCATCTCCGCGCCGGTGAAGGCAAGGTAGGCGACGAAATCGCCCGGCTGGACTGCCAGCGCCGGTTCGTGCTGCCAAGCGGCGCATATAGCGTCTACCTGCCGTTCCAGTTCTGCATAGCTGATGGTGCGGAACGCGGGCAAGGCGTGGCGCCGCATCCGGCCCTGATCGTCCTTGCGCAGGTCATGGTCGCGCACGGCCAGCGCGGGGCGGTCGGCATAACCTTGCAGCACGGCGCGGATGACGCCGGCATAATCGATGTCTGGCGCGGTGATCGCCTGAGTCACCGCATCGCGCGGCACGGCGGCGGCGATCCGGGGGTCGGTGGCGACCAGATGTTCCATGCGTTCACGGGCGCGTTGCGCCATGGTGGCCATATCCGCTGACATTGCTCTCTCCCTCGTGTCTGGCACCTTTGCGGTGCCCCAATCTTGCGATGGCGGAATCGTCTCACAGGCGGATCGGGAAGGGCAGGGCGCAACCCGTGCCGAAACACCGGCACATGATGCAGAAACGCCGGAACGGGGCGCGCCGGGCGGGGAGGCGGGTCTTGCATGGCCTGAAGCCGCCTGTCCCGCAGGCGCGATTGACTCGAGTCGTTTTCGCGCGCACGGTATGTTGGCATATCATAATCGACATGGAGAGAGCGACGGTGGACGAGAGCCTTGAAGCGCGCCTGCGGCTGGCACTGGACCGGCAGGAAATCGAGCATGTGCTCAAGCTTTATTGCCGCGCGATCGACCGGCTGGACATCGAGCTTCTGAAGACCGTCTACCATCCCGACGGCACCGACGATCACGGTTCGTTTTCCGGCAATGCGATGGAATTTGCCGAAGTCATCATCCCGGCCCTGCGCGATGGAATTCTGGACGGCATGCACACGGTGACGCATTGCACGATCGACGTGGACGGCAATTTTGCCACGTCCGAAGCCTATTACTGGGCCTATCAGCAGATTCCCGGCGGTGAGGCGGCGGTGACCGGCTTCTTCGGGCCGGATTATGCCGCGCGGGCGCGGGCCGAGGGAACGATCGACGGGCCGCACGACTATTATTGCGGAGGCCGCTACATCGACCTGTTCGAGCGCCGGGCCGGGCAGTGGAAGATCCTGCGGCGCAAGATTACGAATGAATGGAACGATGTGCGCCCGACGACGCGGATCACCGATCAGGGCCACATCGCCCACTATCACCTGCCCGGGCGGCGAGACCGGCAGGACCCGGTCTATCTCAACCGGATTCCCGCCTCCGCCTGATCAGGTGGGGTACTGGAGCACTTCCTGCGCCAGAGATGCGACAAGGCTGCCCTGCCGGTCATAGACGTGGCCCTGCGCCAGGTTGACCCCGCCTTGCGCATTGGGGCCGCAGGTTTCGAACAGCAGCCAGTCGTCGCAGCGCACCTCGCGGTGGAACCACATTGCGTGGTCAAGGCTGGCGACGAACAGGTGGGGGCCGGGCAGGGGCACGGTATGGGGCACCAGCGGCGCCCCGGCGAGCAGGAAATCGGACAGGAAGGCAAGGATGCGGCGGTGTTCGGCGGGATCGGTAACGGTCTCTGCCCCCACGGCGCGCAGCCAGTAGTGGCGGCGCGCATCGGCCTGCGTGTTGGCGAAGGCATCGAGCGAGGGGATGCGCACGTCGACAGGGTAGCGCTGGTCGAACAGGGCGGTGTAGTGCAGGTTCTGTTCGGCCAGCTTCGTGCGCAGCACGTCGCCGCCAAGGCCGTCTTCGGGCGTGAAGGGAATGGCGGTGGTGCGCTGGTGGCTGAAGCCTTCCATGACAGTGCGGTACGAACATTCCATCGAGAAGATGGTCCGTCCGCCCTGCACGGCGCTGACCCGCCGGGTCGAGAAGCGCTGGCCGTCGCGTAGCGGCTCGACATCGTAGTCGATCAGGCTGGCGGTGGACCCGGCGTGCAGGAAATAGGCGTGGAGCGAGTGGACCTGCCGGTGGGCATCCACGGTGCGGTCGGCTGCCGCCAGCGCCTGCGCCACGATCTGGCCGCCGAATAGCGCGTTCGACACGTTGGCCTGGTGGTGGCGGTTGCGAAAGCGGAGCGGGGCGATCTGGTCCAGTTCCAGCAGCCCTGGTACATCGTGCGGTGGGGTAGCCGCCGGGGGATATCCTTCGAATGCGTGCATGAACGGGCGTACTCCTGATGGCTTGTCGGCTATAGGCAATATCATCACGATATGCTAGCAAACGAAAATTGCACGAGTACCGAGAGAGAGCATGCAGGCAGCCTACAGCCCCGAGGACGATGCATTCCGGCAGGAAATCCGGGCGTTCATTGCCCAAAATCTTCCCGATGACCTGAAGCGGCGCGGCCGGTACGACTATCATCACCGCCGCGATGACCAGGCGCGGTGGATGGGGATACTGGCCGAAAAGGGCTGGTCGGTGCCGCATTGGCCGGTGGCGCACGGCGGACCGGGATGGAACGGGGTGCAGCGCTTCATCTTCGAGGAAGAGATGCGGCTGGGCTACGCGCCGACGGTGGATCGCATCGGCACCGAGCTGGTGGCGCCGGTGCTGTATACCTTTGGATCGGCAGAGCAGCATGAACGGTGGCTGCCCGGCATCCGTACCGGTACGACGTTCTGGGCGCAGGGGTTTTCGGAACCGGGAGCGGGATCGGACCTGTCTTCGTTGCGCACGCGGGCAGACCGGGATGGCGACCACTATGTGCTGAACGGTCAGAAGACCTGGACCACCGAGGGGCATCATGCGGACATGATGTTCGTGCTGGCACGCACCAATCAGGACGCGAAGCCGCAAGCGGGCATTTCCGCGCTGCTGGTGGACCTGACCGCGCCGGGCATCACGCGCCGGCCGATCTGGACGCTGGACGAAGGGCTGACTGTCAACGAGTTCTTCTTCGACGACGTGCGCGTGCCGGCCGCGAATCTGGTCGGCGAGGAAGGTGCCGGGTGGACTTATGCCAAGTTCCTGCTGGGCAACGAGCGCACCAACAGCGCCGAGGTACCCCATACCAAGCGCGACATAGCCCAGCTGCGCGAGATCGCGCGGGTGGAGCAGCGCGGCGGCAGGCCCTTGATCGAGGACCCCGGTTTCCGCGCGAAGCTGGCGCAGATCGAGATCGATACGCTGGCGCTGGAATACGCGGTGCTGCGGGCGCTGAGCGAGGGCGAGCATGGCGGCGGGGCGGTGGCCTCGCTGGTAAAGGTGCGCGGGTCGGAACTGCGCCAGCGCGTGGCCGACCTTGCGCTTGATGCGCTGGGCGACCGGGGGCTGGCGGTGTGCGCCAATCCGGAGGGGCATCATCGCATGTTCGACGATGGGCTGACGCCGCCGGTGCCCGACCATGGGTTCGGCATTGCGGCCAAGGCGATGTTCCGCCGGGCCACCACCATTTATGGGGGGGCGAACGAGATTCAGCGCACCCTGATCGCCAAGACCGTGCTGGAACTCTGACCGATGGATTTCACCTTTTCCCCCGAGCAGGAAGCGCTGCGTGACAGCGTGCGGCGCTTTGTTGAGCGCGAATATGACTGGGATCGGCGCCTTGCGGTGATCCGATCGGCCGATGGCGTCGATCCGGCGCACTGGGGCACCTTTGCCGAGCTGGGCTGGTTGGGCGCGGGGCTGGCCGAGGAGGCTGGGGGCTTTGGCGGCGGTGCGGTGGAAAATGCGGTGATCGCAGCGGAACTGGGCCGGGGGCTGGTGACGGAGCCGTTCGTGGGCCACGTGATGGCGGCGCGGCTGCTGGCGGGGAGCGACCGGATCGAGCCGCTGGTGATGGGCGAGACGCGGATCGTGCCTGCGCTGACCGAAGCGGCGGGCCGGGGCGACTGGCGCGTGGTAGCGACGCGGGCCGAGGGCCAAGTGCTGCACGGGACCAAGACGCTGGTCGAGGGGGCCTGTCAGGCCACCCATGTTCTGGTGACGGCGCATGCGGAAGCCGGGCTGGGGCTGTACCTGGTGGGCACGGCGGCGCCGGGGGTGGCGATCACGCCCTATCGCACGCTGGATAATCGCCGCGTGGCGGATGTGACCCTGAATGGCGCCGAGGCGACGCTGCTGGTGGCGGGGGCGGAGGCCGAGGCTGCCGTGGAAGATGCGGTCGACCACGGCATGCTGGCGCTGTGCAGCGAGGCTCTGGGGGTGATGGAAGCGGCGCTGTGGGCGACGCGCGACTACGTGCGCGTGCGCAAGCAGTTCGGCACCGCGATCGGCAATTTCCAGGCGATCCAGCACCGGATGGCGGACATGATGATCGAGCTGGAAATGGCGCGGTCGATCCTGTTCCACGCGCTGGGCGCGGCCGAGGTGGGCGATGCGCTGGCGCGGGCAGCGGCGGTATCGGCCGCGAAGGCGACGTTTGCGCGGGCAGGGGTGTTCGTGGGCGCGCAGGCGATCCAACTGCACGGCGGCATCGGCGTGACCGAGGAACTGGCGATCAGCCATCATTACCGGCGTCTGTTCGTCATCGCGCGGCAACTGGGCGATGCGGACCTGCACCTGGCCCGCTTTGCGACGGCGGTGGACGCGCAGGGCTAAGTCCGCACGATCGTCTGGCCGCCATCGACCACGAGCGTCTGCCCGGTGACGTGGCGGGCGCCATCGGAGGCGAGGAAGGCAATGGCCGTGGCGATGTCTTCGGGCTGGGCAATGCGTCGCAGCGGGTTGGACGCTGTGATGCGTTCCACGAAATCGGGCCGGTCGCGCAGGGCGCGGATCATGTCGGTGGCGGTGGTGCCCGGCGCCACGGCGTTGACGCGGATGTTGCGATCCCCCCATTCCACGGCGAGCTGGCGGACCAGCTGCTCGACCGCAGCCTTGGACATGCCGTAGGCGCCGCTTCCGGCAAAGCCGACATGCGCGTTGATTGACGATACGCAGACCATCGCCCCGCCGCCGCGTCGGGCGAGATGGGGCAGACCGTGCCGGGCAAGGCGCAGCGGGCCGCCGAGGTTGGTGTCCATGACCTTGTGCCAGCTGGCATCGTCGAGGTCGGTTGCCGCAGCAAAGACCGGATTGACGCCCGCATTGGCGATAAGGATGTCGATGCCGCCGAACGCATCGACCGCGCCATCGACAAACCGGCGCATGTCATCGTCTGCTGCGGCGTGGCCGGGAATGGCGATGCAGCGCCCGCCCTCCGCCCGGATTTGTTGTTCAACGGCGGCGCAGGCATCGGCCTTGCGCGAACACAGCGCCACGCAGGCGCCTTCGCGCGCGAGGTACAGCGCGGTGGCAAGGCCGATGCCGCGTGTTCCGCCCGTGATCGCCGCCACCTTGCCCGCAAACGCGCCGTTGTGCTGCTCCACCGACTGTCCCTCCCGATGCCGTTCGCACGATAATTATATGGCGACGCGAATTTAATATGCTAGAATACCATAAAACACGTTGATGCGGGAGAATGCAATGGCAACGACCGAAAAGGTGCGGGGATACGGCTCTGCGGAAAGGCCGCTGGTGCGCGACTCGTGGGCTCGGGAAACTCATTCTCCGGCCAACTCCGCGCTGACCGCCTGTGGTAATTACGAACCCGATTTTCGTACCGTCGAGCATTCGCGCTATTTCGATCCGGCCTGGGCGCAGGCGGAATTCGACCACATCTGGACGAAGAACTGGCTGTATGCCTGCCGCGAGGAAGACTTGCCCGAAGTGGGCGATCGCCTGCCGCTGAATGTCGGGCCGGCATCGTACATCATCGCGCGATCGGGCGGGGACGAGTTCAAGGCGTTTCGCAACAGCTGCCTTCATCGCGGGACGCTGCTGTGCGCGAAGAAGGAAGGCGGCGAGACGATCCGCTGCCCCTATCACGGATGGGAATGGAAGGCCGACGGGCGGCTGAAGGCGATCCCCAGCCACTGGGACTTTCCCGATATCACCCGGCTGAACGGCAGCCTGCCAGAAATCCGGCTGGAGCGCTGGGGCGGGTTCATCTTTGTCAACGCCGACAAGGACGCTGCGCCGCTTTCGGAAGCGCTGCACGTGGTGCCCGAACACTTCAAGGTGTTCGAGCCTGAGCGCCGCTACACAGCCGCGCGGTTCCGCAAGCTGGTGCGCGCCAACTGGAAGGTGACGCAGGAGGCGTTTCAGGAAGCCTATCACCTGTTCGCCACGCATCCCGAAGCCGTGCCGTTCACCGGCGATGCGCAAGGGCAATACGATATCTGGCGAGGGCTGAATGGCCATGTCGGGCGCAATACCACCTGTTCGGCGACGCCCAGCATGCATGCGCCGAGCGAGGATACCCCGTTGAAGGCGGCACAGATGATCGGGCAGGCGATGCGCGACTGGCACTATCCCGATGCGGACCTGCCGGTGCTGGACGAAGCGGGCGACCTGCGCGCGCAACTGGCGCAGTGGCACCGGGAAGTGGCCTCGACTTTCTATGGACGGCCCATCGAGCGGCCCGATGCTGTGATGCTCGATAGCCCGCTCTATTTCGTCTACCCGCACGCGTGCTTTTGGCTGTCGGAAGCCGTGCCGTTCACCTATCAGTTCTTGCCGCACGAGAGCGATCCGGAGCTGAGCTATTTCGACGTGCGGCTGTTGCTGCCCTGCCCCGAAGGGGCGGTGCCCCCTGCCGCCGAGCCGGTGGTGCTGGACGCCGACCAGAGCGTGTTCGCACATTGCCCAGAGTTCGGGTTCCTTGGCTATGTGTTCGATCAGGACATGTCGAATATGCCGTTGATCCAGAAGGGCGCGCATGCGGCCGACCCGACCGCGCCCTATACGCGGCTGGGCGCTTACCAGGAGATGATCATCCAGCACTGGAATCAGGTGATGGAAGAGCAGATCAGGCGTGGGCAGGCTGCGCAGCAGCAGTGATGACGGTGGGCCGGGCGCTTCATTTGCCCCGGCCCGTTCCGATCAAAGGTGCGCCACTTCGTTGAAGGTGCGCAGCTTCCAAGTGCCGTCGGCCAGGATCACCAGCCGCGAGATGGACGCGTTTTCCACCCCCATGAACGCAAAGGCGCGGCTGCCCGTGGCCTGCCGGCAGATCTCGCCGATGGTGCCGGCATGAGTGAACAGTGCGGCGGTTTCCCCCGGCGCAAGGGCGGCCAGCAGTTCGTCCATCCCGCGCCGCACGCGCGCGGCGAAATCGGGCCCCTGTTCGGCATTGGGGATGGCTTCCCAGCTTTCATCGGTGACCATGCGCAGGATGGCGGGGTGCCGCGCCTCGGCATGGTCGTAAAAGGTGTGTTCGAAGTCGCCTAAGTGGACCTCGCGCAGGTCTTCCACCACGATCACGATCGGCAGGGTCTGCCGCCAGCGGCCGGGTTCGGGCCGCAAGCCGAACTTCCAGCGGTTTTCGAAATAGAGCAGCGCCGCGCCCGACTGGCTGCGGAACGCACCATCATAAGCGCCGTAATCAGCACCCGTGGTGATGGTGCTGCCGTCGAAATTGTCGACCCCGTCCAGCATCGCTTCCACTTCGATGCCATAGGCTTCGTGCAAGCCCTGCCCCGTCGGCCCGTGATCGATCCCGGATCGCAGCAGGATCGCGGGTGAATGGATGGCATTGGCCCCCAGCACGAACAGGTCACCCGTCACCACATGTTCGCGCCCGCCGGATTCGAACCGCACGGCGGTGATCGAGCCGACCGCCAAGGCCAACACGAACACCAGAGCCTGGAACAGGGCGTAGACGCTCAGGAACGGCCCGTTCGCCGCCCCGCCATGGGCCGCGCTCCAGCCGGTGAAGGGGTTCGCCAGCCGGTCCAGGCTCAGCCCCGACAGCTCGTGGATGGCCTGGGCGTCGAACAGCTCGGTCTGGATCAGCTTGACGCCCACGCGCAGGCCGAAGGCCGCGCTCAGGTCGCGCA
>JBDLVU010000093.1:0-11735 GCA_039804665.1 Pseudomonadota bacterium | reverse complement strand
CCCCGGCACCCGCGCCGTGCGCCGGCTCAACCCCGGCCGGGTCAAGAGCGGCCCCGCGCCGGTGGTGTTCGATCCCCGCGTCGGCGGCTCGCTGGTCGGGCACCTGCTCGGCGCGATTTCGGGCAGTGCCATTGCCCGCCGCGCCAGCTTCCTGCTGGACAAGGACGGCGCGCAGATCTTCGATTCGGCCGTGACCATCAGCGAAGACCCGCTGCGCCAGCGCGGCCTGCGCTCGCGCCCGTTCGATGGCGAAGGCCTGCCCGTCGCGCCGCGCAACCTTGTCGAAAAGGGCCGCCTCACCGGTTGGCTGATGGACTGCGCCGCCGCCCGCCAGCTGGGCGCCACGCCCACCGGCCACGCCTCACGCGGGGGATCGGGCGCGCCGCACATCTCGGCGGGCAACATCGTGCTGGAACCGGGCAGCGCCACCCCGGCCGAACTGATGGCCGACATCAAGGACGGCATCTACGTCACCGAACTGATCGGCATGGGCGTGAACGGCGTAACCGGCGATTACAGCCGCGGCGCATCGGGTTTCCGCATCGTCAATGGCGAGATTGCCGGGCCGATTGCCGAATTCACCGTGGCGGGCAACCTGATCGACATGTTCGCCGCGCTGGTCGCGGCCAACGATCTCGACGTGCATCGCGGGATCGACGTGCCCACCCTGCGCATCGACGGGATGAGCATCGCGGGCGACTGATCGAGCGTTCCGGAACCCATCGCGGGGTCGCGCGCTTGCCCCCCGATGGCCCGTCCAGCTTCCCTCTTGCGGCTGCCAGGCCCGCTTTGCCTGGTCCTTGGGTCCTTTAGCCTCGTCTCAACATCGCGCGCGCTGCCGCTGATCGGCGTGGCGATTGAAGTGGCGGTGCTGGTCGGGTTCCTTGGCTATGCCATCTCCGGCCGGCGGCGCCTGTAGGGCCGGATCGCGCCCAATCCGCAGCGCCAGTTCAGCTTTGAATACCCCATCGCGCACGATGCCAATCCCTGCTCCGCGCGGGGCATCGGGCTGAAGGCGCTGGCCGATCTCTATTTCGGCAAGGGCCGCACGCAGGCGATGGAGACCGTGCGCCGCGCGCTGCGCGAAGCCGAAGTTCCCGCTGTCGCCCCGGCCTATCGGGTGCGGCTGCTGCGTGAAAAGGTGGTGGAAGCGCCCGAAGTCCAGCCAACCGGCCCGGAAAGGACCGACCTGGCGCCTGACAGGCATATCGAACAGATGGTCGCCCACGAACGCGAGGGCGACGACGAAGGCGCGGACCTGCTCGATTCCCGCCGCCCCGTGGAATAGGGCGGCGGGCAATGGAGGTCTATCAGGCCTTCTTGTCTTCGTTGTAGCGGTCGATCGCCTCAAGCGTGATGCGCTTTGCGTCTTCCGCGCCGCCCCACTTGCCGACGCGGACCCACTTTTCCTTTTCCAGGTCCTTGTAGTGGGTGAAGAAGTGCTCGATCTGCTGGAGAACGATCTCCGGCAGGTCGGTCTTTTCGGCCACGTCGCTGTAGTACGGGAAGGTCTTGTCGTCGGGCACGCAGACCAGCTTTTCGTCGCCGCCGTGCTCGTCTTCCAGATTCAGCACCGCGATCGGGCGCGCGCGCACCACCGACCCCGGCACGAACGGCGAACGCGCGATCACCAGCGCATCCAGCGGATCGCCATCGGGCGAAAGCGTGTGCGGCACAAAGCCGTAGTTCGCCGGATAGCGCATCGGCGTGTGCAGGATGCGGTCCACGAACAGCGCGCCCGAAGCCTTGTCGAATTCGTACTTCACCGGTTCACCGCCAACGGGAACCTCGATGATGACGTTCAGGCTTTCCGGCGGATTCTCGCCGGTGGGAATCATGTCGATGCGCATGGACTGCCTTCTTGTTGGATGGCGTTGAAGTGCCCCGCCTCTAGCGCCGGCCCTTGTGCGCTGCAACAATACTTATGGCGCAGTCCTGCCCTTTTCAGCTGCCGCCCCCGCCTCCGCCCAGCGCGTTGATGGTGAAGGCGATCACCCCGATATTGAACACGAACGCGGCAAAGCTGTGCAACAGCGCGATCCGCCGGATCGCCCGGCTGGTGATCTCGGTATCCGATGTCTGGAACGTCATCCCCAGCGTGAAGGAAAAGTACGCGAAATCAAGGTAATCGGGCGTCGGCGTGCCGGGAATGTCCAGCCCGCCCGCGTCCCTGCCCGGCGCATCCCCCCGCGCATAGTATTCGTGCGCATAGTGCAGCGCATAGACCCCGTTGGCGAACAGCCACGTCAGCACCAGCGTGACGATCAGCTTGATCATCGAACCGTGATCGCCCTTGCTCGCCTGCGGCAGTTCGCCCGCGATGGCGGCCATCACCACCAGCGTCAGTACCGAGGTAATCACCAGCACCAGCACGCGGTTGGCGTCGTTCTCTTCGGAGTGGCGGCGCATCGTGGCGGCATCGCAATCGGCCAGCAGCGGCCACAGCGAGGCAAGGAACGCCAGCGCCGCGAAATCGAAGCCCATCGCCAGCGAATCGGTCACCCCGTGCCCGCCAAACAGGTTTCGCCAGCCGAAAAACGCCGCAACCAGCAGCACCAGAAACATCACGAAGCGTGGCGGGGCCAGTCGCTTTCCCAGCTGCCATCCGCCCGCCGCCATATGTTCGCTCCGTTATTTTCGCGCCGCACCCTTTCGCGGGCTCAACAACAGGTCAAGTCCGCCCAGCCCCTTTGCCCCCGGCGCCCGTTCCAGCCAGGGCCAGCGCAAGCCGCCGCGCCAGTCGACCGAGACCGTGGCATAGCTGTCGTCGCGGCGCACCAGCAGTTCGATCGGCGCACCCGCACCTTGGGCCGTGCCCCTGGCCGCTGTGATCGCCGCCTTGATGACGTCGGGGTCATAGGCCGTGCCATTCACCGCAACCACCGTCATGCCCGAAACGATCCCGGCCTTGAACGCAGGACTGTCCCACCGGCTGGCGGTCACCTTGCCGTCCTTGTCGAGCGCAAGGCCGATCGAATGGTTGAGCGACAGGAACTTGCCCGCCGCCATCCGCGCCTTGTCATACGGATTCGGTTCGTCCTTCCACACCAGCCGATACCCACCGCGCTCGATCCCGCCGGTAGGCGAGGGCTGCCCCGGCGTCTGGATGCGCGTTTTCAGGAATCCGGCCCAGTCATAGGGATAGACGACGTTCAGCGTCTTCACCACGTCATCCAGTTCATAGGGCGCCACGCCCCAGTCGCCGTCGCGGATGCCGAAAAAGGCGCGGGCGAAATCGTCGAGCCCCTTCTTGCCGCCGGTGCCATCGCGGATGATCTGGTCGGCTTCCAGCCACACCAGCGCGCCTTCGGTGTAATATTCCTCGTTGCGGGCCAGCGAGGCGAAGGGCTTGGGCTTGCGCGCGGCGAACACCGGATCGTGCGTGGTATCCTCCACCGATCGCCACTCCCGGCCCGGATACTGGGTGAAGCTGCCCGCCCAGTTGGCAAGGTTGCCCAGAACCATGTCCTTGCTCTGGATGCCGCTGCGCGCCGCCAGCACATAGCCCCAGAACTGCGTCTGCCCTTCATAGACCCACAGCAGGTTGTCCTGCATGGGCTGGCGATAATCGGGCGTCCACAGCTTGGCCGGGCGGCGGAACTTGCCGTCCCACGAATGGGTGAATTCGTGCGGGATCACGTTGCGGTCCCAGTCGCCTCCGCTCCAGTCGATCCACGTGCGCGGCTCGTACTGGTTCTCGCTCGACCGGTGGTGTTCCAGCCCGATCCCGCCCATGCGGTCGGTCAGCGCCAGCAGCAGGTCGTAATGGTCGAAATGCCGCGCGCCGAACGTCGCCAGCGCCTCGTCCACCAGATTGCGATAGGTTTGGAGGTTCTCGGGCTTGATCGCCAGCAGCTCCGGCTTGTCGGCCACGGCATCCAGGAACACGTTCTTCCCCAGATCGAACCGCTGGGCATACATCCCGGCAAAGATCGGCGAATCGACCAGCGTTTCATAGTCGGTCACGCCCCAGCTGACGCGGTTGCCGGAAACCGCCTTGCCATCCAGCGCGGTGTAGGCCGTCCAGCCTTGCGGGAACGTCACCGTGGGGCGCACCCTGATCTGCCGCACATAGTGCCCGGCGGGATACAGGCTCATCTTCTCCCATTGCAGATTCAGCATCTCGCGCGTCACCGCCACGCGGCCCTCGGCATCGCGCAAGGGCGAGGTGTGGATCAGCCTGGCCACCACCTCGGTTGTGCCGGCGGGCACGTCGACGTGGAAGGCATAGACGTCCACCGGATCGCGCGTCCACGTCAGCGCCTTGTCCCCGGCAAAGAAGCGCAGGTCGGTCAGTTCGGCCAGCGGCCCGCGCGGGCCGTGGTTGCCGGGCAGCCATTCGGGGTACAGCACCGTCAGGCTGGTGGCGCCGGCGGGTACGGGGATCGTCTCGGTCACGCGGAAGGCGCCGGTGGTCACGTCGCTGGCGTCGATGTCCAGCGTGATCGTGCCGGGAAAGGGCACGTCCTGCGCATCGGGCACCGCACGCACGATCGGCACGGCCATCGGCCGGGTATTCGTATCCGGCTGAACCTGTGCCAGCGCAGGCATGGCGGTGGAGGCGAGGAAAAAGGCGGAGAGGAGCGATGCTGCCGAACGAAAGGTAACCATCGACGCTTCATGGCCGGAACCGGTCACACCTGCAACCGGCCGCGCCGTCCTTTTTGGCGATCCTTTCCTTGCGCGCCCCCTTGCGCTAAGCGCGCGCGAATATGAGCAGCCAGACACCGAGCATTCAGACCCCGCAGGCCATCCGCGGCACGCAGGACATCTTCGGCCCCGATGCGGAGGCCTTCGGCTTCGTCGTCGAAACCTTCGAACGCGTGCGCAAGCTCTATCGCTTCCGCCGCGTGGAAATGCCGGTGTTCGAAAAGACGGCCGTGTTCAGCCGCTCGCTGGGCGAAACCACCGACGTCGTCTCAAAGGAGATGTATTCGTTCGAGGATCGCGGCGGGGAATCGCTGACCCTGCGCCCGGAATTCACCGCCGGCCTCGCCCGCGCCTACCTCACCGACGGCTGGCAGCAGTATGCTCCGCTGAAGATCGCGACGCACGGCCCGCTGTTCCGCTATGAACGCCCGCAAAAGGGCCGCTATCGCCAGTTCCACCAGATCGATGCCGAGATCATCGGCGCGGCAGAGCCGCAGGCCGACGTGGAACTGCTGGTGATGGCCGACCAGCTGCTCAAGGAACTGGGCATATCGGACGGCGTGACGCTCCACCTCAACACGCTGGGCGATGCCCCCAGCCGCGAGGCATGGCGTCTGGCGCTGATCGACTATTTTCGGGCGCACAAGGGCGATCTGAGCGAGGATTCGCAGGACCGCCTCGAACGCAACCCGCTGCGCATCCTCGACAGCAAGGACCCGCGCGACAAGCCCTTCACCGCCGACGCGCCAAAGATCGACGACTTCCTGAGCGACGAAGCGCAGGATTTCTTCGCCAGAGTCACCAGCGGCCTCAACGCCTCGGGCGTGGCATGGACCCGCGCCCCGGCGCTGGTGCGCGGGCTTGATTACTACCGCCACACCGCGTTCGAATTCGTCACCGACCGGCTGGGCGCACAAGGCACCGTGCTGGGCGGTGGCCGCTACGACGGCCTGATCGAAGCGCTTGGCGGCCCGCACACCCCGGCCGTCGGCTGGGCGGCGGGGATCGAGCGGCTGGCGATGCTGGTGGGGGACAAGCCCGAAGCCCGCCCCGATGTGGTCGTCGTTGCCGAAAACGTAGAGCAGGAAGGGCCCGCGCTCGCGCTTCTTTCCCGCCTGCGCCGTGCCGGCGTCTCGGCCGAAATCGTCGCCACCGGCTCCCCGCGCAAGCGTTTTGACCGCGCCAAGAAGCTGAACCCCGCCGCGATCGTCTCGCTCGACGTGCGCGATGGCGCGCCGACCCGCTCGCTGCGCGTGCTCGAAGCCGGCTTCGCGGCAGCCGAGCGCGCCAGCGAGGTCTTCGACGCCTTCGTCGCGGAGCAGCAGTGAGCGTATCCGACCAGCGTCTGGGCCAGATCGCCGCGCGCTTTGCCGAGCTTGAGGCGCGGCTTGCCAGCGGCACGCTGGAGGGCGCGGACTTCGTCGCCGCCAGCCGCGACTATGCAGAACTGGAGCCGGTCGCGCGCGTCGCTGAGGAAGTGCGCGAGATGCGCGGCGAACTCGCCAGCCTTGCCGCGCTCGACGATCCCGAGATGCGCGAACTGGCCGAGGAAGAGATCGCCCGCATCCGCGGCGAACTGCCCGAGGCGGAACACCGCCTCGCCATCGCCATGCTGCCGCGCGATTCGGCCGACGTGCGCCCCGCCATGCTGGAAATCCGCGCCGGCACCGGCGGCGATGAAGCCGCGCTGTTCGCCGCCGACCTGTTTCGCATGTACGAACGCTATGCCGCCGAACAGGGCTGGCGCGTGGAGGTGATCTCCACCAACGCCAACGACCTTGGCGGCTTCAAGGAAATCGTCGCCAACGTGGCGGGGCAGGGCGTGTTCGCCAAGCTGAAGTTCGAATCCGGCGTCCACCGCGTGCAGCGCGTGCCGGTGACCGAATCCGGCGGGCGCATCCACACCAGCGCCGCCACCGTGGCCGTGCTGCCCGAACCCGACGAAGTGGACGTGGCGATCGAGGACAAAGACCTCAAGATCGACATCTACCGCGCCAGCGGCGCCGGCGGCCAGCACGTGAACACCACCGATTCGGCGGTGCGCATCACCCACCTGCCCAGCGGCCTCGTGGTCATCTGCCAGGACGAACGCAGCCAGCACAAGAACCGCGCCAAGGCGATGCAGGTGCTGCGCACGCGCCTGTACGAAAAGATGCGCGACGAAGCGCAGGGCGTGGAGGCCGAGGCGCGCAAGGCCATGGTCGGTTCGGGCGACCGCAGCGAACGCATCCGCACCTACAACTTCCCGCAAGGACGCGTGACAGACCACCGCATCAACCTGACGCTGCACCGCCTGCCCGAAATCCTCGAAGGTCCCGGCCTTGCCGAGCTGATCGACGCGCTGCTGGCCGAGGATCAGGCCAAGCGCCTCGCCGCGATGGACGCCTGATCCGCATGGACGCGCGCACCGCCCTGCGCGAGGCGGCAGACCGCCTTGCCGCCACCAGCGACACCGCCCGTCTCGATGCCGAAGTGCTGATGGCCCACGCGATGGGCTGCACCCGCAGCGACCTGCTGCTGCGCCACATGGCCGCGCCCGTGCCGCCCGCCTTCGCCGCGCTGGTTGAACGGCGGCTGGCGCACGAACCCGTGGCCTATATCACCGGACGCAAGGAATTCTGGGGGCTGGACCTGATCGTCGGCCCGGCCGTGCTGATCCCGCGGCCCGACAGCGAAACGCTGATCGAGGCGGCACAGGCGCATTTCGGCACGCGGGCTCCCTCGCGCATCCTTGATCTGGGCACCGGATCGGGCGCGCTTCTGCTCGCCGCGCTCTCGCTATGGCCGCAGGCCGATGGCTTGGGGCTGGACCGTTCGCCCGAGGCGCTGGCCGTCGCCACCGCCAATGCCGCGCAACTCGGCCTGCGCGCCACCATGCGGCCGATCGACTGGACGCAAGCAGGCTGGACCAGCGGTCTCGGCACGTTCGACCTGATCCTCGCCAACCCGCCGTATATCGAAACCGGGGAACCGCTGGCGCTTTCGGTGGAGGCCTATGAGCCGCACGACGCGCTGTTTGCGGGGGAGGACGGGCTTGACGACTACCGCGTGCTGATCCCCTGCCTCCCTGCGCTTCTTGCCCCCGACGGAATCGCCGTGGTGGAAACCGGCTGGACGCAGGCAGGCCCGGTTTCCGCGCTCGCGCAAGAGCGTGGCCTTGCCACCAGGGTGCACCTCGATCTGGCGGGACGCCCCCGCGCGGTCGAAATGGCGGTGAAAAGGCGCGAAGACTGACAAGTTTCCTCTTGGCAATATGGGTGCGCATCACTAATTAGGCCTCAGGCAGGGCGACGGATGAAGGCTTCCCGTCCCGGCCGGCTCCACCATTTGCACCGGATGTCCGATCCACAAATCGGCGACAGGCAGATGCTGGGAACCACTGCTTCGCACGTGGCGAGGCTGGTGGCACAGGGTTTCGCGGCATCAGAAGCACCATCGGTATCACTATCGGTAGGCAACGCCGCCCCAGACAAGGAAGTGCCTGAGTTGAACAACAATCGTGGTAACAACCGCCGTCGCGGTCGCGGTAACAACCGCCCGCAGGGTGGCGGCCAGCAGCTCAACCGGATCGACAGCCGCGCCCGGGGCAACGCCCCCCAGCTGCTGGAGAAGTACCGCAAGCTGGCGCAGGATGCCCATCTCAACGGTGATCGCGTTCAGGCGGAATACTACCTCCAGTTCGCGGACCACTACTTCCGCGTGATTGCCGACACGCGCGTTCGCCAGGAAGAACAGCGCACCCGCCAGAACGGCGGCGTGGCCGGCGACCGCTGGCAGGATCAGGACACCGAGGACGAGGGCGACTTCAGCGTCGAAGGCGATTTCCCCGCGTTCGACCGCCCGCCCGCCCGCCGCGAAGAACGCGAACCCCGGGAAAACCGCGAACCCCGCGCCCCGCGTGAAAACCGCCGCCGCTTCGAACCGCAGGTCGCCACCGAAGAGGCGCTGCCCGGCGAAGGCGTCCGCGCCGACGAAGGCGAGCCGGTGATCGACGCGGGCGACAACCCGTTCGTGCCCGCGCCGCGCACCGTGCGCGGCGGCCTGCGTCCGCGCGGCGAACGTCGCCAGCAGCGCGATGCCGAACCGGCCCCGGTCGCGCTCGATCCGTCGAGCCTGCCGCCCGCCATCGGCGCCCGCGCCGAACAGGCCGAGGAAGCGTACGCTGGGTCGGCTGAAGACGCAGCCCCCGCTCCCAAAAAGCGCGGTCGCCCGCGCAAGACGCCGGCGCCGGAAGCCGCCGAGTGACAGTAATTCGGGCAGGACGGCCGCTTGCTTGCGATCGGCCGTCCTTCCCGGCATAGCTCGGCGCGCATGCAGCGCTCCGGATACTCCTCCCCTTCTCATTCTCCCTCTCCGGGGCGCGATGCGCTGGTCCTGATCGCCGTCGGCGCGCTGGGGGCCACCGGTTTCCAGCCGCTGATGCTGTGGCCCGCCACGCTCGCGGCGCTCGCCTTTCTCACCAATCGCATCGAACACGCGGGCCACTGGCGCAAGGCGGCACTGGCCGGCTGGCTGTTCGGGCTCGGCCACTTCACCGCCGGCAACGGGTGGATCGCCACCGCCTTCACCTATCAGGCGCAGATGCCGGCATGGCTCGGCTGGATCGCAGTCGTGCTGCTCGCACTCTACCTCGCGGTGTACCCGGCGCTCGCGGCGCTGGCCGCGTGGCTGCTGGCCCGCCGTGCGGGTGCCGCGTTCGTCCCCGCATTCGCCGCGTGCTGGACTCTGTCCGAATGGCTGCGCGGCTGGGCCTTTACCGGCTTTCCATGGAACCCGCTGGCCGTCGTCACGCTCGGGCCGTTCGATCGCCCCGGCCTTGCCCACGTGGCGCCGTGGCTCGGCACCTATGCCCTGTCCGGGCTGGTGGTGCTGCTGGCGGGTTACTGGCTGTTTGCCTTCCGCGCCCTGCGCGCGAAAACGCCGGCTCCCGCGGCGTTCTATGCGCTGGTCCCCGCGCTGCTGTTCCTGCTGCCGCTCCATGGCGATGGCCGGCAGGGCACGCTGCCCTTCACGCTGGTCCAGCCCGACATCCGGCAGGACCAGCTGAACGATCCCGCGCAGTTCGAAGCCCAGTTTCGCAAGACCGCCGCGCTATCGCTGCCGCGCCAGCCGGGCGCGCGCCGGATCGTGCTGTGGCCCGAAAGCGGCGTGCCCGATTTCCTGCGCCCGGGCTATGAAACCTATTGGTATCGCGAGACGACGTACGCCGCCGACCCCGCGATGGCGCGGGCGCGCCTTGGCCGCACCGTCGGCCCCGGCGGCCTGCTGCTGACCGGCACGACCGACCTGCATTATCGCGGCGGCGAGCTGGACGGCGCATGGAACGTCGTCACCGCGCTGGATGCGGACGGCGTGATTCGCGGCAGCTATGCCAAAGCCCATCTCGTGCCCTATGGCGAATACCTGCCGATGCGCCCCTTGCTTGAACCGCTGGGCCTGTCGCGCCTTGTGGCCGGATCGCTTGATTTCTTCCCCGGTCCCGGCCCGCGCACGATCGATCTTGGCCCCTGGGGCAAGGCCGGCTTCCAGATCTGCTACGAGATCGTGTTCTCTGGCGAAGTGGTCGATCGCGCGCACCGGCCTGACTACATCTTCAACCCGTCCAACGATGGCTGGTTCGGATCGTGGGGCCCGCCGCAGCATCTGGCACAGGCACGGATGCGCGCGATCGAGGAAGGGCTGCCGATCCTGCGCTCCACCACCACCGGCATCAGCGCGGTGATCGATGCCGATGGCGTGGTGCGCGCACATGTGCCCCGGCTTACCGCAGGGCGGCTCGATGGCATCGTGCCGCCGCCCCACGCGCCCACGCTGTTCGCGCGCGTCGGCAACGCACTTGGGCTTGGCTGGGCCGCAGTTCTTCTTGCCCTCGCGCTGGTTGCAAGGCGCCGTCGCAAACGCTAGAGGCGACATAAAGATTGCTTTATATGGCAATCCCGCACCGATTACCTGTTTACGTCCGAGAGCGTTTCCGAAGGCCATCCCGACAAGGTGGCGGACCAGATCAGCGACGCGATCGTCGACCTGTTCCTGTCCAAGGACCCCGAAGCGCGCATCGCCTGCGAAACGTTGACGACGACGCAACTGGTGGTGCTGGCCGGCGAAATCCGCGGGGCCGGCATCATGGATACCGACGGCAACTGGGCGCCCGGCGTGCAGCAGGAAGTCGAAGACGCCGTTCGCGCCACCGTGAAGCGCATCGGCTATGAACAGGACGGCTTCCACTGGAAGACGCTGCGCTTTGAAAACAACCTGCACCCGCAATCGGCGCACATCGCGCAAGGCGTGGACGCGGGCGACAACAAGGACGAAGGCGCCGGCGACCAGGGCATCATGTTCGGCTTCGCCTGCGACGAAACGCCCGACCTGATGCCGGCGACGCTGGATTACAGCCACAAGATCCTCGAACGCATGGCCGCCGATCGCCATTCGGGCGCGGCGCCGTTCCTCGAACCCGACGCCAAGAGCCAGGTCACGCTGCGCTTCAAGGATGGCAAGCCCGTGGCCGCCACCGCCATCGTCGTCTCCACCCAGCACAAGAAGGGCTATGACGAAGGCGCGAAGGAAGCCGAGCTGAAGGCCTATGTGAAGAAGGTCGTGGCCGACGTGATCCCGGCCGCGCTGCTTTCGGCCGATACGGTCTACCACATCAACCCCACCGGCAGCTTCGAGATCGGCGGGCCCGATGGCGACGCCGGCCTGACCGGGCGCAAGATCATCGTCGATACCTACGGCGGCGCCAGCCCCCACGGCGGCGGCGCGTTTTCGGGCAAGGACCCGACCAAGGTCGACCGCTCGGCCGCCTACGTCACGCGCTACCTTGCCAAGAACGTCGTCGCGGCGGGCCTGGCCAAACGCTGCACCATCCAGGTCGCCTATGCCATCGGCGTCGCGCAGCCGCTGTCGCTGTATGTCGATACCCACGGCACGGGCACGGTGGACGATGCAAGGCTGGAAGAGGCACTGACCGCCGTTTCGCGCGACAGGCTGGGCGGCCTCACCCCGCGCGGCATCCGCACCGGCCTTGGCCTCAACAAGCCGATCTACAGCCCCACCGCCGCCTACGGCCACTTCGGCCGCAAGCC
>JBDLVU010000092.1:0-10822 GCA_039804665.1 Pseudomonadota bacterium | reverse complement strand
CCCCATTTCGTGCGCGGCGCGATGGATGCGCAGCGCGATTTCGCCGCGATTGGCGATCAGCAGGCGCTTGATGGCCATGCCTGCCGCCTCAGGCGATGACGACGAGCGGCTGGTCGTATTCGACCGGCTGCGCGTTTTCGACCAGGATGGCCTTGACCGTGCCGGCGGTGGGCGCGGTAATGGCGTTCATCACCTTCATCGCTTCAACGATCAGCAGCGTTTCGCCCGCCTTCACGGCCTGGCCCACGGAGATGAAGTTGGGTGCCGAGGGATCGGCGGCGAGATAGACGGTGCCGACCATCGGCGACTTGACCGCATTGGCGTGGTCGTCGACCGGAGCGGCGACGGGCGCTGCGACAGCGGCCGGAGCGGCTGCGGCAGGTGCCGGCGCGGCGGCATACGCCACCGGCGCTGCGGCGGCGGTCAGGGTGCGGGCCACGCGGATCTTGCGCGTGCCGTCCTCCACCTCGATTTCGGAAAGGCCGGTATCGGCAAGCAGTTCGGCCAGTTCGCGCACCAGCGCGCTGTCGATGGCCATTGTTTCGCTCTTCGCGCCGCGATCCTGCGTCATTCGTATTCCTCGCGCGTGGGTACAACGTTCAAGCAGCGGCCCATGCCCGCAAGGGAACCACGTTGCAAGGGTTTGCGCGCGGGCGCGGTGGAAAAGCGCTCTTTCTGGGGCGCCCCCTGCGTCCGCAGGGGGCTTGCGGGCCGGTGCCGCAAAGGAAAGGCCGGAGGGCCTTTCCGCACCCGTCAAAGACGCGCCGCCACTTCCAGCGCGACGACGTAGCTGGCCGCGCCGAAGCCGGCGACGGTGCCCTTGGCCGCCATGCCGACGTAGGAGTGGTGGCGGAAGGCTTCGCGCTTGTGGGGGTTGGACAGGTGGACTTCGATCACCGGGGTGCGGATGGCCTTGATCGCATCGTGCAGCGCGACAGAAGTGTGGGTGTAGGCGCCGGCGTTCAGCAGCACCGCCTTTGCGCCTTCGGCCTGCGCTTCATGCAGCCAGTCGACGAGGTGGCCTTCGTGATTCGACTGGCGCACGTCTACTTCCAGCCCCAGTTCACGGGCGCGGTCTTCCAGCATCCCGGCGATGTCGTCGAGCGTGTCGGCGCCATAGATTTCCGGCTCACGCGTGCCGAGCAGGTTCAGATTGGGGCCGTTGAGGACATAGACGGTGTTGGCAGACATGCGGCGGAATTCCCGTTCCTTGAAAGATGCGCGCACCTTTAGGACGGGAGGCGCAGTTGCGCCAGCGCCAGCACTCAGGCTCAGGCGTCGCCCGGAATCAGTGGTGCCCGCGGCGGGGCCACGTCGTAGTTGAACGACGGATCGTTGGCGCTGTCGTCGGTCACCTGGTTTGCGTCGGGATCGAGATCGACCGACGGGCCGGTGTCGCCGTTATCGGCGGGGAAGGGCTGCGGGGCATTGCGCGCGGCAAAGGATTCGGCGGCCTTGGCGCGCTTTTCCGCAGCGTCGGCCTTGGCCTCAACGTTGGCAAGGCGTTGTTCAAGCTGGGTCACGCGCTCGCTGTCGCCACACCCGCCAAGCGAGAGCGCGGCAAAGCCGAGGAGGGGTAGCGCAAGCGCGCGAACCGGGCGGAGAAGGCGAGCTGAATGTTCCATGCCGACAACCGCATTAGCAGCCAAAGATTACCCGAAACTAACCAAGCGTGATTTTGTAATGAGGGGGATTGCGTGGAATCCCCTTCATCCCGCGGGCGCCTGTTCCGCCGGGCCGAACGAGGGCAGCGGCTTGTCCTTGTAATACTCCGCGATCTTGCCGAGGTTTTCCTGGTGCGCCTCACGATAGGCCCACCACAGGCTGACGGTGCCGTTGGCAATGCCGCTGCCGATGTGGGCCTCGATCGGCTGGCGCAGGTAGTCGGCATCATGCGCGTGTTCCACCATGCTGCGGATGTAGTGGCGGGTCATGTCGATCAGTGCGGGCGTATAGCCGCCCCTGGCGATCACGTCCGGGTTGCCGTGGTTGGGCAGGATATGGTCGAAGCCCCAACCCTTCATCGCCAGTAGCGTGGCATATTGGGCCGGGAGGCTTTCGGGCTCGGCGACGAAGGTCATCGTGTCCTCCAGCGTGTCGCCCGCCAGCAGCAACCGGTCCTGCGGCAGCAGGATGACGAGGCCGTCTTCGGAATGGATTGCCACCGGGTGCAGTTCGACCCGAACTGTGCCGACGGTAACGATGGTATCGGCAGTGATGCCGATATCGGGCACGCGCAGCGGGGCGATGCCGGGCAGGCCCCACACGGTGCCGGCCTCGATTCCGGCCTTGTTGGCGATCAGCCGTTCGCGGGTCTTTTCTGTCGCGATTGAGGGACTGTCTGCATAGACGGCGTTCCCGCCCACGTGGTCGAGATGCCAGTGGCTGTTGACCAGCGTGAAGTGCCGCACGCCCGCCCGGGTCATATAGTCGCGCACCCATGCGGCCTGCGCCGTGCTGGGATAGGCATCATAGACCAGCGCACTGTCGCCGCTGTGGATCACATAGGTGGCGACGCCGACATAATTGGCGCCGTGATCGGCCCATGTCGCTTTCGACTGGTCCACGCTGCTTTCGGCCGGGCGGCCATCGTAGAACGCGGTGAGGTGGTCGTTGATTTGCAGCACGCGCATCGCGGCGGCTTTGGCATGGGCGCCTGGCGCGCAGGCGAGAAGGGCAATCAGGGCAATCGTCTTGAAAACAGGCACACTCTTCACCAGCCACCTCCGCGCGCGTTGCGATCCGAAGGATGGGCTTGGGGGCGGCGTTCAAAGCGGACAATAAGCCGAATGACGCAGATCAGCTGCCGCAGGTCCTGCCTGCGGGGAGGGTGTGTTCGTGGATTTGAGAAATTGGTCGGGACGAGAGGATTCGAACCTCCGACCCCCACACCCCCAGTGTGATGCGCTACCAGGCTGCGCTACGTCCCGACCGGAGGGCGCCCCTATAACGCCGCTTTCGACGATGGCAAGTGTTTCGCGCCCGGTCTTTTCATTGAAGCGATGCATGTGGGTGAGAAGGCCGCCGCGTTTGCCTTGCCTGCCGCAAGCTGCTAGTCGCGGCGCCACATTTTTTTCCGATCTTTTGCCCGATCTTTTGAGAGCGCTGACGATCCCATGAACGGACCCGCCATGCTGAACTTCCTTGCCGCCGCTGCCCCTTCCGCTGCAGAACCGCCCCAGTGGCTGAGCTTCCTGCCGCTGGTGGCCATGGCCGGCGTATTCTATTTTCTGATCCTGCGCCCGCAGATGCGCCGGCAGAAGGATCACCAGGCCAAGATTGCCGGCCTGCAAAAGGGTGATCAGGTCGTCACCGCCGGCGGCCTGATCGCCAAGGTGATCAAGGTGGACGAAGCCACCGTCGATATCGAGATCGCCCCCAACGTGCGCGTCAAGGCGGTGAAGTCGACGCTGGGCGATGTTGTGCCCCCGGGCTCGGCCCCGGCCGCCAACGACTGACTCTTCCGCAAGGACGGAACGCCCCATGCT
Source organism: Pseudomonadota bacterium (assembly GCA_039804665.1). Lineage (GTDB taxonomy): Bacteria > Pseudomonadota > Alphaproteobacteria > Sphingomonadales > Sphingomonadaceae > Novosphingobium. The sequence goes on along the minus strand of JBDLVU010000092.1, from coordinate 7,334 downwards.
TGAATTTCCGCGCTGGAAGGTCGTCTGGCTCTGGGTGGTGACTCTGGTCGCCGCGCTGGCCGCGCTGCCTTCGATCTTTTCGGTGGCCAACTTGGCTTGGCCAGCCGCGCTGCCCGCGCCGCGCGTCAACCTTGGCCTCGACCTTGCCGGCGGCAGCCACATCCTGCTCGAAGCCGATCCTTCGCAAGTGCGCCAGCAGCGCATCGAGGGCATGGACGAATCCGTCCGCAACAAGCTGAAGACCACCGCGCCCGACGTGCGGATCAGCGACATTTCCAACCGCGACGGCGCGCTGACCTTTCTGGTGGAAGATCCCACCAAGGTTGACGCGGTGCGCGAGGCGATTCTGCCGCTGACCACGGGCGCGGGCCTGACCGGCAAGCGCGACTGGGACATCGCGGTGCAGGACGGCAACCGCTTCGTGTTGACGCCGACGCAGGAAGGCATCGACCAGGCGGTGACGCAGGCGATGGACACCGCGGTGGAAGTGGTGCGCAAGCGCATCGACGCATTGGGCACCAAGGAACCGACGATCATCCGTTCGGGCGCCGCGCGCATCGTGGTGCAGGTGCCGGGGCTTCAGGACCCGCAGCAGCTGAAGGCCTTGCTGGGCCAGACCGCCAAGCTGGAATTCAAGCTGGTGGACCAGAGCGCGTCGCCCGCCGACATCGCCAAGGGCATCGCGCCTCCGGGCAGCGAAATCGTGCCGTTTGCCGATGCCAAGCCGGGCTATGCCAGCTCGATCGCGGTGAAGCGCCTTGGCGGCATTCGCGGAGACCAGCTGACCAACGCGCAGCAGAGCAACAACCCGCAGACCAACCAGCCGACCGTCTCGATCACCTTCAACACCGAAGGCGGGGCCAAGTTCGCCAAGCTGACCACGGCCAACGTGGGCAAGCCCTTTGCCATCATCCTTGACGGCAAGGTGCTTTCGGCGCCGAACATCAACGAGCCGATCCTGGGCGGCAGCGCTGTGATTTCCGGCAACTTCACCACCGACAGTGCCAACGCGCTGGCGATTTCGCTGCGTTCGGGCGCGCTGCCGGTGGACCTGAAGGTGGTGGAAGAACGCACCGTCGGGCCCGACCTTGGCGCGGATTCGATCCGCAAGGGCATGATCGCAATGGGCGTCGGCACGCTGGCGCTCGCGGTGTTCATCCTCATCACCTATGGCCGCTTCGGCGTCTATGCCTGCATCGCGCTGATCTTCAACGTGATGATGATCCTGGGCATCATGGGCATCATCGGCACCACGCTGACGCTGCCCGGCATCGCCGGCTTCGTGCTGACCATCGGCGCGGCGGTGGACGCCAACGTGCTGATCAACGAACGCATCCGCGAGGAACGGCATCGCGGCCGCCGCGTGATCGCGGCCGTCGAGGTGGGCTACAAGGAAGCCAGCCGCGCGATCTTCGACGCCAACATCACCAACGTGATCGCGGCCGTGCTGATGTTCGCGTTCGGATCTGGCCCGGTGAAGGGTTTTGCCGTGGTGCTGATGATCGGCATCGCCACTTCGGTGTTCACCGCCGTGACCATGACCCGCCTGTGGGTTGCCCAGTGGCTGCGCCGTGCGCGCCCGGCCGACCTGAACCTGTAAGGAGCGGGACCGATGAAACTGCTCAAGCTGATCCCCGATCACACCAACATCCACTTCCTGAAGTGGCGCCTGCCGTTCTACATCACCAGCCTGCTGCTGATGGCGGCAAGCTGGGGGCTGGTGCTGACCAAGGGCCTCAATCTCGGCGTCGATTTCATCGGCGGCCAGATGATCCGCGTCACGTTTGTCCAAAGCGCCGAAGCGCCCGTGGCGCAGCTGCGCGACGAGGTGAACCGGCTCGGCTATGGCGAACCGATCATCCAGCGCTATGGCAAGCCGAACGAGATCTCGATCCGCATGAAGCTGCCGGCGGGCGCGGATCACGATGCCTCGCTGTCGGACAAGATGGCGCGCACGATCACCGCCAACGTGAAGCAGAACCACGCCGACGCGCGGATCGACGGCGTCGATTCGGTTTCGGGCAAGGTGTCGCAGGAACTCGGCTGGGACGCGTTCAAGGCGCTGGGCTATGCCGCGCTGGCGGTGGCGGCCTACATCTGGCTGCGCTTCGAATGGCAGTTCGGCATTGGCGCGCTGCTCAGCCTTGTGCACGACGTTTCGCTGACGCTGGGCATGTTCGCGCTGACGCAGATGGAGTTCGACCTCAACATCGTGGCCGCGCTGCTGACGCTGATCGGCTATTCGCTGAACGACACCATCGTGGTCTATGACCGCATCCGCGAGAACCTGAAGAAGTTCCGCAAGATGCCGATGCCCGAACTGCTCGACCTTTCGGTGAACGAGACGCTGGCGCGCACCATCGTGACGTCGCTGTCGATGCTGATCACGCTGGTGGCGCTGCTGCTGCTCGGTCCGGACGTGATCTTCGGCTTCACCGCCGCGATCACGCTGGGCATCTTCGTCGGCACCTACAGCTCGATCTATATGGCCGCGCCGATCCTCATCTGGCTGAAGGTCAATCCCAAGAGCTTCGTGCCGACCGAAAGCGCGATCGACAAGCAGGAGCGGCTGGCGCGCGAAGGCGTGTAAGCGAACGTTCCGCAGGAATGAAACGGCGGGTCGGGAGCAGTGCTTCCGGCCCGTCTTTTCGTTCGGGCATGGCCAGACGCCAAAAGCCTTAGACGACCCCGCCGTAAATCTCCGCCAGCGCGGCCGCGTTGGCGTCCCAGCTGAACCGGGCGGCGCTTTCCGCTATCGCTTCCTGTGGCTGGGGATGGGCGAGCAGGTCGGTGATCGCAGCGGCGATGGCTTGGGGCGTTCGGTCGACGATGCGCCCGGCGGCGGGGCGGTCCACCACTTCGCGCGCGCCGCCGATGTCGGGGATGACCAGCGGCGTGCCGCAGGCCAGCGCCTCGATCCACGCATTCGCCAGCCCCTCGCGCTGCGAGGGCAGCACCATCGCGTCGGCGGCGGAAAGCAGCACGGGCAGCGTTTCGTGATCCACCGCGCCCAGAAAACGCACGCGGCTTGCCACGCCCAGCCGTTCGGCCAGCGCGCGCAACATGGCTGCTTGCGGGCCTTCGCCGGCGATGGCCAGTGTCACGTCGGCGGGCAGCAGTGTCATCGCCTCTATCGCGAGGTCCGTGCCCTTTACCGGCACCAGCGCACCGACGCTCAGCACCAGCTTGCCGTTTTCGGGCAATTCCAGCGCGGGCAGCGCGGCGACGAGTTCGCGCGCGGCGGGGCGGTTCAACGGGTGGAATCGCGCGCGGTCCAGCCCGGTATAATGCACGTGGATACGCGGGGTCGGCAGGCCCAGCGCGGCCATGTCGCCGGCCAGCGCCCCGGATACGGAAAGCAGCGCTGCAGCCTGCTCTGCGGCGGCGCGCATCTGCGCCAGCGCGGCGGGCTGCCTGCCCCAGAAATGGATGTCTGACCCGCGCGCCTTGATCGCCAGCGGCAGGCCCAGCGCGCGGGCAATGCGCGCGGCGGCGGGACCATCGGGATAGAAGAACTGCGCGTCCACCATGTCGAACGGCTGTTCGGCATGAAGCCGGCGCACCAGCGGCAGCACGGCGCGGGCGATCAGCGCCGGGTTGAACCGGCCGGAAAGCCCCGGCACCAGCGTGAAGCGCGGATGGTGGATGGTCACTCCGCCGCTCGTTTCCTGTGCGGGGATCGTGCGTAGCGGGGCATAGCGTGCGGGCGTGGCAAAAGCGGGCAGGGGCGGCAGGCCGATGGGGTTGATCACCGTCACCTGCCAGTCGCCGCGCGCGGCCAGTGCCTCCATCTGGCGCTGTACGAAACGGCCAAAGCCGGGCCGCGTGGGCGCGGGGTACAGCGTGGCAAGCGAGAGCAGGCGTTTCGTCAGAGTTTGCGCACCAGCATTTCCGCCACGCCGATCCACGCCGGCCGGTCGATCACCACCTGCCGATGGCCGATGCCGGGCGGCAGCAGCGCCACGCGATCGCCATCACGGTCGATCATCCGGCCAAAGGCAAAGCGGCCGCCGGGACGAGGGGAGAGGACGTCGCGGTTTAGCGCGCGGCCGAAATCGTCGGGCGCCAGTTGCCGCAGCCATACCTGATCGCCCGCGCGATATTCCCCCGCGCCCACATCAACGGCCAGCACCACCAGCGGGGTATCGCCATTGATGGCGAGCGGGATCACCGCTTCCATCGGGCGGGCCAGCGCCTCTGGCCCTTGCGCGCCCAGCCGGGCGACGAGCGAAGGCTGGCCGGCTGCCTCGGCCTTTACCAGCAACTGCGGATCGACATCCAGCGCGGCGCCGATGCGGTTCATCCATGTGAGCGAAAGCGACCGCATGCCCGTTTCGAGCCGGCCGATGGTCTGCGCTGTCGTGGGCGGAGTGCAGCGTGCCGCCACGTCGGCAAGGGTCAGCCCCTTTTGCCGGCGAATATCCCGGATGCGATTGATCATGTCACGTACTCGGAATCGGGGATCGGCGCGCAGCGCGATGCTTAGCGGGAAAAAAGGGGGTGGGGCAAGCGCGACCTGAATTTTGCGCCATTAAGGCGAAAGGGCGCTTGCCCTGAATGGGGGCGATGTGCCACCCGGTTGCCAATGTAACCATATCTCGGGGTAGTCGGATGAAGCGGCGCGATTTTCTTGCAACGGGCAGTGCGTTGGGTGTGGGCGGATTGCTCACCGGGCTGGGCTGGCCGCTGGAAGTGCTGGCGCAGACTGCGGGCGATGCGCGGCTGGCGGCAACGTTCGAACGCATTTTTGCGGAGTCGCTGCGGCTATCGCCCGAAAACGCGACCGGGCTGGGGCTGGACAAGGGCGCGCTGGCACCGTTGCGGGGCAAGCTGGACGATCGCACCGCCACCGGCCGCGCGGCGACTGTCGCGTTCAACCGGCGTGCGCTGGCCGCGGTGAAGGCGGTCGATCCCGCCAGCCTTAGCCCCGCCGTGGCGCGCCAGCGCGAAGTGGTGGCCTACCGCTTTGAACAGGCGCTGGGCGGCGTGCCGTTCGGCATCGATTCGGTGGAGCGGCCCTATCCGATCAACCAGCAGCAGGGTGCCTACTTCGACATTCCCGATTTTCTCGACAGCCGCCACCCGGTGGAAACGGGCGCGGATGCCGAAGCCTACCTTTCCCGCCTCGCCGCGTTTGCCGGCGCGCTCGATGCCGAAACGCGGTTCCAGCGCAGCGAGGCCGCGCGCGGCGTGGTGGCGCCGGGCTGGTCCATCGATCTGGCGTTGGGGCAGATGGAAAAGCTCCGTTCCGGCGCGCCCGAACAGAGCGGGCTGGCGCAATCGCTGGCAAGGCGCGCGGCGGCCAAAGGGCTGGCGGGCGACTGGCAAGGCCGCGCGGGCAGGATCGTGTCGCAGATGGTCTATCCCGCGCTCGACCGCCAGATCGCGCTGATGAAGGCCCTGCGCGCCACCACGCCGGCGGGCGACGGCGCGTGGCGGATGAAGCAGGGCGAGGCGATCTATGCCGCCGCGCTGCGCGAGGCGACCACCACCACGATGACGCCCGAGGAAGTGCACAAGACCGGACTGGATCAGGTGTCCGAGATTTCGGCGCAGCTGGATGGCATCCTGACCAAGGCCGGGTTCACCTCCGGCACGGTCGGCCAGCGGCTGGCGCAGCTCAACACCTCGCCCGAACAGCTTTATCCCGATAGCGCGGAGGGCCGCGCGGCGCTGATCGCCAGCCTCAACCGGGGCATCGCGGCGATGCAGGGCAATCTGCCCCGCGCCTTCAACGACGTGCCGCACGAAGCGCTGGAAATCCGCGCCGTGCCCGCTGAAATCCAGGACGGCGCGCCCAACGGTTATTACTACAGTCCCGCGCTCGATGGTTCGCGCCCGGCGATCTACTGGATCAACCTGAAGCAGGTGGGCGACTGGCCGAAGTATTCGCTGCCCGCGCTGACCTATCACGAAGGCATTCCCGGCCACCATCTGCAAGGCGGCTATGCCCGCAGCGGCGCGGCGCTGCCGATGCTGCTGAAGGACTATTTCATCTCAGCCTATGGCGAAGGCTGGGCGCTTTATGCCGAGCAGCTGGGCGATGAACTGGGCGGTTACACCGGCATCGAGCGCGCGGGATACCTGCAATCGTTCCTGTTCCGCGCGGTGCGGCTGGTGGTCGACACCGGCATCCATCACTACCGCTGGAGCCGCGAGCAGGCGACCGACTACATGGTGGAAAAGACCGGCTTTACCCGCGCGCGCAGCCAGCGCGAGATCGAGCGCTACTGCACGATGATCGGGCAGGCGTGCAGCTACAAGATCGGCCACACCGCGTGGATCAAGGCGCGTGCCCGGGCCGAGGCGGCGCTGGGCGACAAGTTCAGCCTGCCGTGGTTTCACGATGTGCTGAAGGAAGGATCGATGCCGCTGTTCATGCTGGAAAAGCGCATCGCCGAACGCACCCGCGAACGGCTGGCGCAGGCGTGACCCTCGCGTGGCGGAAGGTTCAGCCTTCCGCCATCTCGGCCAGTTCCAGCCAGCGTTCCTCGGCCGCGTCCTTGTCGGCCCGCACCTTTTCCAGCGCGGCCATCAGCGCGTCGAACTTCTTCGGGTCCTTGGCGTAAAGGTCGGGATCGGCCAGCTGGGCCTCGCCTCGCGCAATGGCGGCGTCCAGTTCCTCGATCTTCTTCGGCAACAGCTCGTAGTCGCGCTGGTCCTTGTAGCTGAGCTTGGCCTTCTTGGCCGGCATCTGCGCGGCAGGGGCGGGGGCTTCGGCCCTGGGCGCGGACTTGCCGACCACGGGCTGCGCGGCGGCGCGCGCCTTGCGCTGCTTTTCCCAGTCGGCATATCCGCCCGCGACCACGTCCACCGGGCCGGACCCATCCAGCCCCAGTGTGACGGTCACGGTGCGATCGAGGAAGTCGCGGTCGTGGCTGACGATCAGCACGGTGCCGTCGTAGTCCGCGATCACTTCCTGCAACAGGTCGAGCGTTTCAAGGTCGAGGTCGTTGGTTGGCTCGTCGAGCACCAGCAGGTTCGAAAGCCGCGCAAATTCGCGCGCCAGCAGCAGGCGCGACCGCTCCCCGCCCGAAAGCGTGCCCACGCGCGCTTCGACAAGGCCGGGATCGAACAGGAAGTCTTTGAGATAGCCTTGAATGTGCTTGCGCACCCCGCGCACGTCGATCCAGTCGCCGCCTTCGCACAGCACGTCGCGGATGCGCTTTTCAGGGCTCATCAGGCTGCGCTGCTGATCGATCATCACGCCTTGCAGCGTCTTGGCCAGCGTCACCGTGCCGCTGTCGGGCGCAAGCTCGCCGGTCAGCAGCTTCAGCAGCGTCGTCTTGCCCGCCCCGTTCGCGCCAACCAGACCGATCCGGTCGCCGCGCGTG
>JBDLVU010000091.1:0-10864 GCA_039804665.1 Pseudomonadota bacterium | reverse complement strand
CGCGCTGGAAGCCTCCGAGGACGGCGACCACGAATGGGTCAGCGACATCCGGCGCGACAGCTATCACACCGTGTGGTTCGAACTGCACGAAGAACTGCTGCGGATCATGGGCCGCGAGCGCGAGGAATAACGATGAACCGCTGGATTTTGCCCCTCGATGGGGCCTCGCTGCCGGACCGCAAGCTGATCGGCGGCAAGGCCTGGTCAGTGGGGCGCATGGCCGCGCTGGGCCTGCACGTGCCGCCCGCCTTTGTCATCACCACCGAAGCCTGCCTTGCCTATCTGGCTGAAGGCGCGTTTCCGGCCGGGCTGGAGGACGAGATTGCCGCCGGGCTGCACTGGCTGGAAACGCAGACCGGGCGCACGTTTGGCACGGGCGACAAGCGCCTGTTGCTGTCTGTGCGATCGGGCGCGGCAATTTCGATGCCCGGCATGATGGACACGGTGCTGAACCTTGGCATCGATGATGAAGGCGAAGCGTCGCTCGCCAGCGAAACCGGGCTACCCGGCTTTGCCCGCGATACGCACCGCCGCTTTATCGAGCTTTACAGTGCCATCGTGGCGAAGGCGCCCGTGGAGCTGCATCATGATGGCGATCCGTCGGCATGGCGGGGCGAAGTGGCGAAGGCCGGCGGCGATGTGCCGGGCGACGTTCGCGCGCAATTGCTCGGCGCGGTACAGGCGGTGTTCGACAGCTGGAACACGCGGCGCGCCAAGCGCTACCGCGAACACAATAACATTCCGCACGATCTGGGCACGGCGGTGACCGTGCAGGCGATGGTGTTCGGCAATCTTGACGAACTGAGCGGCACCGGCGTGCTGTTCAGCCGCAACCCTTTGATCGGCGATCCCGTGCCTTATGGCGAATACCTGCCGCGCGCGCAGGGCGAGGACGTGGTTTCGGGGAAGTTCACGCCGCTGTCGCTGGAGGCCATGCGCGAGCATGTGCCCGATGCGCACGCCGCGCTGCTGGCGGCCTCCACGCTGCTGGAAGCCGAGAACGGCGATGTGCAGGACATCGAGTTTACCGTGCAGACGGGCAAGCTCTACCTGCTGCAATCGCGTTCGGCCAAGCGCGCGCCGGCGGCAGCCGTGCGCATCGCGGTCGACATGGTCAACGAGGGCCGGATCGATGCCGCAACCGCGCTTTCGCGGGTGAGCGCCGAGCAGGTTTCCACACTGCTGCTGCCGCATCTGGCGGCGGGGGCGAGCGACGGCGCGCAGCTGCTGGCATCGGGCGAGGGGGCATGCCCCGGCGTGGCCACGGGCATTCTGGTCGGCGATTCCGACGAGGCCGAACGCCGTGCGGCCGCTGGCGAAGACGTTGTGCTGGTGCGTGCGACCACCAGCCCTGACGACGTTCACGGCATGATCGCGGCGCGCGCGGTGGTGACCGAGCAGGGCGGATCAACCAGCCATGCGGCGGTGGTCAGCCGGGCGCTGGGCCGGCCGTGCGTGGTGGGTGTGGGCGCTGGCGCGCTGGCGCTGGCGGGTCAGCTGGTCACGGTGGATGGCGCGAGCGGCAAGGTCTATGCCGGTGCGCTGCCGACCGAAGCCCCGCGCGAGGCGGAAGATCCGCGCCTTTCCCGCCTGATCGACTGGGCGCGCGAGCGCAGCCCGGTGGCGGTGCGTCATCCCGGCGAAGGCAGTGACGCCGATGCCGTGGATGTGGACCTGCTGCTGGCCGAAGGTTCTGCCGACGATCTGGCGGCGGCGCTTTCGGGCAAAACGGCCGCGCGCGGATCGGCGCTGGCCAATGTCGAGATCGCCCGCGCCGCGCGCAAGGCCGGGGTGACGACGATGATCACCGAGCCGGTCCTGCCGGCGCTGCTGGTCGCGCTGGAGGGTTAAGGCATGGACACCGCAATTCAGGATATCCGCGCGCTGCTGTGGCAGTTCCGCAAGGCCGGGTTGAAGGACTTCTATTGGCGCAAGGACGGCTTGCGGCTGTTCCTGGCACGGCCCGATGGCGGGGCGAACCCGATGCTGGTGGCAGACGTTCCGGCGGCCCCGGTCACGGTTGCCGCGCCGGCAGCGGGCATTTCCGCGCCGCATCTCGGGCTGTTTGAACCGGCTTGCGCGGTGGGGGAAACGGTTGAGCCCGGCGCGATCGTGGCGCGGATCGACGTGCTGGGGCGCAAGACCGATGTCGTCTCACGCGATGGTGGCCGGGTGGTTTCGCTCGGATTTGCCGCGAACGATTTGGTGGAATTCGGCGATTGCCTGCTGGAATTGGCAGCGGCCTGAACGGAGCCGCAGCGCGCACAAAAAGGGGGGCGGACCTTGGCGGTCCGCCCCCTTTTTTGGTTTGCGTTGATCAGCCTGCGGCTTGCGCGCGCTTGTCGAGCAGGGTGACGTAGGCGGGCAGGACCGCGCCGAACGCCTGAAAGCGCGGATCGTTGATCCGGCCCGAATTGAACAGGTGCGCGCCGACCGAGATGATGGCCGAAATCTTGGCCTGTCCCAGCACGACGTAGCGGTCCACGTCCACGGCGGTGCGGCCGGTGCGCTTTTCCCATTCGTCGGTCATGCGCTGCGGCGACCACCAGCCCGGCAGTTCGAACCCGGCATTGGCCAGCGCGGCGTCGCCCTGATCGTGGAACAGCTGGATATAGCCGAGATCCATCAGAGGTTCGGAAATCTGCGCCATTTCCCAGTCGAGCAGGCCGGTCAGCTTGCCATCCTGCCACAGGCAGTTGCCGTGCTTGGGATCGCCATGCACGGGTGTTGGCGCGCCGGACGTGCGCGGCGGCGACTTCACCAGGTTCTCAAGGATCGCGATAAGGCGCGGATCGGCCTCCGATCCTTGCGACACGGTGAGCCAGTGCTGCGCCTCTTCCTGCACGGTGCGGCCGCCCGGGGGCATGGCCGAAACGGGCATGGCGTGCAGCGCGGCCAGCGCATCGAACCACTGCGTGCAGACGCTGTTTGCGCCATCCACCGGATCGGCCGCCAGCCAATCGGGAACCGCGTATTCAAACGCCTCGCCCGGGATGCAGCCCATCAGGAAGAACTGGTCGCCCAGCACGTCCGCATCGGTGCACAGTTCCAGGATCGGGGGCAGGGGCACCCCCGGCGCGGCGCCCGCCACGGCGGTCAGCACTTCGTGCTGGCGCACCATGTCGTAGGGCGGCAGGAGGCCTTCCTCCGACGGCGGCATGCGCAGGATTTCGTTGATCCCTTCGACGAGATAGGTCTCGTTCGAATGGCCGGCAGACAGGGTGCGAACGCCGGTAATGCGTTCGCCCCGGTCCTTGAGCCAGCCGCGAAGCCCTGTTGCAAGGGCGTTGGTGTCGCGGGCCATGGCGTCAGATCAGCGTGTTTTCGGCGGTGAGGCCGAGTTCGGGATGGGCGCCGTGCATCATGGTTTCCATGACGCCATAGCCGATGGCATCGCCTTCACGCACCTTGATCGGGCAATCGCGCACCTGGCGGATGCGCTTGAGCGTTTCGCGGTCGAGCGTGTTGGGGAAATATTCGCCCTCGACGATGAATTCGCCATGCCATGAACCGTGCTTGCGGCCATCGAAGCCCAGATAGAGGCCGGGGCCGAGGTGGACGCCGGCAGGCCCGGCAACCTCGACCTCGATGGTGCGCGTTTCGCCCTGCTGCATGTCGAAGTGCAGCTTGCCGCCCAGCAGGCGGCGGGTCGCGTCGTCGTAGCGCAGCTCGGGGCGCACGCGGCTGATCTTCTCCTGCGTGCCATCGGGCAGATTGCGATAGCCCGAGGAGTAGAACACGCGGCCCTGCTTGGCGAGGTAGTAGATGTGGTACGAGACCTTCTCGCCAGTGGGCGAGACGAGCAGGAACGGGCTCCAGATCAGGATGAACTCGCCTTCGCCAAAGCGGGCGGCGCCGAAATCGGTGGAAGGGCGGATGTCGGTGGCGTTGGCGCCCACATCCAGCCGGGTGCCCCACGAATGGTCGCGGTACTGGGTCCATTCCTCGGGGCGGATCTCGATGCGTTCGCCTTCCAGCTCGACCCAGCCAGAAGGCACGCCGATCTGGTGGTAGCGGATCACGTCGGAGCCGATGCGGAAGCCGTCCTTTTCACGCTGCTTGTGCCGGTCCTCGAAGAAGGGCGGCATTTCGGCGGTAAAGGTGATGTCGTAGCAAATCGGCTGGATGTCGTTCTTCGCCAGTGCATAACGTACCTGGCGCAGCGGCTCGATGATCTCGTAGGTCAGCGGGCCGACATTGGTGACCAGCGGGTCGTCGCGCAGTTCGCGGTTGGAGCGCACGGTCCACTGTTCGGCCCCGCGCGAAACCGCGCCCCAGCCATCCAGAACGCCGCGGTTGTGGTAGCGGCCTAGCCCGAAATCGATGCCCATCGTGCCGTCCTTGCGCAGGATGGCGGTCCAGATCTTTTCGGTCCAGCTGTGTTCCGATGTGCTGACCGAAGCGAACGTATCGACGATCTGGTGGTTCAGGAATTCATCGAGCGCGGTGATCATGCCGATGTCTTCCATCGCATTGCGCACGTACCTGGGCGAATTGCTGCGCAGGATTTGCTCCATTTTTCAGGCTCCCGTTAGATGTTCTTGAATGGCTGCGTTCAGGGCTCCGTGCCGCAGACCTGCAGCACGGGCGTGACGTCGGTGTAATTGGGTATGTCGGCGAACAGCGCCTCTCCGCACGCGGCAATGGCGGCGTCAAAGGCTTCGCGCGAGGGGAAGGTCATCTCGGCGATGGCCCAGAAGGGTGGGGGCGCGCCGTCGAGCGCGGCGAGGCCGAGCGTGGTGGAAATCGCGATCAGGCCATGCGGTTCAAGCAGTCCGCGCGCGAAGGCAGTGTGCCGGTCGCGGTAATAGGTGCCGTCGAACCGGCTGTCTGCCGCGTTCGGGTAGATTGCCGCGATCCGAATCATGCCATCGCCTTCAGGTTTTTGCTCCCGATCAGGGTCGTAAAACCGTCAGACGATTTCGTCCAGTCAAATTGCGCAATGGTGCGCGCAATCGGGTTCAGGTCACAATGTCGTGAAAGGCTTCGGCGGGCAGTTCCTCGATGGTCTGGCGCGTGCCGGCAAAATGGCGCTGCACCGCGCGCATCGCGGCGGCCGGGTTGCGTTCGATGATGGCGCGCGCGATCTTGCTGTAGCCCGAGGCGTGGCGGCTGCGCTGACGGTCGGATTGCACCGGTTCGATCTGTGCGCGGAACAGGTCGGTGCGCGTCAGCGGCATAGCGCGCTCCAGCTCGCGGTTGCCGCCGATCTCGACGATCACCGAATAGAACTGCCGCCGCCGCTCAAGGTATTGCGCGCGGTTTTTGGCGCGGTTGGCCTCGTCGATCTCGCTGGCGATCTGAAGTACCTGCCGCGCCTGCTCTTCAGTCTCGCAGTGTTCGGCGGCAAGCCGGGCGGCCAGTGCGCATAGTGGTTCGAGCGTTTGCAGCAGATCGAGCACGGACTTGCGATCGAGCGAGGCGATATAGGCGCCACGAAAGCGGTTGAGCGTGACGATCCCCTCGGCCGCCAGATGCTTCAGCGCCTCGCGCAGCGAGCCACGGCTGATGCCGAGTCGGCGTGTCAGGTCGGGTTCCACAAGGTGCTGACCGGGCACGAAAGTTCCGCTGCGGATGCCGCGAATAATCGCTTCACTGACCTTGTCGGCCGCGCTGCCGACGGTATCCGCGCCTGCTTCCAGCGCCGATTCCGCTTCAAGCTCGATGATGCCGCTCGATACGTTGGTGGCCATCCGGACCCTTCCTTGAGACTTGTTGCCCATGTTTCTAGCCATTCTTTGACGGTGCGTCCACGTTCCGAACAAAATTATCCGGCGGTCTCATATCACGAAATCGTCGAACGATATTGACAGATGGATCAGTCGGGGGAATATCAGGCGTGTCGAAAGGGTCCGGAGTACAGCGCCGGGCCACGCAACAAAAAATGGGAGGGTGCTGAAAATGGTGCAACGGAACCGCATCTTCGCCGCGACGGTGTCGCTCGCGGCGTTGGGACTGGCCTCGACTGGCCACGCACAGGAAGCCGCGCAGCAAGGCGCTGCGCAACCGACGGATTCCGGCTATGCCGAAATCATCGTGACCGCGAACAAGCGCGCGCAGTCGATCAACGACGTGGGCCTGTCGATCACCGCCGCATCGGGCGATTCGATGGTGGCGCGCGGCATCAACTCGCCGACCGACCTTGGCAAGATCGTGCCCGGCCTGACCGTGCAGCCTTCGCCGTTCAACACCCCGGTCTATACCCTGCGCGGCATCGGGTTCTATGAAACCACGCTGTCGGCCTCGCCGACGGTGGCGGTCTACACCGATGAAGTGGCGCTGCCGTTCTCGGCCACCACGCGCGGCGCGGCGTTCGACATCGAACGCGTCGAAGTGCTGAAGGGCCCGCAGGGTACGCTGTTCGGCCAGAACACCACCGGCGGCGCGATCAACTACATCGTCGCCAAGCCGACCGACCACTTCACCGCCGGCGCCGATGCCAGCTTTGGCCGGTTCAACACAGGCGACATCCAGGGCTTCGTCAGCGGCCCGCTGTCCGACAAGATCAAGGCCCGCCTTGCGGTGCGCACGGTGCAGTCCGGTCCGTGGCAGTACAGCTACACCCGGCACGACGAGCTGGGTAAGCAGAACCTGTGGCAGGGTCGCTTCCTGATGGATATCCAGGCCAGCGAAAAGCTGAAGCTGGAAATCAACGTTAACGGCTGGCGCGATCGCGGCGATACCCAGGCCGCACAGCTGCAATCGGACGATTGCGCCGGATCGGTTGCCGGCACCTGCGGCAGCCCCGATGCCACCAACTTCAAGAACTATCCGCGCGCGCCGCAGAACGCCCGCGCCGCCGACTGGAGCTATGGCATCTTCGGTCGCCCGCTGCGCCGCAACGACAACTTCTGGCAGGCCAGCGTGCGCGCCGATTATGAAATCGACGATCACCTGACGCTAACCAGCATTTCGGCCTATTCGCGCTACAAGACCGATTCCGTTCAGGATTTCGACGGTTCGAGGTATGCCACGGCCGACACCAACACCACCGGCCATATCAAGAACTTCAACCAGGAACTCCGCATCAGCGGAAAGTACGACAAGCTGAACTTCATCCTAGGGGCCAATTACAACCGCGCGGACACTTATGACCGCCTGTTCTACAACTTCAGCGAAGGTCCGTCTTCCAATCCGCTGTGGTTCATTCCGGGCGCACCGCGCGGCGTTCTGACCTACAACGATTCCGCGCAGGATACCCGGAACCTCGGCGTGTTCTTCAACGCGGAATACGAGATCACGCCGAACCTCACCCTGATCGGCGGCGCGCGCTACACCGACAGCAAGCGCAATTTCGTGGGCTGCACGCACGATTTCGGCGGCGACACGGCGGTGTGGTGGAACACGATCTTCGGCACCAGCGTGCAGGAAGGCGAATGCATCACCTTCGATCCGAACTTCGTGCCCTATGGTCCGAACGCGCTGCATCAGAAGCTGAATGAGCATAACGTTTCGTGGAACGCCGGCCTGAACTACAAGACCGACGGCGGCACGCTGCTCTACGTTCGCGTCAGCAAGGGCTACAAGGAAGGCAGCTTCCCGACCGCTTCGGTCGCCAGCTACCGTGGCTATGCGCCTGTGAAGCAGGAATCGGTGCTGGCTTATGAAGCCGGCTTCAAGGCGCCGATTGCCAACCATGCGCTCGAACTGACCGCTGCTGCGTTCTACTATGATTATAAGGACAAGCAGCTTCGCGGTCGCCTGCCCGATCCGGTGTTCGGTACGCTCGACGGCCTCGTGCAGGTTCCCAAGAGCCACCTTTGGGGCATCGAAGCCTCAGTGCTGGCCCGTCCGGTGGAAGGGCTGACGCTGAGCCTTGGTGGCACCTACATCAAGACCAAGGTGACCGACTTCCATGGTTATGACGCGCTGGCCCAGTTGCAGAACTTTGCAGGCCAGCACTTCCCCTATGCACCTGAGTTCACGCTGACCGGCGATCTGGAATACAAGGTTCCGGTGAGCGATACGGCAAAGGCGTATTTCGGCAGCTCGGTGACCCACAACAGCAGCTCGACCACGGCGCTGGCCAACACGGACACGTCGCTTGGCGTGACGGCGGACCACCGTTTCGACATGCGTGCCTATACGCTGGTCGATCTTCGCGCGGGGGTTGAATTCAACGAAGGCAAGGTGCGCGTGGGCGGCTATGTCCGCAACGTGGGCAACACCTATTACTGGACCAACACCCAGGATACCCTGGCCTCCATCGTCCGCCACGCGGGCATGCCGAGGACCTACGGCATCCAGGTCAGCTACCGCTACTGATGAAACGGCAACGCCCCCGGATGGCCATGGTCCTCCGGGGGTTTTGTTGTTCGACAGGATCGTAGTACAAAATATCGCGAGCGAATCACGGCTGCCAAAAAGGCGGCGACCCTTGCTCTTCGGGAGATGGACGATGGCCACGCAGGCAGTCGACGATGCAACCCCTGGCCTCGGCCAGACTTCCCCCGGCGCGGAAGCGCGCCCGATCGTCGACAGGATTCCGCTGATTCCGGCGCGCGCAAAGCCCCACGGGCCGCTGACCGCGTATCGCCTGCGGCGTTTCCAGCTGGCGCTGGCGGCAGTGTTCCTTGCCGGCCTTTCTCCGGTTCTTCTGGGCATGAGCGCGCAGTGGAAGGCGTTCGGCCTTGGCCTGATCATGCCGGGCGGCGGGTTCCTTTATGCCGGTGGCGTGGTCGGCGTGCTGGGCGCGCTCGTTTCCATGGCGTGCTTTGCCGTCATCCTGTTCATCTGGTGGGCGCGGGGGGTGATCCTCGGGCCTCCGGGCGTGCTGGTGGGCACGGCGCTGCTGTCGGCCGCGTGGATCGAAGGCCGCGAAGGCGTGGCTGTTATGCAATACGCGGTTCCGGTTGGCATGGCGGCGTTCTATGGCTGGCTCGCGCTGGGCCGCCGCAAGCGGTTTGCCGAACAGCAGGCGCGCGGCGCGCAACTGAACGTGGTGCTCGCCAAGACCGAGCCCGTGCTGCGCGAGGCACCGATCGAGGCGTCTCCTGAAATGCCCGACGGGCAGATCGTCGAATATCGCCGGATGCTCGACCTTGCATTGCAGGACGTGGACGACTGGACCGGGTTCGCCATGAATGACACCTGGCAAGACGGCGCGCTGCGCTACCAGATCTGCACGATGAGCTGGAACCTCGCGTTCGGCCAGTACACCCAACTGCCCGCGTTCCACGGCTATCTGAACACGGCGCAGGAAAACCTGGTCCGCAAGCACATCGACCGTAAGACATGGAACTACTGGTTCTGGGAAAGCCTGTGGGGCAACTTCGCCATCTCGAAGAACCCGGTCGAAATCGACAACATCATGCTGTCGGGCTTCCTCGGCGTGTCGCTGGGGCTGTTCGAGACGGCGAGCGGCACGTCGCCGTTTTCCGGGCCGGGGGCGCTGACCTTCCGCTGGGATGAAAAGACCGCGTTCCCCTACAGCCACGAAACATTGCTCAAGGAAGTTCAGAAGAACTACCAGCGCTATGACCTCGGCTGGTTCCCGTGCGAACCGCGCTGGATCTATTCGATGTGCAACCTCGTCGGCCGCACCTCGCTGGCGCTCCACGATGCGCGGCACGGGTCGAACCTGCTGGGGCCGGTTCACGATCGCTTTGAGCAGACCATGCGCGATGAAATGATGATGGCCGACGGCCGCATCAAGGTGTGCACGTCTACCCCGTTCGGCTTCACGGTGCCCAGCCTTTCCGGCCTGTTCGGTGAAACCTGGGGCATCCGCTTCATGACCCCGCACGCGCCCGATCAGGCCGAGCGGCTGTGGGAAGTGCTGAAGCAGGACTTCATCAAGCCCCGCGCCGACGGCACGCTGGATTTCAAGCTTTTGCCGCTGGGCTGGGACACGCGCAAGCCGGCGAACTTCTCGTTCGACCAGTGGCCCGAGATGAACCCGCTGACGATGGTCCTGTGGGCCGCGCTGGAAATGGGCGACGAGGAAATCATCGCCGCCACCCGCGCATCGCTGATCGAGCGGCACGGGCCGGACATGCCCGACATGCTGACGTGGACGCGCCGCAACACCATGCGCGACATGGTCAACAAGGGCCTGCCTGATGCGTGGACCAAGGGGCCGCTGCTGACGCAGGCGACCTATCCCGAAGTGCTGGTGACCCGCGCGGTGAGCGACGGGCAGGCGCTGGAACTGGTGCTGCGCGCCGGTGCCGATCCGGTGCGCACGGAGCTGGGCTTTGGCCGACTGGTGCCGGGGCGCGGCTATCGCGTGGTGCAGACCGGGCAGACCCTCACCGCCGATGCCGGCGGCAAGGCCAGCCTGCTGTTCGACCTCGACAAGCGCAGCGAGCTTACCCTCGTGCCGGTGACCTGACGCCATGCTGTGCTGCATGATCGCCGCGCTCATCATGGCGCATATCACGGCGATGGTGCGGCGCTGGCTGGTGTTCGTCGGGCTGGCGCGGCCGCTTCCGGGCGAGGAGGCCGACACGCTCTATCGCCGGATCGGCGCGTGGCTGCGACGGCCGCACGTGCGGCGGTGGGTGACGGCGGCGGTGGTGCTGGAACTGACCGTGGGCGGCACGTGGATCGGCGTGGCGCATGGCGCGCATCTCTACCGGTTGGGCGATCAGGCGGTGGGCGCGCTGCGTGGCGAACAGATCCGCTACGTTGGCCTGTGCGACCGCGACGGGCATGACAAGACGGTGCGGATCGTCATCGACCAACACGGCGCAGTGACCAGCCGCGAAATCTGAAGGACGCGCAATGCAACACGAGTTCGCGGGCAAGGCGGTGATCGTCACCGGCGCCTCGCGCGGGATCGGGCTGGCCGTGGCGCGTATGTTTGCCGCTCGGGGCGCTGCCGTTGTGGCGCTGGCCCGCGATGCCGCCGTGCTGGACAAGG
>JBDLVU010000090.1:0-10969 GCA_039804665.1 Pseudomonadota bacterium | reverse complement strand
CCGGCCATGTCGCGCGCATCAAGGAATTGGCCGGCGAAGGCTTTTACGATGGCGTGAAGTTCCATCGCGTGATTCCCGGCTTCATGGCGCAGGGCGGCTGCCCCAACGGCACCGGCATGGGCGGTTCGTCCAAGCCCGACCTGAAGGCTGAATTCAACGACGCGCCGCACGTGCGCGGCGTGTGCTCGATGGCGCGCACCAGCGCGCCGCACTCGGCCAACAGCCAGTTCTTCATCTGCTTCGATGACGCGCGCTTCCTCGATCGCCAGTACACGGTGTGGGGCGAAGTCGAGAGCGGCATGGAGCTGGTCGACGCGCTGCCCAAGGGCGAACCGCCAGCAAACCCGGGCGTGATCCGCAAGGCGACCGTGGTCGAAGGCTGATCGGCCTCGCCACGCAGGTTTCAGGAAAAGGGGCTGCTTCGGCGGCCCCTTTTTCTTTGCGCGATGTCATCAACTCCCTGATACGACGAGAGTATAGGTCGCGCCTCGCGGGGCAGGGGCCTAAGGGCGGTCCGATCCCCATTTCGAGAGGTGAAATCCGTGACCCGCATCGCCAACCCCGCCCTTGCTGCCCGCGTGATGGATGCAGACGCTGCCGCCACCCTGATCGGCCCGGGGCAGGTCGTGGGGATGAGCGGCTTCACCGGCGCCGGCTATCCCAAGGCGGTGCCGCAGGCGCTGGCCCGGCGGATCGAGGCGGCGCACGCGGCGGGCGATCCCTTTGCCATCAAGGTCTGGACCGGCGCCTCCACCGGGCCCGAGCTGGACGGCGCGCTGGCCAAGGCCAGGGGCATCGATTTCCGCCTGCCCTACAATTCCGACCCCATCGCGCGTGAACAGATCAACGCGGGCACGATGGCCTATTTCGACATGCACCTTTCGCAGGTTGCGCCCGCGTGCTGGCAGGGCTTCCTCGGCCCGCTCGATGTGGCGCTGGTCGAAGTCACTGCCGTGCTGCCCGATGGCTCGCTCGTGCCGTCCTCGTCGGTGGGCAACAACAAGACCTGGCTGGACCGCGCGGACCGCGTGATTCTTGAGGTCAACAGCTGGCAGAACCCCGCGCTTCAGGGGATGCACGACATCTACTACGGCACCGCGCTGCCCCCGCATCGCAAGCCGATCCCGCTGGTCCACCCCGACGATCGCATCGGCCAGCCCACCTTCCGCCTCGATCCGGCCAAGGTCGTCGCGGTGGTCGAAACCGACACCCCCGATCGGAACGCCCCGTTCAAGGCGCCCGATGCCTCGGCCAAGGCCATCGCCGCGCACCTGCTCGATTTCCTGTCGCACGAAGTCGCCGTGGGTCGCCTTCCGGCCTCGCTGCTGCCGATCCAGTCGGGCGTGGGCAACATCGCCAACGCGGTGCTCACCGGCCTGATCGATAGCCCGTTCGAACCGATGACCGCCTATACCGAAGTCCTGCAGGACGGGATGCTCGACCTGCTCGAATCCGGCAAGCTCAGCATGGCCAGCGCCACCGCGTTCTCGCTCAGCCCCGATGCCGCGCATCGCCTGAACGCCGAAATGGACCGCTTCCGCAGCCGCATCGTGTTGCGCCCGCAGGAGATCAGCAATCATCCCGAACTGATCCGCCGGCTCGGCTGCCTGGCCATGAACGGCATGATCGAGGCCGACATCTACGGCAACGTCAATTCCACGCACCTGATGGGATCGCGCATCCAGAATGGCATCGGCGGTTCGGGGGACTTTGCCCGCAACGCCTATATCTCCATCTTCATGGCCCCCTCCACGGCCAAGGGCGGGTCGATTTCCACCATCGTGCCGCAGGTCAGCCACGTCGACCACATCGATCAGGACGTGCAGGTGATCGTTACCGAACAGGGCCTTGCCGATCTGCGCGGCCTTGCGCCAAAGCAGCGCGCGGAAAAGGTCATCGCCCACTGCGTCCACCCCGATTACCGCGACCAGCTGGCCGATTACTATGCCCGCGCCCTGCGCGATTCCTGGGGCAAGCATTCCCCCTCGCTGCTCACCGAATCGCTTTCGTGGCACCAGCGCTTCATCGAAACCGGATCGATGCGCGCGTCCGCCTGAAACGCCCCGCGCCCCGTTTACCATCCAACCGGTTGAACGGGGCGCACGAACCGCCCATCCGGCCGAAACAGCCCCTCCGCAGGCGTGCGTGATACTGCGCATCCATGCCATGGCCGGGTTATCCCGACGTTCAGCGTTCCCCGCCATTCGCAATGGGCACTCTTGCCGATCCGGCGCATGGAGCCCAAGCGATGGCGGTCTATTCCAGCAATTCTCCCGTGGCGCGTTATGCGCTCAGCGGAAACAAGTTCATCGACGCCCTGCTGCCCACGCAGGCGATGTTCCGCGTGGCGTGGTCGCCAAAGGACGCCGGCGTTACCCAGATCACCTACAGCTTCCCGTGGGCCGATGGCGTGGCCAGCCTTTTCGCCACCAACTATGGCCGGGGAGAAAACGTCGCGGCCGTCACCGCGGCGGTCACGCCTGATCAGGCGGCGCAGATCGCGCAGGCCTTTGCCAACTGGGCCAGCGTCGCCAATGTCGCCTTCACCCCGCTTGCCGAAACCGCCGACGGCACCGTGGGCGATATCCGCATCGCCTTCACCTCGGCGGTTTCGGCCGGCTACTGGGGCTATGCGCTCGGCGCGTCCGACGGGATGAGCAACGCCCACGGCGACATCTGGATCGACGATTCCATCATCGGCCAGTCCTTCGCGCCCGGGACCTACAACTTCATGGCCATGATGCACGAAATCGGCCACGCGCTGGGTCTGAAGCACCCGTTCGAGGCGCCGAAGATTCCCGCCGGCTTGGACAACCGCCGCTTCACCATCATGTCCTACACCGATCCTGCCAACGTCTGGTGGACCAACCCCGCCACGGGCAAGGCGGAATACCTGATCAAGACGCCGATGGTCTACGATATCCAGGCGATCCAGAAGGTCTACGGCGCCAACATGGCGTGGCACACCGGCGATGATACCTACCAGTTCTCGCCCGATGCGCCTTCGTTTGAAGCGATCTGGGACGCCGGCGGCAACGATACCATCAGCGTGGCAGGCTTCGCCAACGGCTGCACGATAGACCTGCACGCGGGCGCTTATTCCTCGCTCGCCTATGCCTCGGTCTCGCTTTCCAGCAATATCGGCATCGCCTTTAACTGCACGATCGAAAACGCCACCGGTGGCGGGGGCGGCGATATCCTGCTGGGCAGTGAAATCGCCAACGTGCTCGATGGCGGGGCGGGGGCCGATACCCTGCGCGGCAACGGTGGGGACGACACCCTGATCGGCGGAGACGGCAACGACCTGCTCGATGGCGGCGCGGGCGCCGACACGCTGGTGGGCGGCGACGGCACCGACACCGCCACGTATGCCCTGATGAAAACCGCCGTCACCATCAGCCTCGCCATCACCGGCCCGCAAGTGACCGGCGCGGGCAATGACAGCTTCGCCGGAATCGAAAACCTGATCGGCGGCAGCGGTAACGACCTGCTGATCGGCAGCGACGATGCCAACACGCTCGACGGCGGCGCCGGCAACGATCGCCTGCTGGGCGGCGAAGGCGCCGATGTGCTGATCGGCGGCGCGGGCCGCGACCTGTTTGCCGGCGGCGGCGGGGCCGACACCTTCATCTTCGCCACGATCAAGGATTTCTCCGGCCTCACCGTCAACGCGGCCGACGTCATCACCGATTTCAGCCACGATCAGGGCGACCGCATCGACCTGTCCGCGCTCGACGCGATCAAGTCCACCGCCGCTATCAACGAAGCCTTCACGTGGATGGGCAGCGCTGCGTTTGACAAGCACGCCGGCGAACTGCGCTACGAAACCGGCCTCGGCTGGGGCCTGCTCACCGGCGACATCGACGGCAACGGCAAAGCCGACTTCGCCATCCGCCTGGACGGCGCGCCCGCGCTGGCTGTTGATGATCTGGTGCTGTAAAACGACCCCGATATGCCAGCGAACGCCGGCATCGCCATCCTCACTCAGCCTTGACCAGAACAATGGTTCTAATTAGAAAGTCCCCGCTCGCATTGCGGGCAAAAGCCTGGTGATCGGCACACGCCGGTCTGGGATGGCGCGCTACGCGCCAACTGCAGGCCCCACAACTTTGCGCGGGGTGGACCCGCTTGTGGGTGCGGGCATGCAGAACTGAACCATCGGCCGTGCCCGCTCCTCATCAGGAGAACGCGATGTCCGATTTTATCCGAAATGCCTGGTACATGGCAGCATGGACCGGTGAAGTGCCCGAAAACGGCTTTCTGGCGCGCAAGTTGCTAGGCCAGCCCTGGCTGTTGTTCCGCAAGCCGCAAGGTGGCTGGGCGATGATCGCGGACCGCTGCCCCCACCGTTTCGTCCCGCTCAGCCTCGGAAAGTTCGTGGATGGCCGCGTTTCCTGCGGCTATCACGGGCTCACGTTCGACGGCAGTGGCCATTGCGTCCACAATCCTTTCGGCGAAGTGCCGCACGGCGCCAGGGTCGCCGCGTGTCCGGTGGTTGAACGGCACGGCGGCCTGTGGTTCTGGCCGGGCGATCCCGAGCTAGCCGATGAAGGCGCGATCCCCGATTTCGCCTTCATCGATGCCGGCGCCCCGGTTCAGCGCGCGCAATACGTCATGAACGTGAATTACCAGCTGATCGCGGATAACCTGCTGGATCTCAGCCACGCGGAATTCCTGCATGTGGAAAGCTTCGGCACCAACGGTTCGCTGTTCAGCCACGGCACGCAGACGGTGGAGCAGGACCCGACCGGAGCCATCTGGAACAAGTGGGACATGACCGGCGCGCCCCCGCCCGGCTGGGCGGCGCCCATGCTGGACGACGGTACTCGCGTGGATCAGGCCCTGCACATTCGCTGGCACGCGCCCGCCAGTCTCGCGCTGTTCATCGAAATGCGCGCAACCGGATCGTCCGACCCGCTCGTCCCGCCGATGGCCAACCCCCACATCCTCACGCCCGAAACGGAAAGCGCGACCCACTACTTCTTCACGCATGAACCGGGACCTGAGGCAGAGGCCATGGCCCGCCGGGTGTTCCTTGAAGAAGACGAACCGATGATCTCCGCGCAGGCCGAGGCTATGGGCGAAACCGACTTCTGGGACATGCGCCCCCTGATCCTCGCCTCGGACAAGGCGGCCATCCTGGCGCGCCGAAAGCTGATGCAAATGCGGAAGGCGGAAGTCCGCTAACGCGCAACGGGGGTGGGGTGGTGGGATGATCGCGGGGGCGTCTGCTTCCCGCCCTTTCACGCCCCGCTCCCACCGCTTATCCCCCGCCCGCGCACCACAAACCCTTGCCAACCCCGCCGCTTTCCGCAATTTCCGCGCCATGCTTCCGGCGATTTTCGGCCTGTCCGGCCCGGTCCTGACCGACAATGAGCGCGCGTTCTTCCGCGATGCCGATCCTGCGGGTTACATCCTGTTCGGCCGCAACGTGGAAAGCCGCGAACAATTGCGCGCGCTTACCGACAGCGTGCGCGCCCTGCATGGCCGGGATCGCACGTTCATCTGCATCGATCAGGAGGGCGGCCGGGTCGCCCGGATGAAGCCTCCGGTGTGGGCGGCCTATCCCCCCGGCGAACGCTTCGCCAACCTCTATGAAGCCGCGCCCGCCAGCGCCATTGAAGCCGCGCGCGCCAATGCCGAGGCGCTGGGGCTGGATCTCGCGCAGGCCGGAATTTCGGTCGATTGCCTGCCGCTGCTCGATGTGCGCCAGCCCGGCGCGCACGATGTGATCGGCGATCGCGCGCTGGGTGCCGAACCGATGCGTGTCGCCGCGCTCGGCCGCGCGACGCTCGATGGCCTTGCCCGCGCGGGCGTCGCCGGCGTGGTCAAGCACATCCCCGGCCATGGCCGCGCGATGGCAGACAGTCACAAGGAACTGCCCACCGTCACCGCCTCGGCCGAGGAACTGGAATGGGACCTCGCGCCCTTCCGTACGCTGGCGGGCGCGTCCATCGGTATGACCGCGCACGTGCGCTACACCGCGTGGGATGCCGAAAATCCCGGCACGCTCTCGCCCTTCGTGGTGAACGAGATCATCCGCCGCCGCATCGGCTTTTCGGGCCTGCTGCTGACCGACGATCTCGATATGGAGGCGCTTTCCGGCACCGTGCCCGAACGCGCCGCGCGTGCGCAGGCGGCGGGCTGCGACCTTGCGCTCAACTGCTGGGCGAAGATGGATGACATGGTCGGCATCGCAAACGCCCTTGCGCCCATGTCCGCCGAAACCGCCGACCGGCTGAACCGCGCGCTGGCCCCCACCGCCGATTTCGCCGGCCCGCTTGCCATGGACCGTCAGGCCGATCTTGTCGTCACGCGCGACCGGCTGCTGGCGCTCGCCTGATGGACGAAGCCGCCGCCCAGCTTGCCTTTGAAGGAGAGGCGGACTGGGACGGCATTGGCGCTGCCGTCACCGACGATGCTGCGCTCTATCTGGAACTGGACGGCTGGGAAGGGCCGCTGGACCTGCTGCTCGATCTCGCGCGGCGGCAAAAGGTTGATCTGCGCACCATTTCCATCCTCGCGCTGGTCGATCAGTACCTCGGCTACATCAACCGGGCCGAAGCGATGAAGCTGGAAGTCGCGGCCGACTACCTCGTGATGGCGGCGTGGCTCGCCTATCTCAAGTCGCTGCTGCTGCTCCCGCGCGATCCCGATATGCAGCCAAGCCCGGAAGAACTGGCGCTCAAGCTGCAATTGCGCCTCCAGCGCCTTGGCGCGATGCGTGAAGCGGGCGCGCGGCTGATGGCGCGGGATCGGCTGGGGCGCGATGTGTTCCTGCGCGGCGCGCCCGAAGGTTTGCGCGTGGACCGGCGCAACCGCTGGCAGGCCGATCTGTTCGATGTGATCCAGGCCTATGGCGCGGTCAAGGCGCGCACCGCGCCGGTCGTCCACATGGTGCGCGAACGCCCGGTAATCACGCTGGAATCCGCGCTTGCCCGCGTTTCCGCGCTGCTCGGCCTTGCGCTCGAATGGACCGATCTGCGCCAGTTCCTGCCCGCGCTCGGCGAGGCCCGCGATCCGCGCCTCGTCCGCTCCGCGCTCGCCTCCAGCTTCGTCGCCGCGCTGGAACTGGCCAAGCAGGGCAAGGCCGATATTGCGCAGGCGGAAACCTTTGGCCCCCTGATGCTGAGGGCCGCGCGATGATGGACGACCTGACCCGCGCGGTAGAGGCGACCCTGTTCGCCGCCGAAGCGCCGATGAGCCCTGAGGAAATCTCCCGCCACCTCGGCGGGGCGGCGGTGCGGGCTGTGCTGTCCGAACTTTCCGCGCATTATCAGGGGCGCGGCGTCGAACTGGTGGAACGCGGCGGGCGCTGGCACTTCCAGACCGCGCCCGACCTGTCGCACCTCCTCCGCCGCGAAAAGGAGGACGTCCGCCGCCTGTCGCGCGCCGCGACCGAGGCCCTTGCCATCATCGCCTACCACGAACCCGTCAGCCGCGCGGAAATCGAGGCGATCCGGGGGGTGCAGACCGCAAAGGGCACGCTGGACGTGCTGATGGAGGCAGGCTGGGTGCGCGTGGCGGGGCGGCGCGAGGTGCCGGGGCGGCCGACGATTTATGCCACGACGGCCGAATTTCTCGCGCATTTCGGCCTGAAATCGCGGCGGGACCTGCCGGGAATCGAGGAATTGCGCGCCGCCGGGCTGCTCGATCCGGTCGACGATGCCTATGCCACCTTGACGGGCGGCGACGAGGCGGACACGGCGGGGAATTGAAAACATGGGCGAATTTGCCTGAAGCAATAGTGGCGATTTGCCGTGAAACCTCCTATTTGGGGGGTGAAGGAGAATGACAATGGGTGGCCTTTCCCTACCGCACCTGATCATCCTTGCGCTGGTCGTGCTCATCCTGTTCGGCAAGGGCCGGATTTCCGAGATGATGGGCGATTTCGGCAAGGGAATCAAAAGCTTCAAGCAGGGCATGAACGAAGAAACGGACCGTCCGGTCACGCCTCCGCCCGCGCAGATTCAGCAGGCTCCGGTGCCGCCGGCAGCCCCTGTGCAGGCCCCGGCCGACCAGCAGAATTCCGGCCCGAACGCCTGATTTCACAGCGTTTTTCGGGAACCTGAATGTTCGATATCGCGCCCTCCGAGCTTCTGCTGGTGGTCATCGTGGCGATCGTGGTGATCGGCCCGAAGGACCTGCCGCTCGCCCTGCGCACAGCGGGCCGGTGGATCGGCAAGATTCGCCGTGTTTCCAACCACTTCCGCGCAGGCGTCGAGACCATGATCCGCGAGGCGGAGATGGAGGAGATGGAGAAGAAGTGGCGCGAGCAGAACGCCGCGATCATGGCCGCGCACCCGACGTCCGATCCGGCCGCAGGACAGACCCCGGCCGCCGCCGCCGACCAGAATATCGTTCCCGCACAGCCAGTTGACCCGCAAATCGCAGCCCACGCGCCCACTTTCAGCCCGGAAAGTTCAGAACGACCTAAGCGGGGTCTGGAAGGACCTAACCCGGTCAACGAGGCGCAAGTCTCCACCGGGGCGGGCCCTGCGGGCACCGAAGCGAAGCCATGATCAACGACATCGACGAGACGCAGGCCCCGCTGATGGACCACCTGCTGGAACTGCGCACGCGCCTGCTGCGCTGCGTCTATGCGCTCGCCGTCGCGTCGGCCGTCAGCTACTATTTCGTCGACCAGATCCTCGCCATTCTGGTCCACCCGCTGTCGGGCGCGTTTCCCGACGGGCATGGCAAGCTGATTTATACCAAGCTCTATTCGGCGTTCTTCGTGAACCTGAAAGTGGCGCTGTTTTCCGGCTTCCTGTTCAGCTTTCCGGTGGTGGCGAACCAGCTGTGGGCGTTCATCGCGCCGGGGCTTTATGCCCGTGAAAAGAAGGCATTCCTGCCCTTCCTGATCGCCACGCCGGTGCTGTTCAGCATGGGCGCCAGCCTTGCCTATTTTGTGGTGATGCCCACCGCGTTCAAATGGTTCGTGGGCTTTCAGGGCGACAAGGGCGGGCTGCAACTGGAAGCGCTGCCGGGGATCGAGGAATACCTGAGCCTTGTGATGCAGTTCATCCTGGCGTTCGGGGTCAGCTTCCTGCTGCCGGTGCTGCTGATGCTGCTGAACCGCGCCGGCATCGTCACCCGCGCGCAACTGGTGGCCGCGCGCCGCTATGTGATCGTCGCCATCGTGGCGCTGGCGGCGGTGATTACCCCGCCCGACGTGGTGAGCCAGTTGATGCTGGCGATCCCGCTGCTGGTGCTGTTCGAAGGCACGCTGGTGGTGATGCGCTTTGCCGAGCACAGGCACGCGGAGGAAACGGCGAAGGCCGAAGCCGAAGGCACCGCGCTGGTTCCCTGAACGGAATCAGGCACTTGGGGGCAGCGCCGCTGCGCGCGCCCCCCACAATCTCAAACAGACAGGGACATACCGCGATGATCGAACCGGGCGCTTCGTTCAAGGACAACCTCGCCGCGCTGCCGCCGATTGACGGCGTGGCGCGCATCGACCTGACCGACGCCAGCGGCGCGGTGGTGGCGAGCATCCCGAACGAGCCGGGCAAGCAAGGCTCGCTGGCGGTCTACGCCTACCTGAAGCAGCAGTTCGGCGCCCTCAACGCCGCCGCCGCGACCCACGGCCTCGCCCTGTTCGCCGAACACACCCCGGACGCCAAGGCCCGCCCGGGCGCGCATCCGAATATTGATCGGTTGCTGGCGGTTGCGGATGGGGGTGAGGTGTCGGGGATTGAGATCGTAAGATAATTTGCCGAAACGGAATATGAGGCAATTTAATAAATGCGATTATCGCATTCGAGACTTGAGAGATTCGCAAACAGCTTGATCGTAGGCTAAAATACCGGACGTAATTGTGGTCAAATCAGTTTCAACAGCAGTTAATGTGTCGGCTCTCTGGACTTTGAACTTGTGTGCCACGTCGCCTCTTTTAGCGCCAAAGCCATGAAGATTGTTCATTAAAACTAAATCCACAGTGGCTGGATCAACGCCAATCGGTGTCAGAATTTTTTTCTGATCGCGATCTATGATTCCATTATTGGAGGTGACAACGGAACGGTACCTGTTGAAGGCCTCTTTTGAAAATTCCTCTATGTTAGAGGTTAGATCTGCAGCTATTTTAGCTCTGCTCTTTTCTGAAATATCATCCATTAATTTAGATGAAATTAGTGCGACAAGAGTTTTTGTTATTATCCCGGAGCTCACGTAGCGTGATCGCGCTTCTTGGGCTGCGGACAACCCCAAATCCTCAATGTACTGCTCTAAGGCAGAATGGCACAGTAAAATATATGCCTGCAGCTTAAGGTGCTGCAGATCAGTTTCGCAACCGTACCGATTTATGCCACGGGTGATCAATTTGGCTTTCTTAAGGGAGCCAATCAGGCTGCGGTAATGTGGCGTCGGCGACTTCATTTTATGTCCGGCACCGGGATGCTGATGCCAGTCATCTTGTGAACCGCCTCATACCAAATGCTAAACCTGACTCGCGTTGACTCCGACGATTTTGTTGTGGTTTCAACGGCCTTAACAAAATCAGCGTGTTGTGAGCAGACGTTCTGGTACAGCGTTTTCATTGAACCGGGGTTATTATTTACCCAATCGCGAACCATTTTGTTGGCAAGAC
Organism: Pseudomonadota bacterium; assembly: GCA_039804665.1. Classification (GTDB taxonomy): domain Bacteria; phylum Pseudomonadota; class Alphaproteobacteria; order Sphingomonadales; family Sphingomonadaceae; genus Novosphingobium. The sequence continues at coordinate 381 of JBDLVU010000090.1, read as the reverse complement.
TTCCCACTAGTACGTCGAACACTGCGCGGTTGAATCTTGTCTCATATGCGCCGTTAAGGTATTTTCGACAAAATTCACGCTCTCCAAATTCATCTATTCCGGAGTTAATTCCTTTATCCATCTCCTCTAGTAGGTTTCTGCAATAATATTGCTCCTGAGGTTCGGATGAAAATTGAGCGTTTTTACTTTTACAGAAATCGTCCAAGAAGAGCTTGAGGTCGCTGGCATATGTCGTTTGCTGGTCTCGAAAGGCGAGATATCGGATCGCGAGTTCGACGTCGGACATCCGAGCGTCAGGCTCCCGTTTGCGTAGCAAATGGTGAATTGGCCCAATTCTTTCAGTCCAAGCGATGATGAACTTTAAAAAATCGCCCGGGAGTA
>JBDLVU010000089.1:0-11111 GCA_039804665.1 Pseudomonadota bacterium | reverse complement strand
GCTCGGCATCCTGATGCTGCTGGTCACGATCGCGCTGTTCTGGCGCGTGCGTCGGCTGGCGGCGGGCCTGCTGCTGCCGTATCTGCTGTGGATAGGCTTTGCCTCGCTGCTGAACCTGCAATTCCTGCAGATGAACCCGCAGGCCGATGGCGCGGCCGATCCGGCGGTGGTGCGGGTGGAGCTTTGACCTTGCGGGCGGCGCGCGGGCGTCCCATTTAGGCGGCCATACCGTTTATCCATTTCAGGGGCAGGACCCATGCAAAGCGAAAACCCGCTGCTCGCCGACTTCGTGAAGATGCTCAACAGTGCTGCGGGCACCTTTGCCGGCATGAGCCGCGAGGCGGCCGGCACCGCGCGTGAAAAGGCCAAGGAGGTGTTCGGCGGGCTCGACTTCGTTTCGCGCGAGGAATTCGAGACGATCAAGGACATCGCCATCGCCGCGCGCGAGGAAGTGGACGCGCTGAAGGCGCGCGTGGCTGCGCTGGAAGGCGCGGCCGCGGCGAAAACGGCGGGTATTTCGCCCGACGGCGAAGCAGGCTGAGCGATACGGCGCCCGCCACGCGGGGCGGGCCGGAGGAACGGAAAGGGTGCGCGGCAGCTTCCTTGGCCTGATTGCCAAGAGGGGCGCCGCCTGCGCCCGATACTCCCAAGAAGAAGCCGCCCGTTTCCACCCACGGGGCGCCCGAGGCCACGCCGGTGGCCGTGGAGACGGTTGATCTTGATCGCTCCCCCCGCGCTTTCCATCCTTTCGTGCCATGAGCCACAGCTGGCGGGGCGCAAGGTGGGCATCCTGTTTGCCGATGGGGCGGACGGTGCCAGGCAATTGACGGGCGAGGCAGCGGCTGTGCAGTTCGTTTGCCCACTGCAAGGCCATTGGCGTCAGCGAAGGCGCGCAGCCGTTGCTGGATAAGGCCGGGATCACGCGCGACGAGCGCGTGGTGCCGTCCCTGCAACCAGCCCTGTCCCGCTGATGGGGGGAGGGCTTTTCAGGTGTTGAGGGTTCGAGCGGTCTGGGCGTCGCATTCAAGGCGCCAGATCAGCCCTTCGGCCCGGTAATCCAGCGCGACCTGAGCATCGAGACTGCGTGCGGGTATGTGGCGGATGAGCGTGGTGCCGAACCCGGCGCTGTCGGGCTGCGTCACCGTGGGGCCACTGCTTTCCTGCCAGACGACGCGGAAGCGCTGGTCCTCGGTTTCCGCCCACGACAGGTCCACCGCACCGGTCGCGCGGGACAGGGCGCCGTACTTGAGAGCGTTGGTAGCCAGTTCGTGGAGCGCCATGCCGAGGATTTCGGCGGTGCGAGGGGAAAGGTCGATGGGGTGGCCCCGGGTGCGCACTTGCGCGCGGCTTTCGCGGCCGAGGATGGCCAGTTGCGCTTCGACCAGCTCCTCCATCGGAATGGTGGCCCAGCCGCGCCGCACAAGCAGGTCCTGATTGGCCGACAGGCTGGCGAGGCGATTTTCGAAGCGCTCGAGGAAAGCCGGATCGCTGCCGCCGGATCGACGCGCAAGGGCCTGCACCACGGAAAGCATGTTCTTGGAGCGATGGTTCACTTCCATCAGCAGCACGCGGATGTGCTCTTCCTTTTCGAGCAGTTCGGTAACGTCGGTGTTGGTGCCAAACCAGTTGATGATGCGGCCTTCGGCATCGCGGATCGGCTTGGCGCGGGACAGGAACCAGCGCCAGGCGCCATCCGCGCTGCGCAAGGGAAAGGTATCTTCCCATTCGCGTCCGGCCGCGACATCGCCCCTGAACTTTTCGCGCACCCGGTCGATGTGATCGGGGTGGTGGACCTTTTCCCAGCCCCAGCCCTTCATCTCGTCGTAGGTGGTGCCGGTGTAGTCGTACCAGCGCTTGTTGTACCAGGTGAGCGCGCCATCGGGCGCGGCGATCCACGCCAGTTGCGAGATGTTGTCGGCCAGAATGCTCAGCCGCAGGTCGATTTCACGCAGCGCGTTTTCGGCGGCGTGGCGCGCGGTGACATCGCGCGCGATCTTGCTGGCGCCGACGATGTGGCCTTCGGGATCGAGGATCGGCGAGACGGTGAGCGAGACGCGGATCTCGCTGCCGCTCTTGTGAAGGCGCACCGTTTCAAAGCTCTTGATGCGTTCTCCCTTGCCGATGCGGGAGAGAATTTCGTCCTCTTCGGCCTGCCGGTCGGGAGGGATCAGCCTGCGGATCGACTGGCCGACCATTTCCGCTTCATCATACCCGAAGATGCGGGCAGCAGCCGGATTCCAGCTGACGACGATGCCATCGAGGGACTTGGAAATGATCGCGTCATCCGAAGATTGGATGATCGCGGACAGGTGGGCTTCCGCCAGCACTACAGCACGCTCCGGTCACATACCCCGCCCCACGTATCCTACGCGGCCGGCGGGGCAATGCAAACGGATATAAAATCTTTTAATTTACAGGAACTTAAAGGCCGGCTTTGCGCAGCGCCTGATCGAGGTCGGCGATCAGGTCCTCGGGATCTTCGAGTCCCACGTTCAGGCGCAGCATGCCTTCGCCCACGCCCATGTCGGCGCGGGTTTCGGGACCGACGCCGTGATGGGTCGTGGAGGCCGGGTGGCACATCAGCGAACGCGAATCCCCGATGTTGTTCGAAATGTCGATCAGTTCGAGCGCATCGAGCAGGGCATGCGCCTGCGCCCGGCCGCCATCGAGATCGAACGAGAAGATCGGCCCGCCGGCCTTCATCTGCTTCTTGGCCAGATCATGCTGCGGGTGGCTGGGCAGGAAGGGATAGAGCAGGCGCGGCACGCGGGCTTCCACGAAGCTGGCGACCTTGAGCGCGTTTTCGCTCTGGCGTTGGATACGCAGGTCAAGCGTTTCCAGCCCCTTGAGCACGACCCACGCGTTGAACGGCGCGCAGTTCGGCCCGGTGTTGCGCTGGAAGGGCAGCAGCACGTTGTTGATGAAATGGTCAGACCCGCACACGGCGCCGGCCAGAACGCGGCCCTGCCCGTCCATCATCTTGGTGGCGGAATAGGCGACGACATCGGCGCCGAAATCGAGCGGGCGCTGGAGCGCGCTGGTGGCGAAGGCGTTGTCGACAACGGTCACGATGCCGTGCTTGCGGGCCAGCGCACAGACGAACTCCAGATCGACGATGTCCATCGTCGGGTTGGCCGGGCTTTCGAAGAAGAACACCTTGGTGTTCGGCTTGATCGCGGCTTCCCACGCGGCGTTGTCGCTGGCGTCGATCGTGGTGCCGGTGATGCCGAAGCGCGGTAGCAGATTGTCCACCAGCCAGCGGCACGAACCGAACGCCGCCTTCGCGGCCACGACATGGTCGCCCGCCGAAAGCTGGCAGAGCAGGGCCGTGGTCATGGCGGACATGCCGCTTGCCTGTGCGCGGCAGGCTTCGGCGCCTTCGAGAACGGCGATGCGTTCTTCCAGCATCTGCACGGTCGGGTTCTGCAGGCGCGAATAGGTCATGCCTTCCGCTTCGCCGGCAAAGCGCGCGGCGACGGTCGCAGCGTCGTCGTAAGTATAGCCCGAGGTGAGGAACAGCGCCTCGCTCGTCTCGCCCATTTCCGAACGCCAGGTGCCGGCGCGGATCGCCTGGGTTGCGGGGCGCCACTTGGCGGTAATCGAACGGTCCTGGCCGGCTGTGCGTTTCATGGGGGCAGGCCTTAATTTCCCATGCGCGCGGGCGCAAGGCGCGCCATTGCGCCGGGGGGCGGATTTGGCGTATCGCGGGCGCCAAGTGATGGCAATTTCCCGATTTCTCGATCCGGTGTGGGCGCAGGCCCGCAAGCAGGACCCGCTGCCGCTTACGCTGGCGATTACCGCTGCGTTCTTTCTGGTGGTGCTGAACCGGCTGGCGATTCCGTCAAAGCCGATGTTCGACGAAATTCACTATCTGCCGGCGGCGCGGCGGCTGATCGAACTGAGCAGCCGGTTGAACCCGGAACATCCGTTGCTGGGCAAGGAATTCATTGCGCTGGGCATGCGCATCTGGGGCGATGGGGCGTTCGGCTGGCGCATGCCCAATGCGCTGCTGGGCACTGTGGGCCTTTTCGCAGGGATGCGCGCGGTGTGGTGGGCTAGCCGGTCTGCGGCGGCGAGCGTGATCTTCGGGCTGCTGCTGGCTACCAACTTCATCTGGTTCATCCTTAGCCGCATCGCGATGCTGGACATGGCGATGGCATCCATGCTGGCGCTGGCGTTCTGGCAGTGGGCGCTGGCCGCCGCGCGCGGGCGGCGGGTGCATCTTGTGCTGTGCGGGCTGTTCATGGGCCTGTCGCTGGGCGGCAAGTGGAACGGTATTCCGCTGCTGGTGCTGCCCGGGCTGTGGTTTGCTTGGGCGCGCTGGCAGGAAGTGGAGGGCCGCCGCAGCGAATGGCTGACCACCGACGAGGCGGGGCCGGTGGTCGGCATGACGCTGATCGAGGCGGTGGTGTGGCTGGGGCTGTGGCCGATCTGCGTCTATTTTGCCACGTTCGCGCCGGCGTTCTTCTACAAGGTGCAGCCGCTGACGCTGGATTCGCTGATCCCGTGGCAGAAATACATGCTGAAATTGCAGGACAGCGTGGTGAAGCCGCACACCTACATGAGCCGGTGGTGGCAGTGGGTGCTGAACCTGCGGCCGATCTGGTTCCTTTACCAGAAGGTGGATGGCGCGCAGCGCGGGGTGCTGATGCTGGGCAATCCGTTCACGATGCTGGCCGGGTTGCCGGCGCTGGCGCTGTGTGCGTGGGACGGGGTGCGGGGCAACCGCGTGCGCGGGGGTGTGGCGCTGTTCTATGGCGCGGCGCTGGTGTTCTGGGCGCTGAACGGCAAGCCGGTTCAGTTCTATTACCACTATGAACTGGCGGCGACGTTCCTGATGGTCGCGCTGGCGCTGGTGCTGGCGGAGTGGTGGGACGCCGGGCTGCGCTGGCCTGCTTATGCCGCGGTGGGAATTTCGGTGGTGCTGTTCATCGGGTTCTACCCGATCCTGTCCGCCGGGCCGCTACCGCGCGCCAACTCCTATGCCGATTTCACCTGGCTGCGGAGCTGGCGGTAGGCCGTCACGGAGAGGGTTATCCGGTCAGCCGTATTTGCCCCAGACGAACTTGCTCGACAGCGCGAAGTTCCACACCGAGGCGAGGATGATGCCGGCGATGGCGGCGGGGTAGGTGTGGATGCCGATGCGGACCAGCGCGGTGGACACGCCGATGTTGGCGACCATGCCGAAGGCGCAGGTCGCCGCGAACTTCAGCCAGCCGCGCGCATAAGGGCCGAAGCCGCGCAGGCGCTTGTCGGAATAGGTCAGTTCGTTGTTCAGGATGAAGTTGAAGGTCATCGCGGTCAGCGCGGCGACCGTCTGGCCCACGATGAACGCGGTTTCCTTAGGGTAGTGGCTCACCTGAAGCTCGGTGCCGAACAGGCGCAGCACCAGCGAGAGCATGGCGAGGTGCACCACTGCGCCCAAGCCGCCGACGGTGCCGAACAGCGCGAAGCGGGTGGGGATGATGCGGCCGAGCCATTTGTCGTAAAGGCCGACGAGAAATTCGAACACCACGGTACGATCCAGCTTCGATTCGCCCTCCATCCGCGCGGAGAAGTGCATCGGGAATTCCTTGACCCGCAACGGCGCATCAACCGTGGCGAGGATATCGAGCAGGATCTTGAAGCCCACGCCCGAAAGGCGGTGCGCGTCGGCGCGCAGGGTTTCGCCCTTGAGCATGAAGAAGCCGCTCATCGGATCGCTGAGGTCGACTCCGGTAACCTTGCGCGCGATCGAATTGGCGACGCCAGATGCCTTTACCCGGTCCGGCCGGCCCCATGCTTCGGTGCTGGCGCCTTCGGCAAAGCGGCTGGCATAGGCCACGTCGTAATCGCCGCTGGTTACCGCGTCGTACATCTGCGGCAGCAGCTTTTCATCGTGCTGGCCATCGGCGTCCATTACCGCCACGACAGGCGCGGCGGTGGCGCACATGCCCTCGATGGCGGCCGAGGCCAGACCGCGCCGCCCGATCCGTTCGATCACGCGGACGCGCGGGTCCTCGCGGGCGATTCGGCGCGCCTCGTCGGCGGTGCCGTCGGGGCTGTTGTCGTCTACGAAGACGGCTTCCCACGCCAGCCCCTGAAGGGCAGCGTCGAGGCGCTGGACCATGAGCCCAATGTTCTTGCGCTCATTAAAGGTCGGCAAGATGACCGCGAGTTGCAACATGACGGGCGCGCTTACAGCCTTGCGAGCACCGCGTCACCAATTTCCGTGGTGCCGGCGGTGCCGCCAAGGTCCCGTCCCAGGACACCGGCTTCGAGCGCGGCGGCCACGGCGGCTTCCACGCGGTCGGCCGCGGCGGGCTGGCCCAGCGAATGGCGCAGCAGCATGGCGGCCGAAAGGATCGTCGCCATCGGGTTGGCAAGGCCCTGCCCGGCGATGTCCGGGGCGGAGCCGTGGATCGGTTCGTACAGGCCATAGGTGCCATGGTCGGTCTGGCGTTCGCCCAGCGAGGCGGAGGCGAGCATGCCGATGGAGCCCACGCACATGCTGGCCTGATCCGACAGGATATCGCCGAACAGGTTACCGGTGACGACGACGTCGAACTGGCCGGGATTGCGGACCAGCTGCATCGCGGCATTGTCGACATACATGTGGCTCAGCGCGACGTCGGGGTATTCCCGGGCCACTTCGATCACCACGTCGCGCCACAGCTGGCTGGTTTCGAGGACGTTGGCCTTGTCCACCGAACACAGCTTGCCGCGGCGGCCCTGTGCCGCGCGGAACGCGACATGGGCGATGCGGCGCACTTCGCTTTCGCTGTACGACATCACGTCATACCCTTCGCGATCGCCGTTGGCGGCAGTGCGGAAGCCCTTTTCGCCGAAATAGACGTCACCGTTCAGCTCGCGCACGATCAGCAGGTCGATCGCGCCGGCGACTTCGGGACGGAGTGCGGAGTGGTCTTCCAGGCCCTTGAACACCTTGGCCGGGCGCAGGTTGGCAAACAGGGTCAGCGCCTTGCGCAGGCCGAGAATGGCTTGTTCGGGGCGCAGGTGACGGTCGAGCGCGTCGCAATCGGGATCCCCCACCGCGCCGAACAGAATGCCATCGGCGGCGTCGGCGATGGCCAGCGTTTCGGGCGGGAGCGGGTGGCCATAGGCCTTGTAGGCAGCGCCGCCGACCGCGGCTTCCTTCATCTCGATGCCAAGGCCCAGCGCCTCGATCACGCGGACCGCTTCGCGCGTCACTTCGGGGCCGATGCCGTCACCGGGGAGAACCGCAATCTTCATGATGAGCCTTTCCTGTCGTTCCCGATGCGCTTCAGCCGTTCCAGCAGAATCGCGCGCAGCCCCATAACATCGCCGCGACGATCGGCAAGGAGGCGGTTGGCAATGGCGGTGCCCTGCCGGTCCAGCCGGGCAAGGAGAATGTCCCAGTCTTCCTCGGGCGGGGCGGCCGGTGCGGTGCCATAGCCGACTTCGCGCAGCAGCAGCGCTTCGTACCCGGCCAGCACGCGCGCCCAGCCGCGCGCGGACGGCGCGTGGCAGATCGCATCCAGCAGGGCGGAAAGGCCGGCGTGGAGCGGGGCGTAGGCATGGCCTTCGGGCAAGGTGGCAGCCGTGAGCGCGCAGGCCCAGCCGATGCCCGCGGCGGGCAGCGGTTCGGCAAGCCAGGGCGCCCTGCTGGCGAGCAGTTCGACGCGGGCAGAGGGCAGGCGGCCATCGCCGCGTGCGCGCAGTTCGATGGCCAGACTGTTGCCGGGAATCAGCACGGGGCGCAGCTCGCGCCCCCGCGCGCCGGCGACATAGGCTGCAAGCAGGCCGTGGTCCGCGGTCATCACGCGCACGATGCCGCCGTGCTCGCCGTGGGCGCGCAACGAACACAGCAGGGCGGGGACGCGGATCAGCATGGCGCGGCTGTAGGGTAAATGGCGGTTACGGCAAGGCGCAACAACGGCGTTGGAACGCCGGGCGATGTAAGGTAGTTTGGCTTGCATGAAGGAACTCTTCCAACATGCGGCGCTGACCGATGGTGTAACCGTGCGCGTGGCGGTGAATTACCTGCCCGAACAATCGCGCGTGGATGCGGGCAAGTGGTTCTGGGTCTATCACATCCGTATCGAGAATGCGTCGGACCAGCCGGTGCAACTGCTGACGCGGCACTGGCGGATCACCGACGGGCGCGGGTTGGTGAACTATGTCGACGGCGAAGGCGTGGTGGGCGAACAGCCCTTGCTCAGCCCGGGGCAAGCGCACGATTACGTGTCTGGCTGTCCGCTCGGCACACCGCAGGGCAGCATGGAAGGGCACTATACCATGCAGCGCGCCGACGGTTCTCTGTTCGAGGTGGCGATCCCGTTCTTCCCGCTGGCTGCGCCGGCTCCTGCCAGTTGAGCGGGCGCAGGCAAGCAACATTGACAAAGCGGGCCTGACGGCGCGAAGGGGGCGGAATGAAGCGGACGCACCTGCCTCTCAACGGTCTGCGCGTGCTGGATGCGGCGGCGCGGCACCTTTCGTTCACCCGCGCGGCGGACGAACTGGCGGTGACGCCGGCCGCCGTCGGCCAGCAGATACGCGCGCTGGAAGACCTTCTCGGCGTGGTTCTGTTCCGCCGCACGTCCAAGGGCCTTGAACTGACCGACGAGGCTCTGTCGGGCCTCGACGCGATCCGCGAAGGCTTCCTGCGCTTTGAAGAGGGCGTTCAGGCGATGCAGGCAGGCCAATCGAGCCATGTCTATACCATCGCCTGCCCGCGCGATTTCTTTGCCGCATGGCTCAGCCCGCGACTGGCCGCGTTCCGGTCGGAAAACCCGCAGCTGCGTTTTTCGCTGGTGGGCGGGGATGGCGACATCGACTTTACCGAGGCCAACCTCGATCTGGCCGTGCGCTGGGCCGAAGGGCCGGGCGAACTGGAAGGCGTGCCGCTGGGCGATCCGGGCACGCTGGTGGTCGCGGCGGCGGGGCTGAATGGCGAAGCGCCGTGGATCGGCTGGCCGGGCGATCCCTCGCCCGACGGCGACGCACGCGAGACGCAGTTTTCGGTGGGCGATGCCGGGACCGCAATCAGCGCGGCGGCGGCGGGCCTTGGCAAGGCGCGCGTGCCCCTGTTGCTGGGCGAGGCGGCGCTGGCCAGCGGGCGCGTGCAGGCACTGGGCACGGTTGAGAGCGGGCGGCGCGGCTACTGGCTGGTGGCGCCGCTGCCGCAGTGGCGCCAGAAGAAGGTCAAGGCGCTGGTGGCGGCGCTGACGGCCTGAGAAAACCCGGTAAACCGCCGTTCGGGCGGCGCATCTTGAGGCGATGTTAACTGCATCTGGCCTAACCGTTCCGGATGGACCGGGAAGCCAACAGGAATGCAGGATCGGGCCGCCAGCAGCCTCCGGGCGACCGTGGCGGCTTTGTCCGGCGGCTCGTTGCGGTGCTGACCGATTCGGGCCGGTACTGGCGCCAACGGCGTGGAGACGACTTCACCCGCGCTTATGTCACCGGCCTCTCGCACCGCCTGCCGCTGCTCTATCTCGTCGTCGTGTTCGATGCCCTGCTGCTCGCTTTGCGGTTCCGCGACGATGCGCCGCTTTGGCTGATCGCGGTCGGCCCGCTGCTTGGCGCGTACGGGCTGATCCGGGCGTATTACTGGCTGCCGGTGCGGGTGAACGCGCGCGGCGTGGCGCGTCAACGCGAAGACCTTGATCGCATGGCCCGGCTGGGCGGGCTTTCGGCCGTGCTGTTCGTGGGCTGGACGCTTTCGCTGTATACCCATGCCGACGCCGACCAGCGTTCCCTGATCCAGTACGTCCTGGCCGTGACCATGTTCTCAGGTATCCTCGGGCTGGGCCATGCACCGCGCACCGCGCTGGCGTTGGCGATCTCTTTCCCGGTCCCGGCGACGGCGTTCTTCCTGTGGACCGACGATCCCAATGCGGCCTATGTCGCCTTGGTCCAGATGGGCGTGACGGTGATCCTGCTGCTGGTGGCGAACGGACATCACCGTGATTTCGTGCGGCTGGAATTGTCGCGCCAGCAGCTTGTGCGGCGGGAACAACAGGCCGCGCGTCTGGCCCACGCGCATTACCGGCAGGCGACGGTCGATTCGCTAACCGGAGGCATGAACCGGCGGGCGATCCTCGCGCGGCTGGAGCGGATGCTGAACGATGGCGGGGAAAGCCGCGCGTGGCTGGCGCTGGTCGATCTCGACGGGTTCAAGCATATCAACGATACGTATGGCCATGCCGCCGGCGATGCCGTGCTGCGCGCGGTTTCCGTCCGCATTGGCGAAGCGGATACGGTGGCGGCACACGGGCGGCTGGGCGGCGACGAGTTCGCCATCCTGCTTGACGGGCGGATGGAGGCCGATCTTGCGCTCGCGGCGTGCCAGGGGCTTTCCGCGGAAATTGCCGAGCCGATCGTCCACAACGGCGTGCGGCTGCGACTCCACGGTTCGATGGGGCTTTATCGCGCCACCAGCGACACGGTGCGCGGCTGTCTGGAGCGGGCTGACGCGGCGCTGTACAAGGCCAAGGCCATCGGGGAGGGCGCGGTCTGCCTGTTCGGCGCGGACGACGAGAGCGCCTTGCAGCAGCGCAGCGCGTTGACGCGCCAGTTCAACGACTGCGTGCTGAACGAGCGGTTGCGGCTGCTGTATCAGCCGATCCACGATCAGCGCAGCGGGCGCAAGGTGGCGCTGGAGGCCTTTGCTCGCTGGTCGCCCGATGGGGTCAACTGGCTGCCACCGTCGTCATTCCTCGCGATTGCCGAGGCGACGGGCCGCACCGGCGAACTGACGCGGCTGGTGCTGGCGCGCGCGCTGGCGGAATGTCCGCCAAGCGTCACGGGGCTCGATCTTGCCATCAATCTTGCCCCGCGCGACGTGCTGCGCCACGGCGCGCCCGATATCATCGCGGCAATCGTCAAACAGGCTGGTGAAGCGCCCGGATCGATCGTGCTCGAAGTCACGGAGCGCGCGCTGGTGACCGACCCGAAGCGGGCGGCGGCACAATTGCAGGATTATCGCGACAAGGGCTTTCGCATTGCGCTCGACGATTTCGGCGCCGGCTGGTCAAGCCTGTCGCACTTGCGCGAACTCCCGCTCGATTTCATCAAGCTCGACCGCGAACTCGCCGGTGCACTGGCGCATGATCCCGGGGTGCGCGCCGTGGCCGGCATGATCGTGG
>JBDLVU010000088.1:0-11210 GCA_039804665.1 Pseudomonadota bacterium | reverse complement strand
CCGGGATTGGCGAATTCACATTTGCCATAGATTTCGCAGCCGGCTTCCTCGCTGGGGCCTTTGAGCAGGACCAGCGGGGTGTTGCCGATAAGGGAAAGCGTGTCGGGAAGTGCAGCGGATACGGTCATGGCGCCGGAATTAAGCCGCGCGCGCGCAATCGGCAACGTATTTGCGCTTGGGGAACGCCAAGGACCTATTCACGCCCCGCACGGATCGCGCCACCGGCGGCAAACGGCGCGATGGCCAGCGCCGCCACCGAACTTGCCGCCAGCAGGATCAGCCCGCCCTCGCCCCCCGGTTGCAGCGATCCGGCGCCGAAAATCAGCAGCGGCACGGTGAGCGGAATCGCCAGCAGTCCGCCCAAGGCAGAACCGGCGCGCAAGCCCGCAGTGAGGGCCGCAATCGTCACGCCGATGGCCGCCAGTCCCGGCGTACCCACAGCCAGACCAATCTCGATGGTGCGCAACTGCGCGGCATCGAGCGACAGCAGACCGGCCGAAATCGGCGCGGCCAACATCAGCGGCACACCAAAGCTGAGCCAGTGCGCCACGATCCGCACCAGCACCAGCGCCTCTTCGGCAAGGCCGCGCAAAGCCCACTGGTCAAAGAACCCGGCTTCCAGATCGGGTTCGATCAGGCGGTCGAGCGGCAGGATCGCGGCGAGCAGCGCCGCCACCCAGATCACCCCCGCCCCGGTCCGCGCCAGCAGCCGCGCATCCGGCCCCACCGCGAACGGATAAAGCATCGCCACCGCCATGAAGAACAGCAACGGCAGCACCGCCCCGCCCCGGCCCACGCTGCCACGCAGCAGCAGCGACAGGTCACGGCGGAACACCGCCCACAGCATCGTGCCAAAGCGCCCGATCATGGCAGGTGCTCCAGCAGGGAAATGGTGCGCAAATTGGAAAGGCCCAGCGGCTGGTGCGAGGCGATGACCGCAATCCCGCCCATCGCGCGGTGCGCCTCTATCGCCGCCTGTGCCGCCGCGCCCCAATGCGTGTCCAGCCCGTTGAGCGGTTCGTCCAGCAGCCAGATGCGCGCGCCGGTGGCGGCCATTCGCGCCAGCCCCGCACGCTTGCGCTGGCCGGTGGACAGATAGCGCACTGGCACGTCGAGCAGGTCCTCCAGCCCGAAATCGGCCCGGGCCTCCCCCGCCTGATCGATCCGCTGCCAGAAGGCCAGCGCGTCGGCCAGCGGCAGGTGCATGTCGAGCGCGGGGCGCTCGTCCGAAAGGGCGAAGCCGCCGTCCGCCTCGACATGGCCATGATAGGGACGCAACAGGCCGCACAGGATGCGGATCAGGCTGGACTTGCCGATGCCGTTCGGCCCGGCAAGATGCAGCGCCTCGCCCGGCGCCAGTTCGAACGATAGCCCACGAAACAGGATGCGGTCGCCGCGCAGGCAGGCGATGTCGTAAGCGGCCAGACGGGGGCCAGCAGGGCGGGCGGGTTGCATCGTTGCCGCCGATAGGGGAAACCGGCAGGGCTGCCAAGCAGCGCGCCCAAAGAGGATGCCCTACGCCATGCCCATCCCCCGCCTGACCGACGCCGAGCGCGATGCCGCGCTGGCCGCCCTGCCCGGCTGGACCTTGCGCGAGGATGGCCTCGCCATCTGCCGGACCTTTCGCTTTGCCGACTTTGGCGAAGCCTTTGCATTCATGGCGCGTGTCGCCATTGCGGCAGAGAAGGCCGACCACCATCCCGAATGGTTCAACGTATACAATCGCGTGGAAGTAACGCTGACCACGCACGACGCGAGCGGCCTTTCCAGCCGCGACGTGGCGCTGGCGACCGAGATGGACCGCTTCGCCGGCTAACCCAGCGCGCGCCCGCTTTTCTTGACCTGCTTGCGCAACAGGCCCGGTAGCCAGCGCGAAAAGAACGCCAGTCGATCCGCCGTCTTGCCCACGCGCGTGTGCAGCCGATCTCCATGCACCGCCGCCCAGGCCGCGTCTGCCACCGTGCTGGCGGGGGTGATCTCAAGCCCGGCGCCCCTCACTTGCGCGCGAATGTCGGAATTGCTGCCGCGGTTGGGCGCGTGATCCAGCAGCGGCGTTTCGATGAAGCCGGGCATCAGGTCGCGCACGCGAATCCCTTCGGCATCCCATTCAGCATCAAGCGATTCGGTGATGGCGCGCACGCCGAACTTGGTGGCGCAATAGACCGACATGCCCGGCGATCCATAAAGCCCGGCCGCGCTGGCGGTGTTGAGCAGGCACGATCCCGGCGCGCTCGCCTTCAGCCACGGGTGCGCCGCCTGCGCGCCGAACAGGACGCCCTTGAGATTGATGTCCAGCGCGCGCTCGATCTCGTCGGGCGCGAGGTCCGCCAGCGGCCCGCCGATGGGAATGCCGGCATTGTTGAACACCACATCGATGCGGCCATCCGCCGCAGCGGCGAAGGCCGAAAGCGCCGCGTCCCACCCGGCGCGATCCCGCACGTCGAGCCGAACCTTGAAGCACAGGCCCTGCGGCAGCATTGCGCAGGTCTCGGCCATGCCGGCTTCACTGATATCGCCGATGCCGACAAACCAGCCTTCCGCCGCAAAGCGGATTGCCACCGCCCGGCCGATGCCCGAACCGCCGCCCGTAATGAAGATCGCCTTGCGCGCCATTCCTGCCTCTCTCCCGGTTATGGACGCGATACTTGCACGACTGTCAGCAAAGATCAAAGTGCCGGATTGTTGTAGCAATGCCAGGTGAAAATCGCCGCCGCGCCGCGATGGGGGCGCCAGTCCTTGGCCAGCGCGCGCGTGGTCTTTTCGTCGGGACGTTCCGGCAGGCCGAGCAGCTTGCCCAAGCCAACCTGCACCGCCAGATCGCCCGCGGGCCAGATATCGCCACGTCCTTCGGCAAACAGCAGGTAGATCTCGGCCGACCAGCGCCCGATGCCCTTGATCCGGGTCAGTTGCGCGATGGCTTCTTCATCGTCCACCGGCAGATCTTCAAAATCCAGTTCGCCCGCGACGACCAGTTCGCACAAGGATCGGGCATAGCCCTGCTTCTGGCGAGACAGGCCGCAGGCACGCAAGGAATCGAAGTCCGTCGCCAGCAGGTCGTGCGGGGGCATGTCCTCGCCCAGTAGCGCCTCAAGCTTTGCCCAGACCGACGCCGCGGCCGAAACGCTCACCTGCTGCCCCACGATGGTGCGCAACAGCGTGCGATAGCCGGTCGGCCGGATGCGCGCCTCGGGATAACCCACGCGCGCCAGCGCCTGCGCAATTCCTGCATGGCGCGCCGCGATGTGATCCAGCCCTTGCGCAATCTGTTCAGCGGTCAGGCCCATTGGCGTTCTTCCTTTTTGGCCAGATTGGCCCTGTTTGTGCCCGGTGGCCTTGCCAAAGCCGGATGCAGGCGATAGCAGCCGCCCCCAAAGACGAACAGAGGGGGGCCGTGCACGCCCCAATCATGGAGACTTGGGAACATGCCGAAGCTGATTGTCGTTGACCGTTCGGGCGAAGAAAAGACCGTTGAGGCCGATGCCGGCCTGTCGGTGATGGAAGCCATCCGTGACAACGGTTTTGACGAACTGCTTGCGCTGTGCGGCGGCTGCTGCTCGTGCGCCACGTGCCACGTTTATGTCGATCCGGCCTTCGCCGGCGCGATCGAGGCGATGAGCGAGGACGAGAACGACCTGCTCGACAGTTCGGATCACCGCAACGAAACGTCGCGCCTGTCGTGCCAGGTGAAGATCACCGATGCGCTCGATGGCCTGCGCGTGACGATCGCTCCCGAAGACTGATCGCTTCGCCCTTTGGGGCAAGTAAAAGGCCCGCCTCCCACGTGGAGGCGGGCCTTTTTGCGTTTGCAGCATTCTTTTTTGCAACACGGAACTTACAACGATGTTTGTGACGTAAAGTGTCACTGAAACAACATCAATCTGCAAAGCGCCCCTCTTAGCAGCCGCAGCATCAACAAGGCTCTATGAGGGAGTTTACAATGCGCCTTGCTTCCATGCTGCTGGCTTCGGCAGCCCTTTTCGCCACCCCCGCCTTTGCGCAGGATGCCGCCCCGGCTCCGGCCGATGCCCCTGCCGCCGACGCGAACGAAATCGTCGTGTTCGGTTCGGGCCAGACGCGCCAGGTTCAGGAACTGTCCAGCGCGGACATCTCCATTCTCGCCGCCGGTTCCAGCCCGCTGAAGGCGGTGGCCAAGCTGCCGAGCGTGAACTTCCAGTCGGCCGACCCGTTCGGCGCCTATGAATGGTCGACCCGCATCACCATCCGCGGCTTCAACCAGAACCAGCTCGGCTTCACGCTCGACGGCGTTCCGCTGGGCGACATGAGCTATGGCAACTACAACGGCCTGCACATCAGCCGCGCCATCAGCCCCGAAAACGTGGCGTCGACGCTCGTTTCGCAGGGTTCGGGCTCGATCGACACGCAATCGACCAACAACCTTGGCGGCACGCTGCAGTTCACTTCGATGGACCCGGCCTCGATGCTGACCGACGGGCACTATGCGCTCGACGTCAACGCCACGGGCGGTTCCAACAACACCTGGCGCGGTTTCGCCCGCGCCGCGATCGGCGACGCGCAGGGCGCGCGGATCATGACCTCGTTCGCCTATGGCACCGCCGACAAGTGGAAGGGCGACGGCAAGCAGCGCCAGTGGGCGATCAACTCCAAGGCGATCGTGCCCGTGGGCGATCTCAAGCTTGAAGGCTTTGTCAGCCACTCGGATCGCGCCGAGCAGGACTACCAGGACCTCAGCCTCGAGATGATCAACCGTCTGGGCTATGACTGGGACAACTTCGGCCCGTCGAACTATGCGCTGGCCGTGCAGGTGGCCGATATCGCCGCCAACCGCGGTGACAGCGGCACCACGCCGCTGAACCCCTCGGCCGGCACGACCTATCCGGGCAAGATCCAGTCGGTCGACGACGCCTATTACGACGCGTCGGGTCTGCGCCGCGACACGCTGGCCTATGTCGGCCTGTCCGGTCCGATCAGCAGCGCCCTCAGCTTCAAGGTCAAGGCCTACATTCACAACAACAAGGGTCAGGGGACCTGGGGCACGCCTTATGTGAACAGCCCCACCGGCGTGCCGATGGCCGTGCGCACCACCGAATACAACATCGACCGCAAGGGCGTGTTCGGCAGCGTGACCGCCGACGTGGCGTTCAACAAGCTGACCGTGGGCGCGTGGTACGAAAACAACGATTTCGAGCAGGCCCGCCGCTTCTACGCCTATGAAAGCCGCACCAACCCGGGCCGCGATCACCTGCAGTTCATGCACAACCCGTTCTTCACGCAGTGGGACATCGCGTTCAACACCAAGACCTTCCAGTACTATGTCGAAGACGAGATCACGCTGGGCGATGCCCGCCTGAACCTCGGCTGGAAGGGCTTCAAGGTTGATAACCACGCGCGCGGCATCGTCACCGGCGGGCGCACCGTGGGCGATCTTTCGACCAAGGACTGGTTCCAGCCGCATGTCGGCCTGAACTACAAGTTCGCGGGCGGCGTCGAAGCCTTCGCCGGCTTCACCTCGGTCACGCGCGCATTCGCCTCTGCCACCACGGCGGGTCCGTTCTCGTCCACCCAGGTCGGGTTCGACGCGATCAAGGGCTCGCTCAAGCCCGAAAAGTCCGACACCTATGAAGCCGGCCTGCGCTTTACGCAGGGCGGGTTCCAGGGCGTGCTCGCCGGCTACCACGTCGACTTCAAGAACCGCCTGCTGACCATCCCGACCTCGGTCGGCATCGTGGGCGCGGCCAACGCGTTGCAGAACGTGGGCGGCGTGCGCGCGCAGGGCATCGAAGCCAGCGCCGAATACAAGTTCGGCAACGGCCTCTCGGCCTTCGCGTCGTACAGCTACAACAACAACACCTATCGCGATAATGTGGTCATCACCACGACCGTCGACGGCGTAACCAGCACCACCGTCATCCCCACCCAGGGCAAGACCGTGGTCGACAGCCCCAAGCACCTCGCGCACGGTGAAATCGCCTATGACAGCGATACCGTGTTCGGGAACATCGGGGTGAGCTACATGTCGAAGCGCTACTTCACCTACACCAACGACCTCAACGCCGTGGGCGATGGTCTGGGTTCGGTGCCGGGCCGCGCGATCGTGGATGCCGCCATCGGTTATCGCCTGAACCTTGGCATGCGCCAGCCGGTCGAAGTGCAGTTGAACGCCACCAACCTGTTCGACAAGAAGTACATCTCGACCATCGGTTCGAACGGCTTTGGCAACAAGGGTGACAACCAGACCTTCCTCGCGGGTGCTCCGCGGCAGGTCTTCGTCACGCTGAAGGCCGGCTTCTGATGCGCCGGGCCCTGCTCGCCACCGCAGCCCTGCTTGCCACGGCCGTGGCGGGCGGGGCCCCCGCTTCGGCAAAGGCCAACCCGGTCCTGCTGATCTCCATCGACGGCCTTCGCCCCGGCGACGTGCTGGAGGCGGAGCAGCGCGGCCTGAAGCTGCCCAACCTGAACCGGTTCGTTGCCGAGGGCGCCCATGCCACCGGCGTCGTCGGCAACCTGCCGACCGTGACCTATCCCAGCCACACCACGCTGATGACCGGCGTAGCGCCCGCGCGCCACGGCATCGTCAACAACACAACCTTCGATCCGATGCAGATCAACCAGGGCGGCTGGTTCTGGTATGCCGAGGACGAAAAGGCGCGCACCCTGTGGGACGCCGCGCACGATGCCGGGCTGACCACCGCCAACGTGCACTGGCCCGTCAGCGTCGGCGCGCGCAACGTGACATGGAACATGCCGCAGATCTGGCGCACCGGCCATGCCGACGACCGCAAGCTGTTCCGCGCGCTCGCCACGCCCGGCCTTGTCGACATGCTGGAGCACGATTGCGGTGAACCTTACGCCGACGGCATCGGCGAAGCGCTGTCCGGCGACCAGAACCGCGCGAAGTTTGCAGCCGACCTGATCGCGCGCAACAAGCCCGGCTTTATTACCGTTTACCTGACCTCGCTGGACCACGAACAGCACACTTCGGGTCCCGGCTCGGTGCCGGCACATGCCACGCTTGAAGCCATCGACGCGCTGATCGGTCAGCTTGTCGCCGCCGAACACAAGGTGCAGCCCGACGCGACGATTGCCGTCGTCAGCGACCACGGGTTTGCCGCCACCGATACCATCGTCAACTTCTATCGCCCGTTCATCGATGCAGGGCTGATCACGCTCGACGAAAAGGGCAAGATCAAGAGCTGGGAAGCAACGCCCTGGCCTTCGGGCGGATCGGCTGCGATCATGCTCGCCCGCCCCGACGACGCCGCGCTGAAAGCGCGCGTGGCGGACTTGCTGGCAAAGCTGAAGGCAGACCCGGCCGCGCGCATCGCCGACGTGATCGACGCCGATGGCATCGCCCGCGCGGGCGCGAACCCGCAAGCGAGCTTCTACGTCAACCTTAAGCTGGGCGCCGCCACCGGGCCATTCGTTGCGGCCGACACGCCGCTGACCTTCCCGTCTCCGGTGAAGGGCATGCACGGCTATTTCCCCGCCGCGCCCGAAATGCGCTCAACCTTCCTCGTCATGGGCAAGGGCGTGGGCCGGGCACGTAATCTGGGCGAAATCGACATGCGCGCCATCGCGCCGACGCTGGCCAAGGCGATGGGAGGCACGCTGCCACAAGCCGAAGCGCCCGCGATCGATCTGGGAAAATGACCAAAGCAGCCCCCGGGGCGAGCCCCGGGGTGACGAAATGCTACCGATTTGCAAAATGCGTCACCCCGGCCTTGAGCCGGGGTCCCGCTTTATCGGCCTCGACTACAAGCGCAGCCCGGCGGTCTCGTCCAGACCGGAGATCAGGTTCAGACTCTGCACAGCCGCACCGCTCGCGCCCTTGCCCAGATTGTCGAGCACCGCGACCAGTCGGGCCTGTTCGCCATCGGCGCTGCCCAGCACGTGCAGGGTCAGGCCGTCCCACGGCTCCATCGAGGCGCGCAGCAGCAGCTCGCCCTCGGCGGGCGCTTCCTGCGCCACGGTGACGATGGGCGATCCGGCGTAAAAGCGGGTCAGCGCCTCGCGCAGCAATTCCACGCTGGGCGTGCCGGGGATGATCGACAGCGGCAACGGGATTTCCACCACCATGCCGCGATGCGCCGGGATAACCGCCGGCGTGAACAGCGGCGCGATGGACAGACCGCACAGCGCCTGCATCTCGGGCACATGCTTGTGCCCCAGTTGCAGCGCATAGCCGCGCCACGCGATGTCACGATCCTCTTCGAACCGCGCAATCAGAGCCTTGCCGCCGCCCGAATAGCCCGACACCGCATTGCAGCTATAGGGCCACGCCGCCGGCAACAGCCCGTTGTGCGTCAGCGGCGCCAGCAGCGCGATAAACCCGGTGGAATAGCAGCCCGGGTTCGAAATCCGCTTGGCCTGCGCCACCGTTTCGCGCCCGACCACTTCGGGAAAGCCATACGTCCAGCCCGGCGCCACGCGGTGCGCGGTCGATGCATCGATCACGCGGGTGCGATCATTGGCGATCATGCCCACCGCCGCGCGCGAGGCATCGTCGGGCAGGCACAGGATCACCACGTCGGCGTCGTTGATTGCCTCGGCCCGTGCGGCATCGTCCTTGCGCCGTGCCTCGTCCAGCGTGATCAGCGCAAATTCGCTGCGCCCCGCCAGCCGTTCGGCAATCTCCAGCCCGGTGGTTCCCACCGCGCCATCGATGAAGACCGCAGTGGTCACGCCGCCACCAGCGCGGTCAGCGGCACATAACCGACAAAGCCGTCGTTATCCTGCTGGCCCCAGGCCCAGCCGCCCGCCATGTCGAGCACGTTGAAGGTCTCGCCGCCGGCAAGATCGCAGATCGCCTCGCCATCGGCGCGCCCCGCCTTGCGCAGCGTCACGCCGCCGGCCGCCACAGCGTGGGGCATCGGCACGGCGTAATGCGGCACGAAGACCTTTCCGGCGAGCGCGATATGCGCCAGATCGCCGCGCACAGGGCGGTGCAGCGGGTCCAGCTTTACCGAAGGGCCGGCCAGCGCCAGTTCGCGGCCGTCCAGCGGCTGCTCGATCAGATCAAGGTCACTCGTCGCGGTCAAATCGTTGGGTTCCCCAAGCATGAAAGCCGCGCGCTTACTGGTATCCGCCCCCACGTTCAAGCAATCCTTAGTTCCCGTATCGCGCCTGCAGCAGCCCCCACGCCGCGCGCAGGCCCAGCGCCTCGCCCCCCTTGGGCCTGCCGGGCTTGGCCGCCGGGCGCCACGCGAAGGTATCGAAATGAAGCCAATCAAGGCCTTCGCCCACGAACTTGTCGAGGAACAGGCCCGCCACGCTTGCCCCGGCAAAGCCGTTGGCGTGGCTGTTCATGATGTCGGCCACGTCGCTTTTCAGGTATTCGCGATAGGCTTCGTGCAACGGCAGGCGCCAGCACGGGTCGTCGCGCTCCGTCCCGGCTTTCAGCACAGCGTCCGCCGTGGCATCCGCCCGCGCGAACATCGCCGGCAGGTCAGGCCCCAGCGCCACGCGCGCCGCACCGGTCAGCGTGGCAAAGTCGATCACCAGCGCCGGCTTGTCTTCGCTGGCCCGGGTCAGCGCATCGCCCAGCACCAGCCGCCCTTCCGCATCGGTGTTGGTCACTTCCACGCTCATCCCCTGCCGGGTGCGCAGGATATCACCCGGCCGCATGGCGTTGCCGGAAACCGCGTTTTCCACCGCCGGCACCAGCAGGTGCAGCCGCACCTTCAATCCGCTGCCCATGATCAGCCCTGCCAGCGCCAGCGCGTGCGCGGCGCCGCCCATGTC
Source organism: Pseudomonadota bacterium (assembly GCA_039804665.1). Classification (GTDB taxonomy): domain Bacteria; phylum Pseudomonadota; class Alphaproteobacteria; order Sphingomonadales; family Sphingomonadaceae; genus Novosphingobium. The sequence continues at coordinate 1,490 of JBDLVU010000088.1, read as the reverse complement.
CTTTTTCATCAGGGCCATGCCCGATGACGGCTTCAGGTCCAGCCCGCCCGAATCGAAGCACACGCCCTTGCCCACCACGGCCACGCGCGGATGCTTGGGATCGCCCCATTCCAGTTCGATCAGGCGCGGCGCGTGGTGGCGCGAAGCCGCGCGGCCCACTGCGTGGACCATGGGATAGTCATGCTCCAGCGCATCGCCCGACACGACATGGAGGGTCGCATGATGCAGCTTGGCAAGACCACGCGCCTCGGCCTCAAGCTGCGCCGGGCCCATGTCCTCTGCGGGGGTGTTGACCAGATCGCGCACCATCATCACGGCCGTCGCCTCGGCCAGCGCCGGATCGATCACCTTGACGTCCTGCGTCAGCAGCACACGCGGACCGGGCTGCGCGCTTTCCTTGCGATAACGGTCGAACCGATACTGCGCCGTCACCCAGCCATGCAGGGCCTTGCCCGCGCTGCCCCTTGCCAGCCGGTAGGTGCCGCCGGGCAGCACTTCGGCCAGTTTCGCCAGGCACCAGCTCGACAGCGAATCCACGTTGGCCACGCCGGCCACGGCGAACCATTCGTCGCCATCGGGCACGATGGCGGTCTCGTATCCCCCGCCCTCGAATTTCTGCGCGGCAAGGCTGGCGCGCTGCCCGGCGTTCAGGCCTTTCAGCCATTCGGCAACGGTGGCCTTGTCCACCAGATGGAGCAAAGTGGCCTTCTGGCCGCGATCGGGCTGGATCAGCGCATGTCTGTCGGTCATCTTGCACGAGTCTTGCCGCAAGCGCGCGGCCAGTGCGAGAGGAAATTGCCCCGATGCGCCGTTCGCTTGTGCTAACGCTTGCCCTTGCTGCCTGTTCAAAGCCTGCGCCGGTGCCGCACGATGCGCCTTCCGCCGCACCCGTTACGACACCGCTGCCCCCGGCTCCGCCTGCACCGTCCGCCCCCACGGCCGCCGCGCGCAAGGTGAGCGAATCCAACGATCTCTATGACTTCGGCTACAGCTATCCGGCGCAGGCCGCCGCGATCCCTGCATTGAAGGCGTGGCTGGACGCCGATCTGGACAAGGCGAAGACGCAGCTCGTCGCCGATGCCAGGGAAGGCCAAAAGGATGCGAAGGACAACGGCTTCCCCTATCACGCCTACGAAGCCTCGACCGACTGGCAGGTGGTGACCGACCTGCCCGGCTGGCTCAGCCTTTCGGCGCTGGTCTACAACTACAGCGGCGGCGCGCACCCGAACCACTGGTCCGCAGGGCTGCTGTGGGACAAGGCTGCGAACACTCGGCGCGATGCGATCGACCTGTTCACTTCGAAGCCGACCCTCAAGGCCGCGATCCTCAAGCCGTTCTGCGCAGCGCTGGACCGCGCCCGCAAGGAAAAGCGCGGAGACGAGGGCTGGGGCGAAGGCGGCATCGATGAATTCACCAAATGCATCGATCCGCTCGAACAGGTCGTCATCCTCGGGTCGAAAGGCCACAAGGGCTTTGACCGCGTCGGCTTC
>JBDLVU010000087.1:0-11316 GCA_039804665.1 Pseudomonadota bacterium | reverse complement strand
CCCCTTTTTCGTTATGGTGCACGGGATCCAACTGGGGAGACTTTCGTGTCACGCAAAATGTATCCGGCCATGCCGTTCGCGCTCCTTGCCCTCAGCGGTTGCGCCACCGTGTCCCCCGAAGTGAAAAGTCTCGCCCGGGCGGAGATCGTGACCGCAGCGGGCAATCCTGCGGGGCAGGCTACGATCACAACCCACGCCAACATGGTGACATTGACCGTTCAGGCACGCGGCCTGACACCCGGCGCGCACGGCATGCATCTTCATGCGCAGGGCAATTGCTCAGGCTCGGGCTTCACGGCCGCGGGCGGCCATCTCAACCCCGCGATGCACCAACACGGCAGCCTGAACCCGGCCGGCGCCCACCTTGGCGACCTGCCGAACCTGATGATCGCGCGCGACGGGGCTGGTGCGGCCACGGTCATGTTGCCGGGCGACTGGTCCACGATCGAACCCGCGCTGTTCGATGCCGATGGCACAGCCATCGTCATCCACGCAGGGCCAGACGATTACAAGACCGATCCCAGTGGCAACAGCGGCGCCCGCGTCGCCTGCGGCGCGTTTCACAAGTAACTCAGCGCTCCTGACGCGCAAGGTGCCGCCACGCTGCCGCCAGCGCGATCAGCGCCGGCGGCACGACCACCAGCACCAGCGCCAGCCCCAGCCTGAGGCTGCCTAGCTCGCGTGAAAGGCGGCCGGCTGCATAGGGCCCAAGCGCCAGCCCGACCATCGTTGCGAATAGCAGGAACGCAGCGGTGGCCGTGCCGCGTACGCGCGCCGGAACGATGTTCACGATCGTGCCCGATGCACTGCCCAGCGCCATGCTCAGGACGAACCACATCGGGAAGACGCAGATGTACAGCACATCGACCGATCCGGTCGTGAGCAGGACCGCCATCGGGATCAGCGACAACAGCACCGCTGCGATAATCACGAGAATCCGCCGCGAATGCCGGCCGTGCCGGGCCACGCGGTCGCCCAGCATGCCGCCGGCCACCACGCCCAGCGCACCGCCCGCAGCAGCTCCGCCGCCAACGAACAGCGCCACGCTCCGGGCCGGTGCGCCCAGCGTCTCCATCGCGTACAGCGGCCCGAACGCAGAGCTGGAATAGGTCACTGCGCACAGCAGGCCATAACCAAGGTTGACCCCCAGAACCGAGGGCGTCCGCCAGATGATGCGGAACGCCTCGGGATCGTCATGGCGCAGGTTCATCGCCCACGATGCGACCGCATAGACGCCGGTGCCAAGCGCAATCCACTGCGCGGCATCCCCCAGCGTAACAGTCAGGCCTCCGGCCGTCGCTGCCACGCCTGCCAGCACGGCGATGTTCGCGACCAGACCAACGGTTCCACGCCGGGCTGCCGCCACCAACGTGAAAGGCGGCACGATCGCCTCGCAATCACGCAGGAATGTGCCCCAGCCGCCCTTGCCCGGAGCCGCAACGCTCTCACGCGCCGGCTCGCGCAATCTGCGCACCCACAGCGCCAGCAACAACCCCGGTACGCCGACAGCGAGAAATGCCGCCTGCCACCCGGCCAGACCAAGCGGCCGCGCGCCTGCCGGAAAGGCGGCATTCCACCACTGCGCGGTCGCGGTTCCGAGAAACAGCGACAAACCACCGCCCAGATAGATCCCCGCCGAAAAGATCGCCACCGCCGTCGCCCGCCGCCGCGCGGGGAAATAGTCCGCCAGCAGCGAATAGCCGCACGGCCCCGCCGTCGCCTCACCCACGCCCACGCCGATCCGCGCCGCGCCCAACTGGCCGAAATTCTGCGCCAGTCCCGAAAACACCGTCATGGCGGACCACACCGCCAATCCGATCGCCAGCAACCGCGTGCGCACCCATCGGTCCGCCAGCTTGCCCAGCGGGATGCCGAACAGGGCATAGAACACCCCGAACGCGGTGCCATAAAGGAAGCCGAAGTCCGCGTCCGATATGCCCCGGTCGCGCTTGATATCGGCCGCCAGAATCGTCAGCAGCTGCCGATCGATGAAGTTGAGCATGTAGACAAGGACCAGAACGCCCAGCACATACCAGCTGTATGGCGTTGCCCCTCTCTCGTCCGGCGTCGCCTCAGGTTCCCCCGCCATAGGCTGTTGCATCCTCGATCCCCGCTTCTTCGAAACCGGCGCGCCGCAAACGGCAGCTGTCGCATTGGCCGCAGGCCCGGCCGTCGGGCAGCGGATCGTAGCACGACCAGCTTTCCGCCGTGTCGAACCCCAACCTGACCGCTTCACGGGCGATTTCGGATTTCCTGAGATGCTGCAGCGGCGCGTGAACCGTCACCGATCCGCCTTCGCTGCCAAACTTGGTGGCGATGCGCGCCAGGCTTTCAAACCCGGCGACGAATTCGGGTCGGCAATCGGGATAGCCCGAATAATCGAGCGCGTTGACGCCGATGAACAGGTCTTTCGATCCTGCCGCTTCCGCCCATGCCAGCGCCAGCGACAGGAACACCAGATTGCGCGCGGGCACGTAGGTCACCGGGATGCTGTCGTCCACGCCATGCTTGGGCACGGCGATGTCATCGGTCAGCGCCGATCCACCGAACTGGCGCAAGTCCAGCGGCAGGATCACGTGGCGCTCCACCCCGATCCGCGCCGCGATGGTACGCGCGGCGTCCAGCTCCACCCGATGACGCTGGTTGTAGTCGATCGTCAGCGCCAGCACGCGAAAGCCGCGTTCCATGGCAAGGCCTGCGCAGACCATCGAATCCAGCCCGCCCGAGAGCAGCACGACCGCAAGCGGAGCCGGCGAAACACCATCCTTTTCAAGCATGCCCCGGGCTAGCCCGATCCTGCCCGGCAGGCAATGCCTTGCGCTAGCGCGGGCAATCGCCGATCCGCCGCGCCTCGGCCGCGAACAGGAACGGCAATCCCCCGGCGATGCCCTGCGTCTCCACTTGCGCCAGCCGCGGATTCTCCAGCCGGATTTCGGTGCGCCCATACCCGTTACCGGGACAGGTGTAATGCACCGTCACCGCGCCGGGGCTTTCCTGCACAACAAAACTGCGGCACTGTTCGCGCTGGTGGCGGATCTGCACCATCTGCCAGCCGCTCGCCACGCACAGCCGCGTGCGCATCTCGTCGTTGTCACGATCGCGCAGTTCCCATTGGCCGGGCTCGATCCGATCGAGCAGCGCCGGCGCTGCCCGCTGCGCCCCCGCCGTGATGGCCGGCAAGGCGCAAGCCCCGGCAATCAGCGCAAAGGCCGCCTTCCGCACATAACCGTTTTGCGCCATTTCGACCTGCTTCCGCCCTTTCCCCCGCGCGGCGCGTCCGCACCGTCGGGACGGTTATACAGCGAAATCAGGTGCACGATAAGCCGGTGTTTTTACGCGATGGACCGAAACGGAACAGTCAGTCGAGGTCCAGTACGAAGTCGCGCGAACAAAATGCACAGTCGACCACGACAAGCCCTTGTTCGTTCTTCATTTCTTCACGGTCCTGCGGCGAAAAGCGCGAAAGCAGGTCGCGGTAGTGTTCCTCCGTACAGCGGCATCCGCGTACAAGTTCCGGCCCCTGTTCTACGCGCACTTCGGGTTCTTCATGGAACAGGCGCCAAACCAGCGTTTCCAGATCCAGCGCCGAATCCACCAGCTCGTCGCGGCTGACCGCGCCGCCCATGATCGCCATGTGCTCCCAGTGCGGATGATCCAGCCGCGCGTGCAACCGCTCGCGGCCTTCCTCGCCTTCGGGCAGGTGCTGGATCAGCATGCCCCCGGCCACGCAAGTCTGCGCGTCCGCCTTCACCGCCACGCGGATCAGCGTGGGCACCTGTTCCGACTGGAAGAAATAGCTTTCGCACGCCTGCGCCAGCGTTTCCCCCTCCAGCGGCACGATGCCCTGGTATCGCTGCCCGGTGGTGGCCAGGTCAAAGGTGATCGCCAGATATCCGTCGCCGAACAGCGAATGCAGCGTCGGCGCCGGGCCCAGCTCGTCCAGCCGCGCGCGGTCGTGCCGTACATAACCGCGCAGTTCGCCCCCGCGATAATCGACCACCAGCAGGTCGATCACGCCGTCCTGCGTCTGCGCCTGCATGGTCAGCTGCCCCTGCTCGTCCTTGAGCAGCGAGCCGAGCAACGCAGCCAGCACGAGCGCCTCGGCCAGCAGGTTGCGGACCGGCGCGGGGTAGGCGTGCGCCGAAAGCACCCGCTCCAGCACCGGCCCCAGCCGCACCACGCGCCCGCGCGCATCCTTGTCGGGCACGGTGAAGAACAACGTGCGGTCGAACAGGGTTTCCCCGGTGTAGCCTTCGTCTGCCATGCCTTGCTTCTCAGATCTGGCCGAATGCCCAGCGGATCACGGCCTTCTGCGCGTGAATGCGGTTTTCGGCCTCGTCCCACACCACGGACTGCGGCCCGTCGATGACCGCGTCGGTCACTTCCTCGCCGCGATGCGCGGGCAGGCAATGCAGGAACAGCGCATCCGGCTTCGCCCCGGCCAGCAGCGCCTCGTTCACCTGATACGGCTCCATCGCGGCCAGCTTGGCCTCGGCATGGGCCTGCCCCATCGAAATCCACGTGTCGGTCACGACCACGTCGGCCCCGGCAACGGCGCTGGCGGCATCGCGGTGCAGGCTGATCCCCGCGCCCGCCGCTTCGGCGCAGGCGATAAAGCCGGCGTCGCTTTCATACCCTTCGGGCACGCCGATGCGGACGTTGAACTTCATCAGGCCGGCCGCCTCGACAATCGAGTTCAGCACGTTGTTGCCATCGCCCAGCCACGCCACTTCCAGCCCCGGCAGCGCCTTGCCGTGCTCCAGGATCGTCTGGAGATCGGCCATGATCTGGCAGGGATGCGAAAGGTCGGTCAGCCCGTTGATCACCGGCACCGTGGCATAGCGCGCCAGTTCCTCGATCTTGGCGTGGTCGTCGGTGCGCAGCATGATCACGTCGGCCATGCGGCTCAGCACGCGCGCGGTGTCGGCGATCGTTTCGCCGCGCCCCAGCTGCGTCGTGCCCGAATCGAGGATCACCGCGCTGCCGCCCAGCTGGCGCATGGCGATGTCGAACGAAACGCGGGTGCGCGTGGAGTTCTTTTCGAACACCATCGCCAGCACGTGGCCGGTCAGCGGTGCATCCGCATCGGGCACGCCCTTGGGCAGGCCGGTGCGCGCCGCCTTGCGATCGATCGCATCGCCCAGCATCGCGGCCACAGCATCGCCGCCCGCATCGGAAAGGTTCAGGAAGTGCCGAATGCTCATGTTGCGGGCGCCTCGGGATTATAGCTTTCCGCCGCGGCCGAAAGCTTCGCCATGAATTCATCGATGTGGCTGTCGTCGATCACCAGCGGCGGCAGCACACGGAAGGTCATGTCACCGGCCGCCACGGTCAGCAGCTGGTGGTTGTCGCGCATGTGCACCACGAAGGCGCGCGGTTCGACCTTCATCTTCACGCCCAGCATCAGGCCGCGTCCGCGCACCAGTTCGAACAGGTCGGGATAGTTGCCGATGAACTGTTCCAGCCGGCCGCGCAGGCGTTCGCCCATCGCGGTCACCTGCGCCAGGAATTCGGGGTTCGCCACCACGTCCAGCACCGCCTCGGCCGCGGCCATGGCCAGCGGGTTGCCGCCATACGTGCTGCCGTGCGTGCCCACCACCATGCCGCGCGCGGCCTTTTCGGTGGCAAGGCACGCGCCCAGCGGAAAACCGCCACCGATGCCCTTTGCGCTAGCCATGATGTCGGGCGCGATGCCATACAGTTCATAGGCATACATCGCGCCGGTGCGCGCCACGCCGCACTGCACTTCGTCGAAGATCAGCATCAGGTCGTGGCTGTCGGCCAGATCGCGCAGGCCTTGCAGGAATTCGGGGGACGCATCGCGGATGCCGCCCTCGCCCTGGATCGGCTCGACAAGGAAGCCGGCAGTGTTCGGGCCGATCGCCGCCTTCGCACCTTCCAGATCGTCGAAGTCGACATATTTGAACCCGGGCAGCAGGGGCATGAAGCCCTTGTGCATCTTCTCCTGATTCGATGCGCTGATCGTCGCCATCGTGCGCCCGTGGAACGCGTTCTTGAACGTGATCAGCTCATACTTCTCGTCGTTGCCGACGTGGCTGTGATAGGCGCGCGCCGTCTTGATCGCGCACTCCACCGCCTCGGCGCCCGAATTGGTGAAGAACACCGTGTCGGCAAAGGTCAGGTCCACCAGCCGCTGCGCCAGATGCTCGCCCTGCGGGCTGCCATACAGGTTGGACACGTGCATCAGCGTCGCCGCCTGCCGCTGGATTGCGCCGATCAGGTGTTCGTTCGAATGGCCAAGCAGGTTCACCGCGATGCCGCTGGCGAAGTCCAGATAACGCGTGCCGTCCTCGGAAATCAGGTGGCAATGTTCGCCGCGCACCGGACGCACGCCGCACCGGGGGTACACGGGCATCAACGGGGTGATCGACATAAAGCTCTCCTGTTCATTCACGAGGTTCCGGATGTCTCATGGTCCGGAAGGAAAAGGGGGAATCGCAAACGACAAATGGCGGCCCCAAAAGGACCGCCATCTGTGCGCGTATGTGGTTGCAGGCCGCCGGTCAAATCACCGGAAGCGTTGCAATCGGGATCAACCCTGAACCGGCACCAGGTTGACCGCCGAGTGCTTGCCTCGTCGATCGACCTCGAGGTCGAACTCCAGCTTGTCGCCTTCGTTCAGCTCGCGCAGGCCCGAACGTTCCACGGCACTGATGTGCACGAACGCGTCGGGCTGGCCGTCGTCACGGGTAATGAAGCCGAAGCCCTTCATGGCGTTGAAGAACTTGACCGTGCCGGTCGCCTTCTCGCCAGTCAGCTGGCGCTGCGGCGCAGCGGGCTTGGCCGCCACGGCAATCACGTCGCCAACCACCTGAAGGTCCGCGGCGGAAATCTTGCCACCACGATCGACCAGGTTGAATTCGAGCTGCTGCCCTTCGGCCAGGCCTTCAAGGCCGGCGCGTTCGACGGCACTGATGTGCACGAACACGTCTTCGCCACCGTCTTCACGCTGGATGAAGCCGAAGCCCTTCTGGCCGTTGAAGAACTTGACGACACCCTTGCCGGTGCCAACGACCTGGGCCGGCATGCCGCCGCCACCACCGCCGCCGCCGCGCGGGCCGCCGAAGCCACCACCGCCGCCGCCACGCGGGCCGCCGAAGCCGCCACGGTCGCCACCGCCAAAGCCGCCGCGGTCGCCGCCGCCGAAGCCGCCGCGATCACCGCCACCAAAGCCGCCACGGCCACCGCCGCCACCGCCGAATCCGCCACGGTCGTAACCGCCGCCGAATCCACCGCCGCCGCCGCTACCGCCGCCGTAGGGATCGAAGCTTTCTTCGCCGAATCCGTCGCGCTTGTCGCGTCCGCGACCCCGCCGCCCTCTGTCAAAACCCATAAAAACCAATAGACCTTCGTTCCGCCCCTGCTTTCCCGGGCGCCGCAGGCCGGACGCGGAAGCCGGCGGCACGACAAGGGAATACGCGCCGGAACAATCCCGGCCCTCTCCATTGCAGGATGGACTATATCAACAAAATCGCCCAGTGCGAACGGAATCGACGGTTGCGGGCCTTGTTGCCGCAAATAGCGCCGCCCATGTGACGAATTGGCAGCAATCGGAACCTTCGTCGCGGGTTCTTCGCCAGTTCTTCGGTTGCCCGCCGGCACCGCTTTGGGCAGATAGGACGCATGGACCATCTCGCTCTGCTTTCCGACCCTTCGGCCTGGGCCGCCTTCGCCACGCTTGTCGTGCTCGAAATCGTGCTGGGCATCGATAACCTGGTGTTCATCGCCATTCTTTCCAACAAGTTGCCGGCCCACCAGCAGCAGCGCGCGCGGCGCATCGGCCTTGCGCTGGCGCTGATCCTGCGGCTCGGCCTGCTCAGCCTGATCGGCTGGATCGTCACGCTTCAGGCGCCGCTGATCGACCTCGGCATCGCCGGCGCGCCGGGCGCGCATGGCGAACCGACGTTCGAAACCGCGCTTTCGGGGCGCGACCTGATCCTGATCGCGGGCGGGCTGTTCCTGCTGTGGAAGGCGACCAAGGAAATCCACCATACCATCGACCCCGAACCCAGCGGCACCCTGCTCGATCACAAGGGCGCACCTTCGACGGGCAAGGCCGTGGCGGCCAATTTCGGCGCCACCATCGCGCAGATCATCGCGCTCGACCTCGTGTTCTCGATCGATTCGATTCTCACCGCCGTGGGCATGACCGACGAAGTGCCGATCATGTTCGCGGCCGTGATCACCACCGTTTCGCTGATGATGGTCGCCGCCGATCCGCTGGCGAAGTTCATCGAAAAGAACCCCGGCCTTGTCATGCTGGCGCTCTCGTTCCTCGTGATGATCGGCCTCGTCCTGCTTGCCGACGGCTTCGGGCTTCACATTCCCAAGGGCTACATCTACGCCGCGATGGGCTTTTCGGTGTTCGTCGAAGGGCTCAACATCGTCGGCCGCAATCGCCGCGAGGCCAATCGCCGCGCGCACGGAGAATAAGTGCCCATGTTCCGCAAGATCGATGAAAAGACCTTCGCCAGTCCGCAGATCACCGTGGCCGAGGTCGCCTATGCCAAGGCGCTGGGCGTCGGCCTGATCGTGAACAACCGCCCCGAAGGCGAATCGGACGACCAGACCCCCGGTGCCGAAATCGAGGCCGCCGCGCGCGAAGCGGGCATCGCCTATGTCGCGATTCCCGTTACCCACGCCGGCTTCTCGCTGGCGCAGGTCGAAGCGCTGGGCACCGCGCTGGACGAAGCGGGCGACGCCCCGGTGCTGGCCTATTGCCGGTCGGGCACCCGTTCCACGCTGCTGTGGGCACTGACGATGGCCAAGGCGGGGGTTTCGCCCGACGAGATCGCGGCCAAGGCGGCAGCGGCCGGCTATGACATCGCCCCGATTCGCGCGCAGGTGGACATCCTGGCCGCAAACGGCGCAAGTTGAGATCGACCTAAGGGGGGTCTAGCCGGGTCTAGGGCGACCTGGCCGGGTCAGGCAGGGGGCAAAGAGGGGCATGGAACAGGCTAAAACGGCGCTCGCCGCGCTGTTTGCGCATCCCGCCGCGCCGCTGATCGCGCAAGGCGTGCTGTCGCTGATCGCCATCGTCGCGCTCGTCGCCATCGCCCGGGGGCTGGGCCTTGGCGGCGACGTGCGCATCCCCGATGAGGACACGGCCCGCGCATTGGCCGACGACGCCGTGTGCGGCTTCGGCGCCACCGACATCGCGCTCGACCGCGCGCGGATCGGCGCGCTGGCGCGCAATGCGCAGGGGCGCGTGTTGCTGATCCGGCGGCACGGCGCGCATTTTGTCGCGCGGGAGCTGACCAGCTATGAAGGAATCCGGCTGGACCGCCATTTCCTGACGATTTCCACGCCGGACCGCCGCTTTGGCGCGATCACGCTCGATCTGGGGCCGGAGGCACAGGCCTGGGCCGCGAGCCTGCGCCGTTTGGGAGCCACCGCATGAAGCCTGCATCGGGCCTGCAACCGTTCGACGTGGTGGTCTATGCCATCCCGTTCTTCATTCTGGCCATCGTGCTGGAAATGCTGTGGGCGGCAAAGCGCAAGCCAGAAGCGTACGAGCCGGCCGACACCTGGACCAGCCTTGCGCTGGGGCTGGGCAGCACGGTGATCGGCGCGGCGGCGGCGGGCCTGATTTATGCCGCCGCATCATGGCTTTACGCGCATCGCGTGGGCACCGTTCCGGTGGTCTGGTGGAGCTGGATCGCCTGCTTCGTGCTCGACGACCTCAACTACTACTGGTTCCACCGCAGCGCGCACCGCGTGCGGTGGTTCTGGGCGAGCCATGTGAACCACCATTCCAGCCAGCACTACAACCTGTCCACCGCGCTGCGGCAGACGTGGACCGGTTTCCCCGCGCTGTCGTTCGCGTTCCGCATCTGGCCCGCGTTCGTGGGCTTTCCGCCGGCGATGCTGATCACGGTCGGCGGGATCAACCTGGTCTACCAGTTCTGGATCCACACCGAGGCGGTGCGACGCCTGCCGCGCTGGCTGGAGGCGGTGCTGAACACGCCATCGCACCACCGCGTGCATCATGCGACGAACCCGCTGTATCTGGATCGCAACTATGCCGGCGTGCTGATCGTGTGGGACCGCCTGTTCGGCACCTTCCAGCCCGAGGTGGACGACCAGCGCATCCGCTATGGCATCGTGCGCCAGCTGGGCACATTCGCGCTGCTGCACAGCGCATTCCACGAATGGGCGGCGATGCTGAAAGACTTCGCCACCGCGCCTTTCCGCCACAAGATCAGCTACTTGCTGCGCCCGCCCGGCTGGAGCCACGACGGCACCCGCGACAGCAGCGACACCATCCGCGCGCGCTGGCTTGAAGCGCCGGAGAGCGCCGCCGAATAGAGCCTTACCCCGCCGGCATCTGCTGGCTGGAGCAGTGGAACCCGCCGCCGCCCGCCAGCACCGCATCGGCCATCAGGCCCACGGTGGCGCGGTCGGGGAACAGCTCCGCAATCGCGGCCACGCCGTCTTCATCGTGCACCGTGCCGAAGATCGGCACGACCACGAGATTGGTGGTGATGACGAAGTTCATGTAGCTGGCCGGCTGCACCATGCCGCCCCATTCGACGAGGCCGGGCGAAGGCACGTCCACCACGTCCACCCCGAAATCGCGCGCGCGGGCGGCAGCATCGGCATAAATGGCGGCGTTGGGATCGCCGGGCCCGGTGGCGCGCGGCAAGGCGAGCCGGTTGGGGCCGACGAAGCGGGCAAGGTTATCGACGTGGCCGTCGGTATGATCGTTGATCAGGCCATCGCCCAGCCACAACACGCGATCGAAGCCGAGATCGCGGTTGAGGCGCATTTCCAGCCCGGCGCGGTCCAGATGCGGATTGCGGTTGGGGTTGAGCAGGCACTGTTCGGTTGTGGCAACAAGGCCGGTGCCATCGGTATCGAGCGCGCCGCCTTCCAGAATCCAGTCGGCCCGGTCCGCCTGCAAGCCGGCACTGGCGGCAAGGTCCGCGCCGATTTCCTGATCGCCGGGCATCAGGTACTTGCCGCCCCAGCCGTTGAAGCCGAACAGCCGCGCCCGGCGGCCATCTGGCCCGCTGACCACCAGCGGCCCGGTATCGCGCAGCCACACATCGCCATAAACGCGCTGTTCAAGCGTGACGGCGGGCGACACCAGCGATTGCGCGCGCATGGCATTGCCCGCATCGCGCACGATCAGCCGCACCTGCTGGCCCGAATCGGCAACCGCGCTGGCGAACGCGGCGATCTGTTCCTGCGCCGGCCCGATCACGCCCGCCCATTCATCGGCGATGTGGGGAAAGCCGATCCAGAGCCAGTCCTGCGGATGCCATTCGGGCGGCATCCGCATCACGCCGTCAG
>JBDLVU010000086.1:0-11523 GCA_039804665.1 Pseudomonadota bacterium | reverse complement strand
GAATATGAGCTACGTTACTTCGTGCTCGATCCGGCGAAGTTCGACGCCAATATGGTCGCCGAAGCCGGCTATGTCCCAGCATTGCTCGCCGGGCGCGATCGCAGCGGGCGCGAAATTCTGAATGGTATTCTCCGGATCGATTTCCTCAATGCTCAGAGGCATTTATCGGATAGCCCCGGAGGTGCCCGCGCGGAGGACCTGTCGCGCGTGCTCAGTCGCTTCTACAGCCGCAATCTCGAGCAGAAGGGCGAGGATCTCGACGCCCTCCGGGCGCTCGCAGCGTCCGAGGTTTCGCTCAACGAGCATCTCGAGCGCGTTTTCGAGCCGACTCTCAGGAGCCTCGCCAAGCTCGGTTATCCTGGGCTGTCGAACCCGCGGATGATGATACGATCAGCGCTCGATCCGGTACAGATCATGAGCAGCCGCGATGGCGCTCTGGTTCACTATGCGCTCGGTCCCGATGACGACGCACCTGATCCACCGACGCTGCCCGATCGTTACAATGGGCTGGGTTTCAAAAACCTTATCTTCATGGTGGTCGAGCTTCTCGACCTCCATGCCCAGTGGTTGGCTATCGAGGAGAACCGACCGCCGGTCCATCTGATCTTCATCGAGGAGCCGGAGGCGCACCTCCACGCCCAGTTGCAGCAGGCCTTCATCCGCAAGGTCATGGACATCCTTTCGCTCAAGGGCGCCGATCGCACCGCCTATACCAGCCAAGTCGTCGTCACCACGCATTCCACTCATATTCTCTACGAGCGTGGCTTCCGGCCGATCCGATATTTTCGGCGTAGCCGGGCGGAAGCGACCTCGACATCGGACGTCCTCAATCTCTCGGTATTCTATGACAGTACCGATCCCGAGGTTCGTACGTTTCTCGAGCGCTACCTCAAGCTGGCGCATTGCGATCTTTTCTTCGCCGACGCCGCCGTGCTGGTCGAAGGCAATGTCGAGCGACTGCTCCTTCCGCAGATGATTGAGACCGCCGCGCCGCGGCTTCAGTCGACTTATCTGACGATCCTCGAGATCGGGGGCGCATTCGGCTATCGCTTTAAGGCGTTGATCGAATTCCTCGGCCTCACCACGCTCATCATCACCGATCTCGACAGTGTTTTCGGCCAGCCGATTCAGCCGGAGGCAGGTGCCCAAGGTGTTGCAGCCGCAGGAGACGGCGCTGTGCAGGGGGCTGGGGAGGCTGGCGTGGATGAAGATGAGGACGAAGACGGGGAAGCGGCGGGTCAGCTGCCGGCTGAAAAGCCGGGCAAGGCCTGCATCGCCGGCCATCCGGGAGCGGCGACCTCCAATCAGACGCTTCTGCAATGGCTCCCGAAATGCGGCACCGTCGCGGCGCTGTGGGAGGCAACCGCTGACGACAAGACCCAAGTGCGTGCCAACGACAACGACGCCCTTGTTCGCGTTGCCTATCAATGCCGGACCGATGTGACCTGGGGCGGCGACACGCTCTCGTTGGCAGGCCGCACGCTCGAGGAAGCGTTCGCGCTCGAGAATCTCGACTGGTGCCAGCACAAGGATCGAAAGCCGCTCCAGCTCCGCATCGCCAAGAATGACGAGAAGGATCTCGGCGAGCTGGCCGGCCGCATTCACAAGCGCGTACAGGCAAAGAGCTTCAGCAAGACTGACTTTGCCCTCGCGCTGCTCGCCGAAGACCCCGATTCCTGGGTTGTGCCGGAATATATCGCTGACGGCCTTCGCTGGCTCGAAGCCGAAATTGCACCGCCAGAATCCGAGCCCGAGCATGACGGCGAGGCGGAGGAGGTAACGGGTGCCGGGGCCGACACCCTTGCTGCGCCAAGGCCGGATGGCGGGGTCGCCGCGTGACCAGCCGCATCGGCAGCCCCGACAGGCCGGCGGACATCGAGGTCCGCGCTTGCCTAGATCGCAAAGTCCCGCGTTCGTTCGTGATGGTTGCGGGTGCCGGCTCGGGTAAGACAACTTCCCTGATCAAGGCGCTCGATCACCTAGCCCGGACCCGAGGTCCGGCGCTGCGTCGCGCGGGGCAGCAGATTGCTTGCATCACCTATACCGAGGTCGCGGTTGGCGAGATCTCCGAAGATGTTGGCGTCTCGCCACTTTTCCACATCTCCACGATCCACAGCTTCCTGTGGTCGGTGATCCGGCCTTTCCAGAGCGATATCGCCACTTGGGTCGGCATCCGCATCGAGGAAAAGATCGCCGAACGCCGCGAACATTACAACAGGCCACGCACGCAAGCGCGAACGAAGGCTCGGCTGGAGATCGAGATCGCCGAGCTCGAAGCCCAGCTTGCCGCGATCGGTGCCGTCGAGAAGTTCATTTATGGCACCGGCAGCAGCTATGCTGAAGGTATCCTCGGCCATGACGATGTGTTGAAGCTAACACCCTATTGCGTAGGTGCACATCCTCTGCTTCGCCAGGTCGTCGCCAGCCGCTTTCCGTTTATTTTCGTTGACGAAAGCCAGGACACCAACCCCGAAGTGATCGAAGCGCTGCGCGCGATCGCGGCCGAGCAGCCTCGCCTATGCGTCGGCTTCTTCGGCGACCCGATGCAGAAGATCTACATGAGTGGCATCGGAACCGTTCCGCTCGGCGCTGGCTGGGCCGAGATCAACAAGCCAGAGAATTTTCGCTGCCCCACCTCCGTCCTCGGCGTGGTCAATGCCATCCGGGCAGCCGGCGACGGCCTAGTTCAGACTCGTGGCCGCCGGATCAAGGTCGGCGATGTCGAGCAGCCCGTGGCCGGCACCGCAAATCTCTTTGTGCTGCCGGCCGACGATCAGCGCAGTGCTCGTCTTTCTGCTGTTCGTAACTGGCTCGCCGGAGAGACCGACGACGCGCTCTGGCTGAGCGACGTACCCGAAAGCGATGTTCGGCTGCTGGTGCTGGTGCATCGTATGGCGGCAACGCGGCTTGGATTTCCAAACCTCTATTCCGCGCTCAACGATCGCGCTCCGATGAGCCTCAGCGAAGGGATTGCCGACGGCTCTGCCTGGCCGCTGCGACCGGTCGCGCAGCATATTCTACCATTGGTCATGGCCGCCCGTGACGGTGACCGATTCACGGCCATGTCGATCCTGCGCAGCGAAAGTCCCAAGCTCGAAACGGAACGTTTGCGCGGAATACCGGTGGCTCCGATCCTAACCGGTCTTCAACAGGCGCTCGACGCTTTGGTCGCAATGCTCGCGGATGAGTCACAGGCCACGGTGCGACAGCTGATGCGGCATGTCCGCGACACCGAATTGCTGCGCCTTGACGACCGTTTTGGGCCACATTTGCTCGACGAGCCGGTCGATGACGGTAGCAGCGGGTTTTCCAATGTGCAGGCTTTCCTCGATTGCCAGATGAAAGAGCTATGGGCCTACCGCCGCTATTTCACGGAGGAATCGCCTTTCGCGACCCATCACGGTGTGAAGGGGGCACAGTTTGAGCGCGTTCTGGTCGTGGTTGACGATGAAGAGGCGGCGTTCCACCAATATTCTTACGGCAAATACTTCGGTTACTCGCCGCTGTCGGACAAGGACCAGGCGAAGATTGACGCAGGCGATGAGACGGTGCTCGATCGTACGCGGCGTCTCTTCTATGTTTGCTGCTCACGCGCGGTGAAGGATTTGGCGGTCGTGCTTTTCGTTCCCGATGTGGCGGCGGCGAGCGCTGCGAAGAACCTCTTCCCGAAGGCGTCAATACGCGGCCTCGAAGTACTGACCTGATCTTGCTTGAGAAATGTTTTTCAGTGGGATGAAGAATCATTCCGAACAGCCGAAATTGTGAAGGATAGCCGTTGGGCCATATTCTCATGCCCTCATTTGCGTTCCGCACGTCCCTCAGCGAGGACGCCGGCGTGCGTTCGGGCTTCGCGCTGAACGAGGCCGACTTGCTGGCGCATCTGTCCGCCGATAGCCCGTTGCGCGATGGCTTGACCCGAGACGTCGCTATGCGGGTTTCGGCGGACGATTATGCGAACACGGTGGGCGACCTGCTGTTCGCGCTTGGAACTATCTCGAAGCCGGGAATGCCGTCCCTTGGCATGCGGTTCACTGAGCTGCTTCCATTCTGGCGAAGCCTATACACGCTAGACGAACTGCTGACACTCGAAGCGGTCGCCAATCACTATCTGCAGCTGCGGGTTCGCGGTGATGAAGAGCAAGCGGCGATCTTTCAAGAGATCGTTGGGCGGACCTCGGCAAGGCCGGCGCGATGGAAGCGCTGCTGGAGGCGATGGCATTCGATCTGGCCTATTCGCCGTTCTTCACGCGGGACGTTCCGCTCGACGATCTGATCAAGCTGACGGCACTCTTCGAAAGCGAGCAACTTCCCGCAGTGAGCGATCAGTGGTTCGACCAGCGCTTCGTGAATTATCTAGGCAGCCACCCCGAGCGCCTGAAAGTCATCCACTGGCGCCAGTTCGAGGGCCTAACCGCGGAATGGTTTCACCGCGAAGGCTATGATGTCCAGCTCGGACCCGGCCGCAATGACGGCAGCATCGACGTGCGTCTTTGGCGGCCCGGCGCGGCTCCAGGCGCACCGCCAGCAGTGATCGTCCAATGCAAACGCCAGACGCGCAAAATTGAGCGCGTCGTCGTGAAGGCGCTCTATGCCGACGTGCTTGCCGAGGGCGCCGGCGCCGGACTGGTCGTCACGACCAGCGACATCAGCCCCGGCGCGGCCAGCGACATCACTGCGCGCGCCTATCCTATCACAAGCGCCAACCGCGCGCAGGTCCAGCAGTGGATCGGCGCAATGCGCAAGCCCGATGCCGGCATTGTCGCTGACGACCTTGCGGCGACGCAGGACGAGTCCCAGCCGTGACGGACCCGGCTGCCACCATTGATCCCCAATGTGTCATTAATACGAACACTGCCAACATCGCCAACGCACTGGCGCTGTACGATCCAGTCACAGCGACGCTCGCCTGGTTTGATACGCTACGTGCGATCGAGGACTGCATCAATCTTCCGATGGCCGATTGGGACGACGACGAGTTAGAAGTGAGGCTCTACAATCTCGCATTGCCACCACTCCTCCGGGATCCGCGCCCGTTACTGGCACTTCGGTCGCGGCTAGTCTCGAAGTTCAGCGAGACCTTCGCGAACCGCTTCCAGAATCTCATGATACAGGGCGCGGCAATCGGCGCCGCGTTTGCCGAGAACGGGCTCTTCGAAATGACCCAAGGCTTTCTGAGCGTTGGCACGATGATCGGGTATTTCCAATCGCGGCGGCGACACTTCGTTGCCTTGCTGCACACGCTTCCGTCGGCCTGCCGAGGACGACAGCGCGTCGATCCGCTCGATACGCTCAACATCTTCGTGCCGCTGATTGAAATGCAGGCGCTCCAGATCGTGGGCGCACAACAGGCACTGCTGATCCAGGCGGCGCGCGGGCGGCTCGGGCTGCCCGTTGCCCCGGATAGCGAACTGGCGATGCTCGACGCCTCCTTTCTGGAGCCCGAGCGTGCCCGGATCACCGAAATGCCGGTCACCGAGGCCGCACTAGCGATACTTGCGACGCGCGAGCCGCAGCCATTGGACCGACTATTCTCCGCCGCCGAGCTGCGCAACGACATCATCGCGATTGAGGCGGCCTATGGCGAGTTCGATCTGACTGCGACCGAGTTCGGCTCCGCCGCCGCCTTTGTCCGCCGGGTTTCGCACGAATTTGTCGAGCGCGATTTCTGGGTCGCGATCAAGCCGAAGGAGCTCGAACAGCTGTTTAACGCTTTCAAACTCTCCGCCCGGTTACGTGCGGAGCTAGTGCGGCCGTCTAGGGATTATGTCATCAATCTCGACAGCTATGCTCCGTTCGTGTTGGTCGATGGGACCTACCGGGCGACGGTGACCTTGCTCAGTCGCTTCATCTATTACTGGCGGTCGCGCTGCCTCGACCGGTCCAAGCGCTATCAAATCCGCACCGGCTTCATCTTCGAGAAAGCCGTCGCCGACGCGCTCGAACGCCAATTGTTCGCGGTGCAAAAGATCACCCGGATCAACCGCCACGAGTTCGACGTTGTGACGCTTCGGGACGGTATGATTTGGAACGTCCAGTGCAAGAACAACATGACAGATCTTGCATGGATCGAGGCCGAACCCAAGCGTTTCGCACGCTACAATCGTAACCTGGTGCTCGCTTATGAACGGGCGTTGGCAAAGGAGCGGAACCGCGAAGGCGTGCTGACGGCGCATCTTGGGAACGATGCGGTGGAGCATATGTTGGTGTCTCGCTTCCCGGTTGTGACCGACAATTCAAGGATCGTCGTGTTCAGTCAAATCGATGGCTTCGCTACTCGCGCCGATGCCATCCTCGCCAGTCGCAAGCATGATGCCGTCAGCTAAACGGACGGCCGAAGTTAGGCGAGGAAATTGGGCAGTAATACGTCCGGGGTTGGCCAGACCTGCCGTTCGACAAGTCGCGCGGAACGGCAGAAATGTCTCAGCCCACGTTTTGCTGCAGCATTGCAGCCGGCATAAATGTATGGCCGGTTTCGATGCCCCGACCCCATGCGCCGAATGTCCGGTGTTAAGGCGGCAGCGGACTTGGAGGGGAGGAGGCCTTTAGCTTCTGGAGCAGGGCTTAGCTGGCGATCAGCATGCCTTGGCTCGATAATCAGGAGCCGATCATGATCTTACTCATTCCCTTGAACAAGCTTGTCGCTTCACCGTCAAACGTGCGCAAGCATTCCGACATCGCAGCGGACGCCGAACTTAAGGCCAGCATCGCTGCAGTCGGTCTGCTGCAGAACCTCGTAGTGCGGCCCGCGCCCAAGGGCCGTTACACGGTCGAAGCCGGCGAGCGTCGCCGCCGGGCGATGCTCGCTTTGGTCCAGGATGGGAGCCTGCCGCGCGACCACTCCGTCGCATGCCTCGTGCTCGATCCGGCCAACTCCAGTGCGTCGGAAACCAGCCTTGCCGAGAATTTTCACCGTCTGAACATGAACCCTGCCGACGAAGCAGCGGCTTTCGCGACCCTCGTTTCCGAAGGCGCCAGCGCCGAAGATGTGGCCCGTCGCTTCGGGCTGACCGTCCGCTTCGTCGAGGGCCGTCTCCGGCTTGCAACACTCGCACCGTCCGTTTTCGAAGCTCTTGCTGCCGGCGAGATCACACTCGACATCGCCAAGGCCTATGGCGCGACGTCGGATCAGGGCATCCAGGCGCGTGTGTTCGAGCAGGCGAGCTCGTCTTACTATCGCATGACGCCTGACAGCATTCGCCGGATGGTCCTTGCCGACACGGTGCGAGGCAGCGATCCACGTGCCCGGCTTGTCGGGGGAGAGGCGTATCTGGCCGCCGGCGGCCGGATCGAACGAGAGCTTTTCGACGATGCCGACAGCGAGACATGGCTCGATGTTGCGCTCCTGGAGCAGCTTGCGACCGAACGGATGGAAACCGAGGCAACGGCAATTGCGGAGGCGAATGGTCTGGCCTGGGTTCGGCCGACGCTCGATCCATATGCGACGCATGATCTCGTCGCAGGGATGGTTCGGCTCGCGACAGACGAGGCACCGCTGTCTGACGAGGAAGTGTCGCGGCTGGAGGTGCTCGATGCCGCGTACGATACGCAGGCGGCCGTGCTGGAGGACGAGGAAAGCGACGACGCCGCGATTGCCGCAGCCGAAGAAGAGATCGATCGCATCGAGCGTGAGGCACGCGCCATCCGCGATCGGCCGCCGGTGCTGGATCCGGAACTGCGCGGCGAAGCCGGGATGATCCTGACGCTCGGACGCGACGGGACACCCGTGCTACAGCCGGTCTACTATGGCGAGCGCCAAGTGGAAACGGCAGGTTGGCCCGGCGACGTTAGCGAGCCTATCCGTGACCCGGATGCGGAAGTACCTCGTCGGTCGCCGCTGTCGAAGCGCTTGGTCGATGAGCTCGCCATGCAGCGACGCGACGTTCTTGCGCTGCACGTTGCTTCGGACCCGGCGCTCGCAATGGATGTCATGGTCTTCCTGCTGGCGGACGCGGACAGTACCGACTGGAACCGGACTTCGTCATCCACACTGCGCGGCGGTGTACCGAACGGTCCGATCTTCGGCTTCGAACCGACCGATGCGCCTGCCAGCGCCGCCCTTGGCGATTTGCGCGCCAGTCTCGACGAAAGCTGGCGGGCCGGGGAGGATGTTTCTGCCCGGTTCGACCTCTATCGTGGGCTTGGAGATGAGGCGCGCGCCGCATGGCTGGGCTATGTCGTCGCCCGAACGCTCGAGGCAAGTCTCAACTTTGATGGTGATCGCCGTATAGCGTTTCACGATCAGCTGGGGCGGTTCATC
Source organism: Pseudomonadota bacterium (assembly GCA_039804665.1). Taxonomy (GTDB): domain Bacteria; phylum Pseudomonadota; class Alphaproteobacteria; order Sphingomonadales; family Sphingomonadaceae; genus Novosphingobium. The sequence goes on along the minus strand of JBDLVU010000086.1, from coordinate 3,266 downwards.
GGTATCGACATGGCGCGCTGGTGGCGCCCGACAGCCGCCAACTATTTCGATCGGGTCTCGAAGCAGGTTATTCTCGATGCGCTCGGCGCAGTCGGCGGGGCGGAACTGTCCGCGCGCTTTGCAACCGTGAAGAAGCGTGATCTGGCGATGAGCGCCGAGCGCATCTTCTCAGGCACCTATATCACCGAAGTCGACGTGCGGGACCGTGCGCTGGCCTGGGTGCCCGAGGTCATGCGCTTCGAGTGCGGCAGCGCTGTTGCCGACACCTTCGACGACGGGGCTGTGGGTGATCCGCAGGCGAGCACTGACGGCACACCCTCGCCGGGCGATCCATTATCCTCTCTCGAGGTTCTCCCTGACACCCGCGCTGCCTGACCCCTCCTGACAGGCGCGCTGGTTCACCCGGAAGCGGTCCTTTCCCTCGCGGGAAGGGGCCGCTTCTTCGGGTTTGGGACAGAGGAGAGGGTGCGACCCTTGGTCGATCCGGACGGGCGATGGTCGCCTGTCGGACCGATCAGGAGGACACACCCATGACCAGGTTCGCTTCGCGCGAAACCCGCGAAAGCCCTGCCGCGCGTATCACGAAGGAGATCATTGCTCGCCTTGAGGCAGGCACCAGACCCTGGATCAAGCCCTGGCGCGGCACGTCGATCAGTCGCCCCATGCGCGCATGCGGCGTTCCCTATCGCGGCGTGAATACCTTCTGGTTGTGGATGATCGCCGATATGGCGGGCTTCGCCTCGCCCTACTGGATGACGTATAAGCAAGCCGCGCAGCTGGGAGGCCAGGTCCGCCGCGGCGAGAAATCGACGATCGCGGTCTTCTACAAGGCTTATGCCAGGGACGTGGAATCCGCTTTGACTGGCGAGCGGACGACCGAGGCGCGGCGGGTGCTGAAGGCCTATGCCGTGTTCAATGCCGACCAGGTCGAGGGATTGCCCGGGCGTTTCCATCCCACGCCACCTGTTATGGATGCACAGGTCGAGCCAGAGGGAAGGCACGCAGAACTCGATGTCTTCTTCGCCGCGATCCCGGCCGCGCTGCGGCATCATGGCGACGAGGCATATTACGAGCCGGTGATCGACCGCGTGACCATGCCTGCGCCAGCGCTGTTCACCGGTTATGACCATTACTATGCCACGTTGGCGCATGAACTGTCGCACTGGTCGGGCCATCCCACCCGGCTCGATCGCGATCTCAAGGGGCGCTTCGGGACGTCGGCCTATGCTGCCGAGGAGCTGATCGCCGAACTTTCGAGCGCGATGCTCGGCGCCGAACTCGGCTTGCCCGTCGCGCACCTCGACAACCACGCCAGCTACATCGATCACTGGCTGACGCTGCTGCGCAAGGATGAGCGCGCCATCCTCACCGCCGCCGCAAGGGCCGAGGAAGCATCGGCCCTTCTGCTCAGGCTAGGGGGACGGCAAACGTCGCTGCAAGACGAGCACGCCGATGAACTCTCAGCCGACGCCGACGCCGATGTTGTCGATGCCGTCGCGCGCGCAGCCTGAGGGAGACAGGCTATGGGACGTTCCGTCAGTTATCCCGCTGGCAGCCTCGTCTGCTATACAGTCCTCGATGACAGCGAAGACGAGGACTGCGGGCAGTGGGCATACGAGTGGCTCTGCGAAGACCTTGCTACCCGTGCGCGCGAGGCCTTTCCCTCGTTTGATCCGCAGCAGGGTTGGCGCGGCCGGGAGGACCGCATTCTCCTGCGCAACGCTTATGCCGATTTTGGGGTCTCGACTTACGGGGGCCTCGCGGCGGTATGGATCGCCGAGCGCAACGATGGATCCTACTGGGAGGAGGACCTGCGGACCGGTCGCCATGCCCGCGCCGAACACTGGCTGAGCCAGATCGCGCCGAAGTTCGACGCCCTTTTCGGAGACTATGATTGTCTCGGGCACTTTTCGAATGGAGAGGGCGTTTATCGCAAGCGTACACAAGGCATCTGTTCAAATGAATGATATTGCTCTATATCATTTATGTGAAAGGATAGGCGCATGGCCACCCAAGCCCATCTCGAAAGCCGCAGCGACGCTGAGGTGCTGACCTCGGCACTGACGAAGATCGCCGAATTCTGGCACTTCAGCAACGCCAAGCTTGGTGCCGTGTTGGGGCTCTCGCCTGCCACCGTTTCGCGACTGCGGAGCGGACGCACCGTGCTTGATCCGGCTTCCAAGTCGTTCGAAGCTGGGCAGTTTCTCCTGCGGCTGTTCCGCAGCCTCGACGCCCTGCTCGGCAGCGACGACGATGCTGCGCGTCGCTGGCTCGAGACGCGTAATCTCGATCTCGATGCGCGCCCGTTCGACCTTCTCGACAGTTTCCGGGGCCTCATCACCGTGTGCGATTATGTGGACGCCCACCGCGCTCGCGTCTGAGCTTCGCGTTTGGACGGGTGAGGGCTGGCGCGTCGTCGAAGCGCAGCACCGCATCTCGACCAACCGCCTGGCCGACAGCACCGCCGACCAGCATCGGCTCGAACTGCTCGCCGATGCCGTGAAGCCTGACATTCCAGCTGAAGCGAGGGGGCTACATTACCTGCTCGCATCCCCCTTCCGCTATGGACACCGCAGCGAAAGCCGATTCCGCCGGCCAAACGAGCGGCCGGGTATTTTCTATGCTGCGGAAACCGAAGCGACCGCCATCGCCGAGACAGCCTACTGGCGGCTGCGCTTTTTTGCGCGCTCGCCCGGCTTTGCACCCCCAGCGACCACGAGCGAACACACCAGCTTCACCGTCACCATAGCGACGACGCGGGCAATCGACCTGACGCAGCCGCCGTTCGACCGTGATGCAGTGCGCTGGGTCGATCCTGTCGACTATGGTGCCTGCCAGGAACTTGCCACGGCGGCGCGCGAAATCGCGGCCGAACTGATCCGTACACAGTCGGCGCGAGATCCCGCAGGCGGCTGCAATCTCGTGGTGCTGGCCCCAGCGGCATTCGCTAGCCCTGAACCGGTCGTGCGGAGGACCTGGCACCTGCGCTTCGAAGGCGGCCGCCTGTCAGCGCTGGCCGCGTTCCCGGGCGACGAACGTTTCGTGTTCACCGCGGACCAGTTCGGCATGCCGATCTAGTCACAGCCCGGTCAGAGCAAAGGAGGCTTTCGGGAGGCGCAACCTTCCGGGAGAATTTCCATGCCCTGTGGCACATCATCCATTGCAGTACCTGACCCCAGTGACGATCGGGCGGCAGCCATTGCCCGCCTAAATGATGCGGTCCGCCTCGGGCGTGACCGCAAGGCCAGGATCGTGATCACGCGCGG
>JBDLVU010000085.1:0-11737 GCA_039804665.1 Pseudomonadota bacterium | reverse complement strand
CCAGCACGTCGCGTACGTAGCGGTCCAGCAGGCGCACGCCGAAGCCGGTCGCGCCCTTGTCATGCGTCGCGCCGGGCTTGTCGACCCACACGGTCCCGGCGATGTCGAGGTGCGCCCACGCCACGCCCTTGTCGATATAGCGATGCAGGAACTGCGCCGCCGTGATCGACCCGCCATAGCGCGGCCCCACGTTCTTCATGTCGGCAATCGGGCTGTCGATCAGCTTGTCGTAGGCAGGCCCGATGGGGAAACGCCACAGCGTGTCGCCGCTCGCCTTGCCCGCCGCGTCCAGCTGGCCTGCCAGCAGGTCGTCGTTGCTGAACATGCCCGCGTGCTCATGCCCCAGCGAGATGATGATCGCGCCGGTCAGCGTGGCAAGGTCCACCACCGTGGCGGGCGAATATTCCTTCTGCACCCAGGTCAGCGCATCGCACAGCACCAGCCGCCCTTCGGCGTCGGTGTTGATCACCTCGATCGTCTGGCCCGACATCGACGTGACCACGTCACCGGGGCGCTGCGCATTGCCGTCGGGCATGTTTTCAACAAGGCCGCACACGCCGATCACGTCGGCCTCGGCCTTGCGCTTCGCCAGCGCCAGCATCGTGCCGGCCACCGCGCCCGCGCCGCCCATGTCCCACTTCATGTCTTCCATGCCAGCGGCAGGCTTGATCGAGATGCCGCCGGTATCGAACGTCACGCCCTTGCCCACGAACGCGGTCGGCTTCGTGCCCGCCTTGCCCTTCCAGCGCATGGCAAGGATGCGCGGTTCGCGCACCGATCCTTGCGCCACGCCCAGCAGCGCGCCCATGCCCAGCGCCTGCATCTCGGCCTTGTCCAGCACCACGATTTCCACGCCGGTGCCGGCCAGCCGTTCCTGGCAGCGCGCCACGAAGCTTTCGGGATAGATCACATTGGCCGGCTCGGTCACCAGCTCGCGCGTGAACTCCACGCCTTCGGCCACCGCGCTTTCCACGCTCCACGCGGCATCGGTCCCGGCCGGGGCGTCGATCGCCACGATCTCGCCCAGCGAAACCTTCTGCTCGTCGCTCTGCTTCGTCTTGTACACATCGTGCCGCCAGCCGCGCAGCCGCGCGCCCAGCAGCACCGCCGCCGCGTCCTCGGCGGAAAGCCCGCTACCGGCAAAGTCGATGCCCAGCGCGGTCTCGCCGCTGGTCAGGTACTTCGCGGTCAGCGCGCCACCTGCACGCTCCAGCGTCGCCAGCCTGCCCGACCCGCCAGCCTCGCCGATGCCCACCAGCGCCACGCGCTCCAGCCCGCCCGCGCCGATGCGGAACGTCTCGAACACCTGCCCCGCCTTGCCGGTAAAGCGCGATGCGGCCGCCGCTTCGCGCGCGGCGGCGTCCAGATCGTCGGGCAGCGTGCCTTCGGTCACGATGCGGGCAACCAGACGGGGACGCGCCTGACCGGCAACAGCAAAAACAACGTTCATTCAAGGCTCCTGTCGGAATCTGGCAACGGCCGGGCGTTTGCGCGCACGCACCATAAATGTTGGTTTGCAGTTAGGGCGCGCCGGTGCGATAGGCAAGCGCATGCAACCCGCCGCGCGGCCGCTGCCGCAAGCCTTTTCCGAACGCTTGCGCCCGCGCGTTATCGCCGCGGGCGTGGCTCTCCTCGCCATTCTTCCGCCTGTGCAGGCGCTGGCGCAGGATGCGCCCGCCCCGGTTCCTGCCCCGGCTCCGGCCCCTCCCCCGCAGGCCGACGACCAGATCCGCTTCGAAGCGGACAAGGTCCAGTACCTCAACGATTCGAACACGGTCACCGCATCGGGCAACGTCGTGCTGCGCCGCGCCGACCAGACCGTGCGCGCCGATACCGTCAGCTGGGACCGCCGCACCGGCAAGATCGAGGCGAACGGCAACATCCGCTTCGTCGATGATGCCGGCAACGTGCTCTATACCGACAAGGTGGACCTGACCGACGAGCTGAAGGCCGGCGCGATCGAGGACATGCTGCTGGTCCTGCGCGAAGGCGGTCGGCTTGCCGCGCGGCAGGGGACGCGCGACGCGCAAGGCGACATGGTCCTTCACGACGCCGCCTACACCGGCTGCGCCGTGGTCGATGACGACGGCTGCCCGCGCAAGCCCAGCTGGGAAATCACCGCCGTGCGCGTCACCTATCGCGCCAGCGACAAGCGGGTGAAGTACTACGGCGCAAAGCTGCGCGTGTTCGGCATTCCGCTGCTGCCGCTGCCCGGGCTTGGCCACACCGCCGATTTCCGCGCCGAGAACGGCCTGCTGATCCCCGATTTCCGCCTTTCTGCCTCCAACGGCGCGGAAATCAGCGACACCTGGTACTGGCGCATCGCCGATAACAAGGACCTTGCCATCACCGGCAGGATCTTCACCCAGGCGCTGCCGATGATCTCGGCGCACTATCGCCAGCTGGCCGACAACGGCGCGTTCCAGATCACCGGCTATCTCACGCAAAGCCGCCGCATCGCCGCTGGCGCAACCGACAGCGGCCTGCGCGATTTCCGCGGCTATCTTGAAGCCAACGGCCGCTTCCAGTTCGACGACAACTGGTCCGTCACCGCTTATGGCCGCATCGCGTCGGACCGCACCTTCCTGCGCCGCTACGACATCAGCCGCGACGACCGCCTGCGTTCCTCGATCAATCTCGAACGCATCGACAACGACAGCTACTTCAGCCTCGCCGGGTGGGCGGTGCAGACCTTGCGCGCCGACGACCGGCAAGGTCTTGTGCCGATCGCGCTGCCCAGCCTCGAATACCGCCGCCGGATGAATGCCCCCGGCATCGGCGGCAAGCTGGAGCTCGAAGTCAACACCCTCGCCCTCACCCGCACCGGCGGGCAGGATACCCAGCGCGCCTTTGCCCGCGCGCAGTGGGACCTGCGCACCATCACCGGCATGGGGCAGGAGGTCACGTTCACCACCCTGCTGCGCGGCGACATCTATCATTCCGCGCAGAATGAACTGACCACCACCGATATCTATCGCGGCCTTCCCGGCTGGCAGGGCCGCGCGCTCGCCACCGCTGCCATCGACGTGAAGTGGCCGCTGGTCGGCGCGCTGTTCGGGGGCACGCAAGTGCTCACCCCGCATGTGCAGGTCGTCGCCACGCCGCACGTCCGCAACCTGGCCATCCCCAACGAGGATTCGCGCTCGGTCGAACTGGAAGATTCCAACCTCTTCGCGCTCAACCACTTCCCGGGGTATGACCGGATCGAGGACGGGGTGCGCTTCACCTATGGCTTCGACTGGCGCCTTGACCGGCCCGGCTGGCGCGTCGCCACCACCATCGGCCAGTCCTATCGCCTGTCGACCGAAAAGACCCTGCTGCCCGATGGCACCGGCCTTGCCAGCCGCGCGTCCGACATCGTCGGCCGCACCGAACTGCGCTTTCGCGACATCGTCCAGCTGACCCACCGCTACCGGCTGGACAAGGACACGCTGAAGCTCCGCCGCAACGAAATCGATGCGACGCTGGGCGATCACCGCACGTATGTCGAAATCGGCTACCTGCGGCTCAACCGCGATATCACCAGCACTTTCGAGGACCTGCAGGACCGCGAGGAACTGCGCTTCTCGGGCCGCCTCGCCTTTGCCAGGTACTGGTCGGTGTTCGGCTCGGGCGTGGTCAACCTTACCAAGACGGCGGAAGACCCCACCTCGGGCTCCGATGGCTTCCAGATGCTGCGCCACCGCCTCGGCTTCGCGTACACCGACGATTGCCTCGACCTCGCCTTCACCTGGCGCCGCGACTACATCACCACCGGCGACGTCTCGCGCGGCAACACCTTCATGCTCAACTTCTCGCTGCGCAACATCGGCGTGAAGTGACCAGTTATCCTTCCGCCCAGCGGGGGAAGGACAGCGCAGCATGGCAGCACAGCCGCATAGCGAGCGCGGATGGGGGTGAAGGGCGTTCGCGCGTCCCCACCAACCCCGCTTTTCCCCCGTTTGGCTTTCATGATCCTTGCAAACCGGCTAAGCCCGCGCCACTCAGCTTGGGTTAAGCCGGGGGAACGCACTTCCGGCCCGTCGTCGTGCAAACTTGCGCGGCGCATCGACAGGATGTTCTGATTGTCATGAAGCATGGTTTTGTTGCCGCTTCCCTGCCCCGCCGCATCGCACGCCGCACCGCGCTGGGCCTCGGCCTTGCCGCCACGGCGCTCTCGCCGCTGGCGCTCGGCGCCCTCCACGCGCAAGCCACCGATCCGGTCGAGCCGGCGCAACAGGGCGCGCTGAACCTGCCCGCCAACCCGGTGATCTTCGGCAAGAACGATCCCAACGTGCGCCGCGCCACCGCGGTCGTGAATGGCGAGATCGTCACCGGCACCGATGTCGAACAACGCCTCGCGCTGATCATCAACGCCAACGGCGGCAAGGTCTCGCCCGAGGAAGTGGACCGTCTGCGCCTGCAGGTCCTGCGCAACCTGATCGACGAAACGCTCGAAATTCAGGAAGCCAAGTCGGTCGATATCGAAGTCGCGCCCGAGGAAGTGGACGACACCTTCAACCGCGTCGCGCAGCAGAACTTCGGCCAGAGCCCCGCCGCACTGGAAAAGTACCTCGGCACCATCGGCTCGTCGGCCGCCTCGCTAAAGCGCCAGATCAAGGGCGAAATGGCGTGGCAGCGCCTGCTGCGCCGCAACGTGCAGCCGTTCATCAACATTTCCGATGGCGAAGTGCGCGAACAGATGGACCGGCTCAAGGCCGCCAAGGGCACCGAGGAATATCGCATCGGCGAGATCTTCCTGTCCGCCACCGATGAAACCCGCGCGCAGGTTCAGGCCAACGCCGACAAGATCATCGAACAGCTCAAAAAGGGCGGCAGCTTCGTCGCCTATGCCCGCCAGTATTCCGAAGCCTCGACGGCGGCGGTCGGCGGCGACCTTGGCTGGATTCGCCTTGCCCAGCTGCCCGCCGAACTGTCCAGCACGGCCGCCGGACTCGCCCCCGGCCAGCTCGCCGGCCCGATCGCGCTGCGCGGCGGCTATTCGATCCTCTACCTGATCGACAAGCGGCAGGTGCTCACCGCCGATCCGCGCGATGCGCTGCTCAGCCTCAAGCAAATCTCGATCAGCTTCCCCAAGGGCATCACCGAAAAGGACGCGACCGAAAAGGCCGCCGGCTTTGCCGCGATGGTCAAGGACATTCACGGCTGCGGCCAGGCCGAAGCCGCCGCCGCCAAGATCGGCGCCAGCGTCGTCGCCAACGACCAGATCAAGGCGCGCGACCTGCCGCCTGCGTTGCAGGACACGATCCTCAAGCTCTCGGTGGGCGAAGCCACCCCGCCGTTCGGCTCGGTCGAAGACGGCGTGCGCGTCCTGCTGCTGTGCGGCCGCGACGACCCCAAGGACGCCTCGGGCCCCAGCTTCGAACAGCTGCAAAGCCAGATGGAAGACGACCGCGTCAACAAGCGCGCCCAAACCTATCTGCGCGACCTCCGCCGCGACGCGGTGATCGAATACAACTGACGCCCAAAATAGCCCTCTCCCCCGGGGGAGAGGGCTGGGCGAGGGGGCAAGCCCGCAACGCGTGAGGGGGCAGGCCCGCCTTGCGTGAGGGGATGACGCCCCCGCACCAATCCTCTAGGGCAAACGCATGAATCCCCTTGCCCTTACCATCGGCGATCCTGCCGGCGTCGGCCCCGAACTGGCCTGCGCCGCATGGGCGCTCAGCGGCACCGCCGATCTCGCGCCGTTCTTCGTGGTGGGCAGCAGGCGCGTGATCGAACACGCCGCCCGCAGGCGAGACCTGCACGTGCGCATCGCCTCGATCACCGATCCCGCGCAGGCGGCAGAAGTATTCGACACCGCCCTGCCCGTGCTCGACCTTGGCGAGCTTGACTACACCCCCGGCGCGCCCACCGACGAAGGCGCCGCGCTGGCAATCAAATCGCTCGAAACCGCCACCGCGCTGGTGCGCGCCGGGGCCGCCGCCGCGCTCGTCACCGGTCCCGTCGCCAAAAGCCGCCTTGCCCGCGTCGGCTTCACCCAGCCGGGTCAGACCGAATATGTCGCCGATGCCTGCGGCGTGGCGCATGAAAACGCGGTGATGATGCTCGCCGGCCCCAGCTTGCGCGTGGTGCCGATCACCGTCCACGTCGCGCTGCACGCGGTGCCCGGTCTGCTGACGGCAGACCTGATCGAAAGCCGCAGCCGCATCGTCGCCGCCGCGCTCGCCCGTGATTACGGCATCGCCGCCCCGCGCCTTGCCATTGCCGGGCTGAACCCCCACGCCGGCGAGGATGGCCGCATGGGGCACGAAGACATCGCCGTGATCGCGCCCGCCGTCGCCGCCTTGCGCGCCGCGGGCATCGACGCGCGCGGGCCGCTGCCGGCCGATACGATGTTCCACCCCGCCGCACGCGCAACTTACGACGTCGCCATCTGCATGTACCACGATCAAGCGCTGATCCCGATCAAGGCACTGGATTTCGACGAAGGCGTCAACGTCACGCTGGGCCTTCCGATCGTGCGCACCTCGCCCGATCACGGCACCGCCTTCGCCATCGCCGGCACCGGCGAGGCGCGCCCCGGCGCCACCCTCGCCGCACTGCGCATGGCCGCGCAATGCGCCGCAAGAAGGGCCGCCGCATGACCCAACCCGATCTCCCCCCCTTGCGCGAAGTGGTCAACCGCCACGGCCTGATTGCCACCAAGGCGCTGGGCCAGAACTTCCTGTTCGACGAACAGCTTCTCGGCCGCATCGCCGCCGTGCCCGGCAACCTGCGGGGCGAAAACGTGCTCGAAGTCGGCCCCGGTCCCGGTGGCCTCACCCGCGCGCTGCTGCGCGCCGGGGCGCGCGTCACCGCCATCGAAATGGACCGGCGCTGCCTGCCCGCGCTGGCCGAACTGGCCGAGGCGTTCCCCGGCCAGCTGACCGTGATCGAAGGCGACGCGACCAAGATCGACCCCGCCACGCTGTTCGACGGCCCATGGCACGTCGCCGCGAACCTGCCCTACAACGTCGGCACCGCGCTGTTCACCGGCTGGCTTTCCGGGCAGGCCTGGCCGCCGCAGTGGAAATCGCTGACGCTGATGTTCCAGCACGAAGTGGCCGAACGCATCATCGCCCAGCCCGATACGGACGCCTTCGGCCGCCTTGCCATCCTTTCCCAATGGCGCGCGACCCCGCGCATCGCGATGAAGGTGCACCGCAGCGCCTTCACCCCGCCGCCCAAGGTGATGAGCGCCATCGTCCACGTGGAACCCGCCGCGATGCCCGAAGGCGTTTCGGCGCGGATGCTGGAACGCGTGACCGAGGCCGCATTCGGACAGCGCCGCAAGATGCTGCGCCAGTCGCTGAAAGGGCTGCCCGGCGCGCTCGCCGCGCTGGAGCAACTGGGCATCGATTCGCAGCGCCGCGCAGAGACGCTTTCGGTGGCCGATTTCGTGGGTCTGGCACGGGTTCTTTCGGCCTAGGTCGATCTAGACCCCCCTTAGGTCGTTCTCAACTTCGGGGGGTTCACCCCGCCCTCTGGAACCGCTAGACGGTTACAGGTGCAACAGCTTTCGCGAACCGAACAGGCGCTTCTCGCCCCCATCGACGGGGCCGCGATGCTTGAAAAAGTTCAGCAGTGGTGCACACTTAACACCGGAACGCGCAACCTGCCCGGCCTTGCTGCGCAAGCCGCCCTGCTGGCCGACTCCTTCGCCGCGCTGCCCGGACCTGTGCGGCTGGAGCGCGCAAACCCGGTCGAAGCCATCGCCGCCGATGGCTCACGGCTGGAATTGCAGCACGGCGATCACCTCGTCCTGTCGGTCCGCCCGGAGGCTTCGCGCAGGTTCCTGCTGACCGGGCACATGGACACCGTGTTTGCCGCCACCGACCCTTTCCAGTCGCTGAAATGGCTGGACGATCAAACGCTTAATGGCCCCGGCGTGGCCGACATGAAGGGCGGCATCGCGGTGATCCTCGCCGCGCTGGCCGCGTTCGAGGCCAGCCCCGCCGCGCCGTCTGTCGGCTATGACGTGATGATCAATTCCGACGAGGAAACCGGCAGCCTCAGCTCCGCCCCACTGATCGCGGAGCTGGCAAAAAACAAAGCCGCCGCATTGACTTACGAACCCTCCGCCCTGCCCGACGGCACGCTGGCCGGGGCGCGCGCGGGCAGCGGCAACTATGCCGTGGTGGTTCACGGCCGCAGCGCCCACGCCGGACGGAACCCGCAGGACGGGCGCAACGCGATACTGGCTGCCGCCGACCTTGCGCTGCGAATCAAGACGCTGGAAAACAAGGGGATTTCAGTAAACCCGGCCAGGATCGACGGCGGCAGCGCCAACAACGTGGTGCCAGACAACGCCGTGCTGCGCTTCAACATCCGCCCCCGCCAGACCGCCGACGCAGAGCAGTTTTCCGCCGAACTCGCCCGGCTGATTTCCGCCATCGAAGCCGCGCACGAGGTCCACATCCACGTGCACGGCGGCGTGACCCGCCCGCCCAAGCCCATGACTTCACAGGCGGAATCGTTGTTCCAGCTGGTCCGCACCTGCGGCGCGGCGCTGGGCCAGAGCATCGGCTGGCAGGACAGCGGCGGCGTGTGCGACGGCAACAACATCGCCGCGCTGGGCGTGCCCGTGGTTGACACGATGGGCGTGCGCGGCGGCGCGATCCATTCGGACAAGGAATTTCTGGTGGTGCCTTCGCTGGCGGAGCGGGCAATGCTGTCCGCGCTGGTGCTGCACCGCCTTGCGGGAGGGGAATGATGACGCACCGGATAAGGGCCGCGACGCCCGCCGACCTGCAACACCTGTATGAAATGGCCAAGCTGACCGGCGGGGGCTTCACCAACCTGCCGCCCGACCGCAAATCGTTGATTGCAAAGCTGGAACGATCCGCCGACGCCTATGCCACGGGCGATCCCGAAGACCCGCGCGACGAACTGTTCGTGCTGGTTCTGGAGGATACCGCCACCGGCGAAGTGCGCGGCACCGCGCAGGTTTTCACCCGGGTCGGGCAGTTGTGGCCGTTCTATTCCTATCGCCTTGCCACGCTGACCCAGCACAGCAAGGAGCTGAACCGCACGTTCCGCGCGGAAATGCTGAACCTCGTCACCGATCTGGAAGGGTCGAGCGAAGTGGGGGGCCTGTTCCTGCACCCCAGCGAACGCGCGGGCGGGCTTGGCCTGCTGCTGGCGCGCAGCCGCTATCTGTTCATCGCGATGCACCGCAAACGGTTTGGCGACAAGATTCTGGCCGAACTGCGCGGGATCATCGACGAGCGCGGCGGATCCCCGTTCTGGGACGGCGTGGCGGGCCGCTTCTTTGGCATGAGCTTTCAGGAAGCGGACTATTTCAACGCGATCAACGGCAACCAGTTCATTGCCGACCTGATGCCCAAGCACCCGGTCTATATCGCCATGCTGGGCGATACCGCGCGCACCGCCATCGGCCTGCCGCACCCCACCGGGCGCGCCGCGATGCGCATGTTGGAGGAAGAAGGCTTCGCCTATGAAGGCTATGTCGACATCTTTGACGGCGGCCCGACGATGACCGCGCGCACCGACCGGGTGCGCTCCATTGCAGAGGCGAAGGCCGCCCCGGTCAGCCATATCCGCGCGCCCGAAGGCACGGGGGCGGCGCACAAGGCATTGGTGGCGACCGGCCGGTTGGCAGACTTTCGCTGCGCGTTTGCCGAAGTGGCCGAGGATGGGGAAAGCGTGGTGCTGGACCCGATCGCCGCCGCCGCGCTGGAAGTGGGCGTGGGCGACACCGTGTGGCACGTGCGGCGCTGAAGGACGGCAGATGGCACTTGTGGAAATCAATTTCGACGGGCTTGTCGGCCCCAGCCACAACTATGCAGGGCTGAGCCTTGGCAACCTCGCCTCGTCGGCCCACGCAGGCGATGCTTCCTATCCGCGCGCGGCGGCGTTGCAGGGGTTGGACAAGATGCGGCACAACCTGTCGCTGGGGCTGGCGCAAGGGCTGCTGTGCCCGCTGCCGCGCCCCAACGATGGGCTGCTGAATGCGCTGGGGCTGCATGGCGCGCCAGGCGACGAGGCGGAGCGACGGCTGCGCGCGGCGGCGTGGTCGGCTTCATCCATGTGGACGGCCAATGCCGCCACGGTCAGCCCCGCGCCCGATACGGCGGACGGGCGATGCCACCTGACGGCGGCGAACCTGGTGACGATGCCGCACCGGTCGCAGGAATGGCCCGACACGGTGCGCCAGTTGCGCGTGGCCTTTGCCAGCCCCGCGCACTTTGCGGTGCACGATGCGGTGCCCGCGTGCTTTGGCGACGAAGGCGCGGCCAACCACATGCGGATGACCGCGCGGCACGATGCGCCGGGCGTGGAGATTTTCGTCTATGGCAAGCCGGGCGGCCGCTTTCCCGCACGGCAGCACGAACAGGCGAGCCGGGCGGTGGCGCGGCTACATGGCCTTTCCCCCGAGCGCTGCTTGTTCGTGGAACAATCAGCCGAGGCGATCGAGGCGGGCGCTTTTCACAACGACGTGGTGGCGGTGGCCAACGAACGCGTGCTGTTCACGCACGAACGGGCCTTTGCCGATCCGGAAGGAACCTATGCCGCGATCCGCGCGATGCTGCCCGAAGCCGAAATCGTGGTGGTGCCGGCGAGCGCGGTGAGTCTTGCCGATGCGATCCGCAGCTATCTGTTCAACGCACAGTTGCTGACGCTGCCATCGGGAGAAATGGGGCTGGTGATTCCGCTGGAGGCCTGGGAAACCGCTTCGGTACGCGGCTGGCTGGACGCGATGCTGGCGGGCAACGGGCCGATCCGGCGGGTGCTGCCGGTGGACGTGCGCCAGTCGATGGCCAATGGCGGCGGGCCGGCGTGCCTGCGGCTGCGGGTGGTGGCCGATCCGGCCACGGTCGATCCCCGCTTCATGCTGGATGCGGGCAAGGTGGACCGCGTGGCCGAAGTGGTTCGCGCCCATTGGCCCGAACAGATCGATCCCGGTGACATCGGCAATCCGGCGCTGGCCGGATCGGTGCGCGCCGCGCGTGCCGCGCTGCTGGCGATGCTGGATCTGCCGGAACTCGCCTGATCTTTCGCGCATTGCCTTTTCAAGCCGTGTCGCTCCTGTTTACAGTGAAGGCACCCTTAACCTTTGGAAGGCGCGCAATTCCGCGTTTGGCACGAAGGTTGCGGAGCACGAGGCGAGAAGAGGAATGACAATGCTTCGGAAGATCGCGCGCCTGTTTGTCATCAAGACCCGTCTGGAGGCGTTTGCGATCATCTATGCGCTGGCGCTGGGCGCGACCGAGCGCGGGCAGGTCTATCTGCGCCACTTCCCCGGCTTTCCCGGCAAGCTGCTGTTCGCGGCGTGCACCGTGGCGGTGTTCATGGCGGGAGCGAAGATCCTGGACGCGATCAAGTATGAGCGCGAGAAGGAACTGACGCGCGAGGGGTAACTGGGCGCCAGAAGCGTGTACCCCCGGCACACGGCAGCGGGCATGCTTCGACAGGCTCAGCAGAGCGGGGTTGGGGCTGGGTCGAGAGGATGGACCGGGACCGCGCTGCCGAGAACCGGCTCAGGCCGGAGCGAGAATGGCGGAAATCGAGAACCGGAGCGCAGCGTACTTCAGTACGTGAGCACCGGAAGCGCAGATATCTGCCGTTCGCAGCCCGGCATGGGCCGGTTCTCGGTAGCGCGGAGAAAGTAGGGCGATTCTGTTGCTAGGCTCGCCCCCAGCCCCCGGTTTCCGATTCTGTTACCCGGTTCGGTCCGAACCGTGCTCTAACTTTGTAACTTCAGGGCGTTAGCCCCTAGAATTACGCGGCGAGA
>JBDLVU010000084.1:0-11829 GCA_039804665.1 Pseudomonadota bacterium | reverse complement strand
GCGCCGCCGGCGGCGATCGCTCGGCGTGGTCGTGTCTCGTGGATCGTTACCACCCCCGACTCAGGCGAATGGTTGCCCTGCGGTTGGATCATCGATTACGACCACCCGAGCAGGAACGACGACTTCCTGTTTTGGGAGTTCGCCTATCTGTGCTGACCGGCAATGTGCTCGCCGTTCATGAGCACCACATCGAGAGGAACCTTGACCTCCCGGGATAGCCCCGGGAGGTCATTCGTCAGCGCCCAGCTTTCTCCCTGCAATCCGGAAGCAGGATTGGTCCAACCTCAGGCGACCACCCGCGGCCTTGCTACCATCGCCTCAATCTCTTCCCGCCAGGCAAGCTTCTCCAGCCATTCTTTGGGAATTCCTGCCGTGCCGTAGAGCGCACCGGCAAGCTGTCCGGTGATCGCGGCAGTGGTGTCAGCGTCATCTCCGAGATTGGCCGCAAGCAGCACCGCTTGCCTGAACGTGTTCGTCCGCCCCACGCACCACAGTGCCGCCTCAAGGCTGTCAGCGACGTAACCTGAAGACGCGATCTGATCTCGGCGCTTGCCCCGCCACGAGCCCGCCATGATGGAGCCGATCCGGCCGGCATAAGGATAATCACGCTGCCGCATCACCTGACTACGCGGGCGCCCTTCGATCGCATCGGCCAGCACGTCGGCAAAGGCGATGCAGGCATCGACGGCTTCCGGCGCCCCATGCGTGGTCCGGCTCTGACGTGCCGCGACATCACGCAAGGTGACGCGGTCCTGCCAATGCCGGATCGCCACAGGTGCAAGCCGCATCAGGCTGCCATTGCCAGCGCTGCGCGGGTCGGTCGATCCGGCGAAAGGATTGCCACTTACCCTGAACCGTCCAAGCGCCCCCCGCACCGTATTGCCGATGTCAAAGCAGGTGCCGGTGCAGGAATACTCGCCCTTCTCGTGCCACGCCAAAAACCGCTCCATCAGATCGGTCTCGTCGAGCAGCGGGTCGGTGTTGAGGCTTGCCAGCAGCGCCAGTGCCATCGCGGTGTCATCCGTCCATTGGCCCGGAGCGAGCCGGAACGGACCACCGCCCGTCACGTCGGCAAGACGCGGCTTGCTGTCACGGACAGAGAATTCGAGCGTGGTGCCAAGCGCATCGCCCACGGCCAGTCCCAGCATGGCAGCAAGTGCCCGGTCAGAACTGGCCTCGGCACACCATGCCGGCAGCGGCTCGGCCTCGCCGCATCCCCGCATGACGGAGGATTCCTGTGCCTCATTCTCGATGGCCCCTGCCCTCGCCTCGCGAACGCGCTCGATCGCCGTCTCGGCATCCACCCCCAGCTTCACCAGCAAATCCGCCGCGACCATTCCGGCCCGGCCCAGACCACCCTTGCAGTGCACCAGCACATGGGCGCCATCGCGCAGCAGCGTGAGCAAAAGTTCCGAAGTTGCCCACCACCAGCCACCTCCTTCGAGCGGGCCACCATCGCGGATGGGCATGTGGTGCCAGCTCATGTACCGCGCCTCGACTTCGGCCCGCAGGTCGGCAACGCCAAGTGCCTCGAATTCGTGAGCCTCAAGCAGGCTGAGCACGGCTGCCGCCCCCCATGCTTCGACTGCATCGAGATCGAGCGCGAGGTCGCGATCCCACGCGCCGCTGGCGGCGCGCTTCTGCTTTTTGCCCGGGCAGAAGGTGATGCCGATCTTGCCAAAGCCGGGCGCGATTTCGACTTCGGCAATCTCGAGGGGATGGGTCTGGCTGGTGCGCATGGATCAGATCCTCGTATTGAGCGGGCGCCACAGCGGCGTCCGCGACAAAAGGGATCCGTCCTGATCCATAGCTTTGAGGTACTCTCAACAACTATCTGCAATTACTCGATTTATTGCGATTCCTATGCGCGAGATGTGCCCCCCTGCCCTTACATTGTCCGCCCGTAAGCAGGTGTGCGCGTAGTCGACCGATGACGCAGCTCGCGCACGTCGCTAGAGATATGGGCAATGAGTATTCCTGCTGACAGCACGCTCGACCGCTTTGTCGATGCCCAGGCCCCAGTCTACGCGACAGCCCTTGGCGAGATCCGCCGTGGTGCCAAGCGGTCTCACTGGATGTGGTTCATCTTCCCGCAGATCGAGGGCCTCGGCCAAAGTCCAACGGCCCGGCATTTTGCCATCCGGTCTGTTGGCGAAGCCCAGGCCTATCTCGACCATCCCCTGCTCGGCGCCCGCTATGTCGAATGCGTCGAAGCGCTACAGGATCTCCCCCTTAGCGATCCCGTCGCCGTGTTCGGCCCCGTGGACGCGGTGAAGCTTCGCTCATCGCTGACGCTTTTCGAGGCCGCGCGGCCGCTGCCGCTGTTCACAGCCGCTCTCGAGCGCTGGTTCGGCGGACGGCGCGATGAGCGGACTTTGCACCTGATCCAACAGCGCCTGGCCTGACGCTGCGGCTCTGCGGATCGAGATCTTCGAGCAGCGCCGCATAGAGCCGCGCCACGGCAGCCTTGTCCTGCCCGACTGCTGCAAACTCGCGCAGGTCGGGCAGGCGCATGGCCAGATCATCAGCATTGGTAGTACTTTCCATCGTCGGCCACTTCCCTCGTCGGTGACCGTTCGACAGTGCTGTCACGACCTGGTCGGCGCGAAGCTTTCCTTGCGTTGCATGGCGTTTGCCAAACGAACCCGAGAACGCGCACGATTGGCGCCATTCGCTGGCGTTGATCATTTATTTCAAACACACGCATCTTTCTTGTCGACTGTGCCGATTGTTCTCGGCATCCATCGTCCACCGCTTCGCACGAGCGCGGTGGCATACCCCCGCCCCGGCAGCCCCCGCTGCCGGGGCCTCAGGCGGTGCCGCCAGACCTGCGGCGGCTGATCACGAGACGCCCTGATGACCGACACCGCTACCGCACGGGCACCGCGCGGCACGCTCCGCGACCTCGACGCCGAACTCGCCGCCATTCCCGATCTTGCATGGGCCGACCTGCGCCAGCGCTGGATCGACGTCACCGGCCGCCCGGTGCCGCGGGTCAAGCAGACCCTGCTGCGCCTCGCGCTGGCATGGGAACTGCAGGCCTCGCTGCATGGCGGCGTTTCACCGCGCGCCCTCAAGGTCCTTGGCCGCTTGGGAGAAACCAGCCCCTCCCCTGCGCATACCGGCAAAACGCTGGTCCGGGAATGGAAGGGGGTGCTTCACACCGTGACCGTCCATGACGATGGCATGATCCACTGGAACGGGAAGACGTGGAAATCGCTCAGCGAAGTGGCCCGGGCTATCACCGGCACGCGCTGGTCGGGGCCGGTCTTCTTCGGACTGAAGCCGCGGGGGCGAGCGGCATGAAGGGGGTGCGCTGCGCGATCTACACCCGCAAGTCGAGCGAGGAAGGGCTCGAGCAGGGGTTCAACTCGCTCCACGCCCAGCGCGAGGCGTGCGCGGCCTACGTGCTCAGCCAAGCCAGCGAAGGCTGGACGCTCGTGCCTGAAGAATACGATGACGGCGGCCTGTCAGGCGGCACACTCGAGCGCCCTGCCCTGCAGCGCCTCCTTGGCGATGTGGCAGCCGGCAAAGTCGACATCATTGTCGTCTACAAGGTCGACCGCCTGACCCGCTCGCTGCTGGATTTTGCCAAACTGGTCGAAGCACTCGACAAGGCCGGCACTAGCTTCGTGTCGATCACCCAGTCGTTCAACACCACGACCAGCATGGGGCGCCTTACGCTCAACATGCTGCTCTCCTTTGCCCAGTTCGAGCGCGAGGTGACCGCCGAGCGGATCCGCGACAAGCTCGCCGCCTCCAAGGCCAAGGGCATGTGGATGGGCGGCGTACCGCCGCTGGGTTACCGCCCCGATGGGCGAACGCTCGCCATCGTCGACGAGCATGCCGAACTCGTCCGGCATATCTTCGCGCGCTATCGCAAGCTTGGAACGGTGCGGCTGCTGGCTGAGGAACTCGCCACCAAGGGCATGCTTGTCCCGACCCGCACCACCACGTCCGGCAAGCCGTACGGTGGCGGGCTCTTCTCACGCGGCCAGCTCTACAACATCCTCAAGAACCCGATCTATGTCGGTGACATCCCGCACCGCGATGTCGTCTATCCGGGCAACCATCCTGCCCTGATCGCGCGCAAGGCGTGGGATGCTGTCCAGCATCAACTGGCCGGCAATGTCAAAGGTGAACGCGGCAGCCGCCCGAAGCGAACAAGCCTGCTGGCGGGTTTGCTGTTTGATGCCGACGGCGATCCGCTGCTTGCCACCCATGCCTGCAAGAATGGTCAGCGCTATCGCTACTATGTCAGCAAGAGATTGCAGCTGGGCACGGACAAAAGCGGATTGCGCCTGCCGGCGCGCGAGATCGAGCAGGTCGTGTGCGAGCAGCTTGCCAACCTGCTGGGGGATCAACTGGCCTTGGCCGACTTTGCCGGGCTTGAACTCGATCCGGCAAACTTCAACGGCATGATGGCCCGCACGGGCGCACTCGTCGCAGACATTTCTGGCACGCCGCCTGTGTTGCCGCCTTTCCTGGAACGTGTCGATGTGACTGACGAGGGCATCTCCTTCGGGCTCGATGCCGCCATGTTGGCTTCCGCCCTTGGTGTTTCACTTCGCGCGGGCGCGCCGGAACACATCGTGCATGCCAGCGCCGTTCGCCTCACGCGCACTGGGCGCGCCATCCGACTGGTCCGCGACAATGGTACGCCGGCGACGGCGCACGACGGACCTGACGCAACCCTGCTGCGCCTGATCATCAAGGCGCGGCACTGGTGGCAGGACCTTTGCGATGGCCACCTCGACCCCACCGGGCTCGCCGCCCGCGAGGGCATCACAGATTCCTACGTCATCCGTGTCGTACGCCTCGCGTTCCTATCGCCGCGAGTGCTCGATGCCGCGCTGGCGGGACGCCTTGCTCCGGGCATCGACGCCCCCACCCTGCTCAAGCCGGGAGCGATAGCCATGGATTGGCTCGAGCAGGAACATGCCCTTCTGCCTTCTTGCAGCAGGGCGGCTGCACTGCCGCACTACAAGGATAGCGCAATGATCCTGGCCACTTCCTGACAGCGACACTTCCGTAAGAGCCGTGCAGCGGCTGCATAAGGAGCCGCTGCACCGTTTCATCAGGTCTCCCCCTTCTTCCCGCGGCCCCGAACTTCCCACCAATCGGGCCACTGAACCACACTCGGGTCGCTGACCGCGCGGAGGATGATGGCCTGCTCTTCGGGCGTGAAGCGCCGGTCCCCCAATCGCGCCAGCGCCGCCTCGATCAGGTCGGGCACCAGCAACGTTCGCCGCGTTGCGCGCCGACTTGCCAGTCGCATGCTCTGCAGATCCAGACGTACCATCCTATCAGCCCTTGTAGGTTTCATCGAAGATGATCAGCGGCTGCTCCACATTGGCCTTCTTGTATTCGATGATGAGCGGGGTCATGATTTCTGCGATTTCCTCGTCGTTGATCGCCTTGCGGGAGAGCATGAGCATCAGCGCATCGAGCCGGGACAGCCACTTCCTCATCCCGCCGTGTTCAATCGGAACCGGTTCCATGAAAAAGCCGTCAAACGGATAATAAAGGATCTCGGACGGCTTGCCCCGGGTTCGCGGACGACCATGCGGATTGCCGCAGGTCCCCGATGCAAAGCGCGCGCCCGCCGGCCCCCGCAGAGCGACCATCCGCTCGAGAACCTTACCCTTCATCCCCTGCCACTTGCTGCAGTTCGCAGAATCCTCGGAGAGCGTGCGGATGGAGCGGACGTTTTGACGGAAATAATGCGCGTCCGGCGGATTGCCGCGCGACAGCGCGTATTCTGCCACCCAGTCCGCGATATGGGTAGGACGCAAGCTGACTGCGCACGCATCGAACTCCGGATCTGCCGGATCCCCGAGCCTCTCGAGAGCGGCGTTTTCAACAACCGCGATGCCGAGCAGGAGCAACGCGGGATCTGCAGTCCGCTCTTCCCGCAGGCATGCGCGCCAGCGCCTTTCCACAACCTTCACGGGAGTACACGGGCCAAAGCGCTCATATTCCTGGCGCTCCTTCATGTTCGCCCTTGCCATCTTCACCATCTGCCGGATCGACTTCTTGTCACCCGCCAAGGCGCGGTCGTAGACCTTCAACAGCACCGCATCCGCAGTGCTGACCTGACGCCCCTTGAACTGGTGAACCTTCTTTTCAACCGCGTCGCCCCAACGCAGGTATATGCCCCTGTCTACGCGGACCCGAGACCTTGCCATGAGGAAATCCTCCTGTGGGAGCGCGCAGCCAGCACCCCCCAAAAAAAATGAAACGCTGCAGGGCAAGGCTGTCGTCACGACCTGAGCGACGCAACGCGCTCAACGTCATCGCAAAATCACGCCCCGGCAAGTGAGGGCCTGTTTCTTGAACTCCGCGCCTGTTTCCGAGAAAGACCGTGCCTGTAAAGGCCAAAGTCCGTTCCTGTTTCGCCGGAACGCCGAACCGATGAAAATGGCGATTTTCCGCCATTTTTCGGCCCAAACGCAAGTTTGGCCGCGGAAAAAGCCCTTTACCAGCATTTTGCCGGGTGCCGTACTCGAATTTCGCCTCTTGTATCCTGCCCGGGCAGGGCAGCGCACGTGCGAACCTTTCTCTGCGCCGAATTCTCTCTCTGCACTGACCATGGCCGGAAGCCCCGTCGTCAGCCCGGCAGGCTGCGCTCTCCGCTCACCAGAACGGCGCGCCACAAACGGCGCAAATCCGCGATTATTCGCGGCGGCTATCCGACTATAGGGTTTGGGAAAGGGGATACTTGGCGGAGAGGGTGGGATTCGAACCCACGGTACGGTTGCCCGTACACCGCATTTCGAGTGCGGCGCATTCGACCACTCTGCCACCTCTCCGCGAAGTGTCGTTGGGTGAGCGCAAGGCCCGTCCCGGTCGAGGAAGCGCGCCGTTAGCGCATGGTTTGATGCTTGCCAAGGGGGAAAGGTGACGTTTCTGCGCATCACTGCCAACATTCCGCTGCGGCTCGCTTGTTTCGCACCTGCGGTAGGCCTATATCAGAGGCATGGAACGTGCGAGTTTCTTTTCGCCCCAGGCGGGCAAGCACATCACTGTCCCCCATGTCTCGGAGGCCCGGTTCGGCATCGGCGACGTGGTGCGGCACAAGTTGTTCGATTTCCGTGGCGTGGTGTTTGATGTCGATCCGGTCTTTGCCAACAGCGAAGAATGGTATGAATCGATCCCGGCAGACCTGCGCCCCCGGCGCGATCAGCCCTTTTACCATCTGCTCGCCGAAAACGACGAGAACAGCTACGTCGCTTATGTCAGCCAGCAGAACCTGACCGGCGATGCCGAGGCAGGGCCGGTCGATCACCCCTCGCTCGACGAGATGTTCGACGACTTCCGCGACGGGCGTTATCGCCTGCGCCGCGCGCTCTCACACTAAATCAGGCCTTCAGCTTCCACCCGCTGCGCAGGATGGCATAGGTCGCCACGCCCAGCACAAGGTTGAGCACGCCAAGGCCCAGCGCCCCGTGCAGCACCGCCGTGTTGGTGCTGCCGATGTCGCTTTGCCCCAGGAAGCCAAAGCGAAAGCCCGAGATCACGTAGAAAAACGGGTTGCTCCGGCTGACCGCCTGGAACGCCGGTGCCAGCTTGTCGATCACATAGAACGTGCCCGACAGCATCGACAGCGGCGTGATCACGAAGTTGGTGACGGCCGCGTTGTGATCGAACTTTTCCGCCCACAGCGAGGTCAGCACGCCGATCAGCGCCAGCAGGATCGAGCCCATCAGCCCGAACCAGACGATCGCCCAGGGGTGATGCACCGGCAAGTTGAGCCCCGGCCACAGTTGCATCGCGCCCCACACGGCGAGGCCCACCAGCACAGCCCGCGTCACTGCCGCCATCACCAGCGCGAGCAGCAGTTCCAGCGTGGAAATCGGCGGCATCAGGTAGTCGATCACGGTGCCCTGCACCTTGCCCACCAGCAGGCCGAAGCTGGAATTGGCGAAGGCATTGTTGATCATACCCATCGCGATCAGCCCCGGCGCAACGAACGTGGCGAACGGCACGCCCAGCACCACGCGGTTGCCACCGCCCAGCGCCAGGGTGAAGATGACCAGATAAAGCAGCGTGGTAACCGCAGGCGCCCAGATCGTCTGGGTCTGGACCTTGAAAAAACGGCGGACTTCCTTCATATAGAGGGTCCACAGGCCAATTCGGTTGAAGCCGTGAAACAGCGGCTGCCCGGGCGCTGGAAACGCTCCGGCACGACGGGTCGCCGTTTTCGGCGTGTCAGCGGCAACAATTGGGGCGGGCATCGGTTGATCGGCCATGCCGGGTGCGGTATCGCGCACGGCGACCGAAGGCAAGGTATTGGCCAAGGGGGATTCCCCCAAGGCTGTTGAAGGAAATGACCAAGGCATGAGCTGGACGGAAGAGCGGATCGAAAAGCTGACCAAGATGTGGGAAGGCGGTGCCACCGCCAGCCAGATCGCCGATGAACTCGGTGGGGTCAGCCGCAACGCCGTGATCGGCAAGGCGCATCGCCTGGGGCTGAAGGCACGGCCCTCCCCGGTCAAGCCCAACGACAAGAGCGAAGCGCCTGCGCCCAAGGCGCCGCGCCCGGCTCCGCCGCCAGAGCCGCGTGCGGTCGCGCCCCGCCCGGCACCCACCCCTGCCCCGTCGGCTGCACCGGCTCCGCGCGCCGCGCCGGTGGCTCCCGCAGCCCCGGCTGCTTCGGCAACGGCATCCACCGACACTCCGCCGGCCGCTCCGCAGACGCGCATCGTCTCGGTTGGCCCCGGCGGCTTCCTCCGGCAGGGCCCCGGCGACCAGCAGGCACCCATTCCGCCCGCGCCGCCGCGCCGTCTGGTGCCCGCGCGCCCCAGCGCGGAAATCGCCGACAAGACCAGCCTGCTCGATCTGAACGACCGCATCTGCCGCTGGCCGATGGGGCACCCGGGCGAGCCGGATTTCCACTTCTGTGGCGACAAGGTGAACCCCGGGTTCCCGTATTGCGTCGAACATTGCGGCCGCGCCTATCAGGCGCAGTTGCCGCGCGGCCATCGCCGGCCTCCCCCGCCGATGCCCTTCGGCGGCCCGCGCGTGCGCTGAACCTGCACCCAACGTCCTGAATAACAATGGGCGTCGACACGATGTGTCGGCGCCCGTTGCGCATCAAGGTTTGGTAAATCCTCCGGAACGGCGCGTTTTGTGGGGGCGCCAATGGTTAACCCCGGCCTTCCGCCGCCGTCCTGATGCGCATGACCCAGCACGATTCGAACGAGAGTGGGCGCCGCGGTGGCTGGCGCCAGTGGTTCGGCCTTCAATCGGAGGACGAGGAGCCAGAAGCGGAGGTATCGCCCGCCTCGGCGGCGGCTGCCTCGCGCGACCCGACCGCGCGCGAGGTGTGGCTGCCCGCCAAGCGCCGCCTGATCAGCAAGGTTGCCGACTTCCTGATCGACCATGATCTCGAAGTGCTGCCCTACACGCTCAGCGTCGCCTATGACTGCGTCACCGGCGGCAGCCCGCGCCTTGCCCAGATGATCCTTGAACGCACCGAAAAGGGCCTGCCCGTCACCATCCAGTGGCTGGAAGAAATGAGCGGCGAGCAGGGCCGCGACAAGACCGGCGAAGCCATCGCCACACTGATGGAGCGGCTGGAAGACAGCCTCGACGATTTCGGCCAGGCCACCAGCGGCGCGCGCACCGCCACCAGCGAATACAGCAATGCCCTGCAACGCCATGTCGATGACCTGCAACAGGTCAGCAAGGCGGGCGTGGTCATATCCGAACTCGCCTCGCTCACCCGCGCGATGATGGAGCGCACCCGAACCATCGAAAGCGAACTGGTGCGCAGCGAAAGGCGCGCGCAGGAATTGCAGAAATCGCTGGAGGAAACCCGGCGGATGGCGGATCAGGATCACCTGACCGGCCTGCCCAATCGGCGCGCGTTCGAACACCTGTTCGACCGCGAACTGCGCGAGGCCCGGCTGGCGAGCGAACCGCTGTGCGTCGCCTTCTGCGATATCGACCACTTCAAGCGCATCAACGATACCCACGGCCACCCTGCCGGAGACCGCGTGCTCAAGGTCGTGGCGGACACGCTCAACCGCATTTCCGACGCGCGCTGCCACGTGGCGCGCCACGGCGGCGAAGAGTTTGCCGTGGTATTCCGCGCGCTGACCGTGGAGCAGGCCTGGAAGAAGCTTGACGATGCGCGCGAGGAGATCGCCGAACGCCGTCTCGTCAACCGTGCCAACGACATGCCGTTCGGCAGGATCACGTTTTCCGGCGGCGTGGCCGATGTCTTTGCCCACGAAACCAAGTCGGCCGCGCTCAAGGCTGCGGATGTCGCCCTCTATGCGGCCAAGCAGGCCGGGCGCAACCAGATCGTCATCGCTGGCGACCCGCCCGAACCGTTGCAGGAAGCGGCCTGACAAGGCCCTCCTCGCGCCGACAAAAAAAGGGGCAGCCTCTCGGCTGCCCCTTTTCTGTTTGGCTGTTGCCGATCCTCAGTCGTCAGACTTGAGGAACGCCGGCATGTGATCCGGAGCCGGACCGTCTTCACGGTCGCGACGCGGACGGATCCCGGCGCGCCTTTGCCCGGGCATATCCGCTGGCGCGCGCTGGCGACTCTGGCCGTACTTTCCGCCATTATTGGCCTGAACACGGTCGATCGCAACATGTTCGCCCTGCTGCTGCCGAAGATCCGCGTGGATATCCCGCTGGGCGATGCGGCGCTGGGCTTTCTGATGGGACCGGCGTTCATCGTCGTCTATTCGGCGTGCGGCGTGCCGCTGGCCATGCTGGCCGATCGTGCGGGGCGCAGACCTGTCATCGCGTGGGGACTGGCAGCGTGGAGCGCGGTGACGCTGCTCACCGGCATGGCGGGAACGTTCGTCCATCTGCTGGTTGCGCGGATCGCGCTGGGGATCGGCGAAGCGTCGAACATGGCGCCGACATCGGCGCTGATCGCCGATACCTTTACCGAGCGCGGGCGCGTGCTGGCGCTTGCCGTGTTCGCGGCCGGCGGGCCTGCGGCGGTGCTGCTGTTCTATCCGGTGATCGGCGCGGTGACAGAGGCTTATGGCTGGCGCGCGGCGTTTCCGTTGATGGGGCTGGTGGGCTTTGTCTTCGTGGGCGCGCTGTTGCTGGTGGTGCGCGAGGCGCCGTTGCGGGGCGCGTCCATGCATCACACGCAGGGCGAGGCATGGCGGCAGGTGGTGCGGCGGCCGGGATTCGTGGTGCTGGTGGCGGCGGGGACGCTGTTCAGCGTGAATTATTCGGCGATGGTGGCCTGGCTGCCGAGCTTCCTGGTAGAAGAGCGCGGGCTCTCATCGGCGCAGGCGGCGCATGTGCTGGGGCTGTACAAGGGCGGGCTGGGGTGCCTGGCCACGCTGGCCGGCGGGCTGGTGGTGGCGGGGCTGATGCGGTTCGATCGGCGCTGGCTGGCGTGGGCGCCGGGGCTTTTCTGTGCGGGGATGGTGCCGGCGCAGGCGCTGCTGCTGTATGCCGGCGATGGCGGAGCGTGGCAGGTGGGACTGGGCATGGAAACCGTGCTGCTGGCGGCAACCACGCCGTGCACGTTTGCCCTGCTGGCCGCGCTGGTGCCCGATGCTTTGCGATCCACCGGCAGCGCGGTGTACCTGCTGGTATTCAATCTGGTGGGGCAGAGTGTGGGGCCGTTGGTGGTTGGCGCGCTGGCGGGGGCGGGCGGGCCGCACCGGCTGGCCGGGGCGCTGGCGATCGTGCCGCTTTCGGCGGGGCTGGCCGCCGGATTGTTTATGGTGCTGGCGGGCGTGATGGCGCGCGTGGGCGAAGGAAAGGGCGTGGTATGACGCGCTTGGGCATGAAGTGCTGGGCAGTGACCGTTCTGGGACTGGTGGCGGGCGGATGCGCGGTTGCCGG
>JBDLVU010000083.1:0-12109 GCA_039804665.1 Pseudomonadota bacterium | reverse complement strand
ACGAAGGCGATCCGCGATCGACCAAGCTGGACAAGATGCTTGGTGGCACGCGCCCCACCGGCAAAGTTGTCACTGCCAACCGAGCAATATTGCTGATCAGGAGACTCAACGCCCCAAACCACAAAGGGCCGCGCACCGTTGGCCAGTTCGTTCAGGCCATGATGAAATTGCGACTGCCCGAAAAATATGACACCGTCGTAGGGGTGTCCCTGCATGAAACTTTGCAGGCTCGCGTCGTCATAGGGCGCCTGCGCGGAAATCGAGAAATCCAAGCCGCGATCACGCATTGCGGCGCCGACGCCACCTAAGAGGTTCAACTCAAAGGCATTGGCAAGCCGGCTTCCGGCGGGCAGCGCCACCGGCATGACCGCACAGATAGAACCAAGCTTGCGCGCCTTCCGCTTCCGGGCCTTGATCGGACGGTTCGCTGCCGGCTCCTGCATGGGGTAACCAAGCGACGTCGCGATTTCCCTGACCCTGGCTTTGGTCGCGGGAAGAATGGCTGGATGATCCTGCAGGACGCGCGAAACCGTTGCAACCGAAACCCCTGCGGCTTCAGCGACATCGGCCAACCGTGTTCGACGCCCGCGGGCTTGAACTCTATCCATACAACCCCTCGATCACCCCGGTGGGAGGAGTCAGTCTAACGCAAAACGCCTTCTGCTGGCAAAGCGCCCCTCAATGGTGCTGTCAGCCTGATGCGAACCGCTTTCGGTTGCCCAGCACGCACATGGCAGCCGGATAGTCGGTGACGATGGTCTCGGCCTTGCCTTGCCGCTTCAATGTCCTTTTCAGGAAACGCAAAGCCGCGGATTTGTCGCGCTTCTTCGTGACGGACGATTGCAGGATCTCGCCTTCACGCAGGTCTCATCCGGATCCCAGTGCGGAAAGCCCCGCATACGGCTGATGGCCTGCTGCACGGCGGCAGAGGCTGCTTGACCGGCCCAGGTCGACTTAGACCACCCTTAGGTCGATCTGAACTTTTGCCGCTGCATGCGCTTAATCCGGCACCAGAACGACCTTGATGCAATCGCCGCGATGCTGCGCCGCGACCGCCTCGTTGATCTGATTCAACGGAAAACTGGTGATGAGCCGGTCGAACGGGAAGCGCCCCTGGGCGTGCAGGCGTAGCAATTCGGGGATCAGGTCCTGAGGCACGCTATCGCCCTCGATAATGCCGATGATCCGGTGCCCGAAGGTAATCAGGTTGGCGAGGTTGAAGCGAACCTCTGCCCCGAGATCGGCGGGGACGCCGACAAGACCCAGCACGCCGTGACTGGCAAGACAGGCAAGGCCCGCTTCGATCACCTCGATCCGACCGGTCGTGTCAAAGGCATGGTCGACGCCCTCCGGCACGATATCGCGGACCGACGTGGCCAGGTCCCCGGAGCGGGGATCGATGGCGTGGGTGGCGCCGATCTCCAAACCGATCTGGCGACGGGCGGCAACTGGCTCAACCAGAACGATGGCCGCGCATTCACGAATTTTGGCGGCCATCACGGCGGCAAGGCCAACGGGGCCACCGCCAAACACCACAAGCGCCGAGCCGGGCTGGCAATCGAGCGCACGCAGCACCGCCCCTGCCCCGGTCTGGAACCCGCAGCCAAGCGGCCCCATCAGGGCAAGCGGAACGCTGGAATCGCCCACTTTCACCACGTTCGCCGCGCGGGTGATGGTGTGCATGGCAA
The DNA here is from genome assembly GCA_039804665.1 of Pseudomonadota bacterium. GTDB lineage: Bacteria > Pseudomonadota > Alphaproteobacteria > Sphingomonadales > Sphingomonadaceae > Novosphingobium. Next base: position 10,421 of record JBDLVU010000083.1, on the reverse strand, counting down.
ACGAGGACTGCCCGAAAAAGTGCGACGAGAGGCGGACACCGTCCAGCGTAAAGGCGGTCGAACCGTCCTCAAGGCGCATGCCGGCATAGTTGAGCGGCACGAATTGCGTGCAATAGCTGGGCAGCCCTTCGCCACAGCGCGCGCAGGCGCCGCATGAAGAGAAGCCCAGCACCACCCGGTCGCCCACGGCGATGGCACTGACGCCCTCACCCACAGCCTCCACAACGCCCGCGCCTTCGTGGCCCAGCACGGCCGGCTTGGCGAAATCGGCGATCTGGTCGCGGAACACGAGATCGGTGTGGCACAGGCCAACGCCGGCGATACGAACAAGAACTTCGCCCGGCCCCGGCATACCGACCTCGATCTCGGCCAGCGTGAAATCGGCGTTTGCGGCGGTAGCGACAGCGGCAGTGGTCTTCATCGGTCTTGCTCCATCACGCAGCGGTATAACCGCCGTCGGCCACGAACTCTGCCCCGGTTACAAATCCCGCTTCATCGCTCGCCAGGAACGTCACCAGCGGGGCGATGTCGGTCGACTGCCCAAGACGGCCCATCGGGATCAGGCTGGACCATGCGGCCAGCGCGACATCGGGCGGGATCGGCGCGCCATTGGCATCGACCGGCGGGTCCCAGTCTGCGCCAAGGTTCGTCTGCACCGGGCCGGGCAGCACGCAATTCACGCGCACACCGGTTTTTGCCCATTCGATCGCGGCTGCGCGTGAGAGCCCCCGCACCGCGCCTTTCGAAGCGCTGTAGGCGGCGAATGCCGGGCCGGCGACCATGCCGTAGACGGACGAGACATTGACGATCGACGCTCCCGAAGCGCCAGCCGCGATGGCTTGCTGCATCAGCGGGAACGCGGTCTGCATGCCCACGAACACGCTTTCCACGTTGATGGCATATTGCCGGCGCAGGTGATCGATCGGCGCGTCTGCCAAGGGCGCGTTAAGCATGACGCCCGCGTTGTTCACCAGAACGTCGAGCTTGCCATGGCATGCCGTGATGCGGGCGGCGATGGCGGCCCAGTCATCGGCGGCGGTCACATCGTGGCGCAGCGCCATGTGATCGCCCGAAAGGCCGGCCAGCGTTTCATCAAGGCCCGCCGGGTTGATATCGCCGAGCACGAGCGTGGCCCCTGCCTCCGCCAGAGCGCGCGCCGTGGCACGGCCGATACCCGAGCCGGCACCGGTGACCCAGGCAACCTTGCCGGTCAGGTCAAACGAACGGGTCATGCAGCTCCTCCGATGGCAAGCGGGTGTTGTTCGGCAGCGAGATCGGGCAGGAATGGCCAGCGCCGGTCGCAATAGGTTTCGAACGTGGGAACAAGCGCGGCGGGCGCGTCGAGCGTGCCCGCCTTGATGAAGGCAAGGCCCGGCATTGCGTCGATCCGCGAGACCAGCGGGGACCCGCAGGTGGGGCAGAAAATCCGCTCTACGACCGAGCCACTATCCCCCCGGTCATGAAAGGTGCGCGTTTCGCCGTTGAGCGAAAGCGCAGCCTCGGCCACTCCGGCCACGACGGAGAACGGCGCGCCCGACTGCTTCTGGCAATGGCGGCAATGGCATATCCCGACCATCAGCGGATCGCCTTCCAGCGTATAGCGCACGCTGCCGCACAGGCAGCCACCTTCACACTTGCTCATGCCCGTCCTCCATTAAAGCGCCATCACCACGGTCTTCGGCTCAAGATAGGCGTCGAGCACCTCGCTGCCGTTTTCGCGGCCCAAGCCGGATTTCTTGAAACCGCCGAACGGAAAGGCCGGATCGGCCAACAGCACGCAGTTCGTGAATACGGTGCCAGCATCGAGCCGCGCGGCAGCATGGTGCGCGGTGGCAAGGTCGCGCGTCCAGACGTGGGCGGCGAGACCATAGTCGCTGTCATTCGCAAGCGCGATCGCCTCGTCCAGATCGTCGAACGGCGTCACCGCCAAGACGGGGCCGAACACCTCCTCGCGCGCGATTTCCGCATCGGGCGGCACATCGCGCAGAATTGTGGGCGCGAAGAAGTGTCCATGTTCGGGAAGATCGCCTTGCTGGCCAAGCGCGGCCATTCCGGCAGCCTTTGCACGCTGGACAAAGCCGCTGACGCGTTCGTGCTGGCGCGCGCTGATCAGCGGGCCCATTTCGCTGGTGCGATCCCCCCCGGGACCGATGCGGTATCCGGCAGCGACGTGCGCCACGCCATCGAGCACCTGTTCATAGATTGATCGGTGGGCGTAGAGCCGGGTCGCGGCGTAGCAGACCTGCCCGGCGTTAAAGAAGCAACCCGCCGCCGATTGCGGGATGGCCTGCGCCAGATCGGCATCGGCGCACAGGATCGAAGGCGATTTGCCCCCCAGTTCCAGCGTCACCCGCTTCAGGCTGGGCACGCTGGCGGCAAGGATCGCCTGCCCCGTGCCGGTAGAGCCGGTGAACGCGACCTTGGCCACGCGCGGATGAGAGGCGAGCGCCGCGCCGGTGGCGCCATCGCCGGTCAGCACGGTGAAAACGCCGGGTGGGAAACCGACCGCACGGGCCAGTTCAGCCAGACGCAACGCCGAAAGCGGGGTTTCCACGGCGGGTTTGAGGATCAGGGCGCAGCCAGCGGCCAGCGCCGGGGCGATTTTCCACATCGCCAGCACCAGCGGGAAATTCCACGGCGTGATGGCGGCGACCACGCCAACGGGTTCGCGGCGGGTGTAGGCATGAAACGCGCCGGGCGTGCCCGAGAGCGTAGCGGCACGTCCGGCAATCTTTCCGGGCCAGCCCGCATAAGTGCGCAACCATGCGATGGCGACGGGAATGTCGACGGCCTCGACGATGTTGAGCGGCTTGCCGGTATCGAGCGATTCCAGAGCGGCCAGATGCGCCAGATCTGCCTCCATCGCATCCGCGAGCCGGTGCAGCAGGCGTTCGCGCGACAAAGGCGCCAGATCGCGCCAGGCCGGGTCGCGCAGCGCCGTATGCGCCCGATCGACCGCCGCATCCACAGCCATGCCATCGGCCAGCGGAACATCCGCAAACACGAACCCCGTGCAGGGATCTTCCAGTGCGCTGGCCGCCCCATGCGGCAGGATTTCGTCACCAGCCCAAAGGCGCAGGTCGGGAAGTTTCAGAGCGGCGAAAGCCGGCTGCATGGCCATGGGGGGATCAGTTCCTCGTGCGTTTGCGGAATTCGGTCGGCGCCTCGCCCACGAACTGGCGGAAGGCGCGGGTGAAGTGGCTCTGGCTGGCAAAGCCCAACCCTTCGGCGATGTGCGCAATCGACATGTCAGTCTGGTGCAGCATCTGCTGCGCCTTATCGAGGCGGGTCTTCATCACGTACTGGTGCGGGGTCAGCCCGGTGGCCTTGCGAAACACGCGGCAGAAATGCGACGGGGTCAGGCCGGCGACAGAGGCCATTTCATCAAGCGAATGGGTGCCTTCGGGCCTTTCCAGAATGCCGTTCATCACGTGATGGATGCGATAGGCGGAAAAGGCGGAAGTCGGGATTTCGGGCGCGGTGACCGAATTGGCGCCGCGCAGGATATGCGCCTTCAAGGCATTGACCAGCGCGCCGATATAGACCTCGCGCTCGGCGCTTTGCGGGGCATAGAGTTCCGAGAGGACCTGCCGCGTCAGCGCCGCGCCGAGCGGATCGGAAAAGGCGAAGCGCATCTGGCGAAACTGGTCGGCGGCAGGCGCCTTTTGCAACTGGTCGGACGATACGCTCAGCGTCACCACATCCAGTTCGCCATCGATCAGCCAGCCAGTCTGCTGGCCGGCAGGCACGATGGTGGCGCACCCGGGCATCGATGTCACATCGCTCCAGCCGCCGTTCAGCCACGTGCGGTTGTGCTGCTGCCCGGCGATGTGCATCGTGTAAAGCGGCTCGGGCAGCGCGGGGACGGTGTAGGCACCGACGAACTGCCGCCAGCGGCACAGCCGCCAGCCGTCCGTATCGGAGCCCAGCTGCATGTCCGGCCCGCGCCCGATGGCATCGGAAATGATCGCCTCGCAGGTGCCGGCGGGATTGTTGATGCGTCCTGCCATTATCGTTTTCCTCTCCCGTATCGTGTCAGACGGGTTTCAGCACCACATCGAGGTTCTTGAGGCCGTTGATGAAGTTGGAACGGAACCGGCGTGGCTGCGACAGCAGGGTGAAGCCCTTCACCCGTTCCGCCAGCAGCCGGAAGGCCACGCGCAACTGCATCTCGGCCAGCCGCGATCCCACGCACACGTGCTGCCCGCTTCCGAAACCGAGATGCTGGATGTTTCCGCGCGTGATGTCAAAGCGGTCTGGATCGGCGAACACGGCATCGTCGCGGTTCGCGGCGCTGTACCACATCACCACCTTGTCGCCCTTGGCGATACGCTTGCCGCCAAGCTCGGTATCGCGGGTGGCGGTACGGCGCATGTGCATCACCGGGCTGGCATGGCGCACCATTTCGCGCACCGCGGTTTTCAGGATATCGGGATCGGCGCGGACCATATCCCACTGCGCGGGATTGGCGGCGAAGTTCACGATGGTGTGGCTGAGCGAATTGCGCGTCGTCTCGTTCGCGCCGACCAGCGCAAGGATCATGTTGCCGAGGAAATCACGCAGGCCCACCGGCCGGCCATCCACTTCCGCATTTGCCAGCAGCGTGGCGAGGTCCTGCCCCGGCGTCTCGCGCCGCTCGTTGAACAGGCGCCCCATCAGCGCGAAGAACTGACCCAGCACTTGCGCCATCGCCTCGGGGCTCTGGCGGAAATCGGGATCGTCCTCGCCAACAAAGGCGTTGGTCCAGTCATAAAGGTCGTGCCAGCTGACTTCGGGCGGAAGGTCGAACAGTTCGCACAGCGTCATCAGCGGCAGCGGAGCGGAAAGGGCCTGAACCATATCCACCGGTTCACCCAGCGGGATGGCATCGAGCAGCGCGCGGCAGCGCTCGGTGATCCGCTCCTCGATCCCCGCAAGGCGCCCGGGTGCGACGGCGGGCATCATCAGCTTGCGGTACTGGGTGTGTTCGGGCGGGTCCATCGAGATGAAAGGCACGCCGATCGCGCTTTCGCCCGCACCTGTCAGGCCCACTTCGTTTTCGTTGAAGATGCGATGGCCGCCATTGGCATAGGCGGAAGAAAACAGGTCAGGTTGGCGCGAAACTTCCACGATGTCGGCATAGCGCAGCACCGCCCAGAAGCCCGGACCGTCGTCTTCGGCGTTCCAGTAGACGCCTTCGTCACGGCGCAGCCGTGCGAACAAGTCGTGCGGGACGGATGCCGCGTAAAGGTCGGGATTCTTCAGATCGGGCGAAGTGGACATGGCCAACCTTTCAGGAAAAGGCCCCGCCGGCGCGAACCGGCGGGGCTTCCGGTTCAGAAGCTCACGCGGGCGCTGACGCCATAGGTACGCGGGCTTGACGGCACGAGGAAGTTGTAGGGGAAGCCTGCCCCGCGCAAATCAAGCCCATAGGCATAGACCTTGCGGTTGAAGGCATTGTTCACCCAGGCGCGCACCTGAACGTTGGCGTGCTTCCACACCAGCGAAGCGTTCACCTTGGCATAGGCGCCTTGTTGCAGTTCGCTGTTCACCTGCGCGGTGCCAGCGGCATTCGCCAGGTTGAACGGGGTGAAGTACTGGTGGCTGGTGTAGGCGACGTTCGGCGAGAAGGTCACTTCATCGTCGCCCGCACGGATCACCGTCCAGTCAAAACCGGCCTGCGCGGTCATGTGCGGGGCGAACGGCAGGTCCTTGCCCGCAAGATCGGAGCCCTGAAGCGTCAGTTCCTTGTACTTCGTGTGCAGTACGCCAATCGAGCCGGTGAGAACGAGCGTATCGAGTGCCTGAAGCGTCAATTCGCCCTCGGCGCCGTAGATTTCCGACTTGGGCGCGTTCACGAGGAACGAAACCGGACCGGCGCGCAGATCCTGCAACTGCTGGTTGGTGTAGTCGTAGTAGAACGCCGAGGTCGAGAAGCTGAGCCGGCGGTCGAACAGGCGCCCCTTCAGGCCCGCTTCGAACGCACTGACCTTTTCCGGCTTCACATAGTTGATGCCGGCCGAGGAGGTGTAGCTGCCGCCGTTGAACGCGCCGGAACGATAGCCGCGGTTATAGCTGGCATAGGCCAGCAGCCCGCTGTCGAACTTGTAGCTGAGCGCGGCGCGGCCGGTGAAGGCGCTGTTCTTGCCATCGAGGTTGACGCGCGCGGCCGGATCATAAGCGCAGGTGCCCGGCGCCGTGGCGCACGGCCCGGTGGTGGCAAGGATCGTGTCGGCCACATCGAAGCCGCCTGCGAACAGATAGGCATAGCCATCACGATAGTGCGACTTGTCCCAGGTGTAGCGGCCGCCCAGCGTCAACGTCAGGTGATCGGCAAGCGTGTAATCGCCCTGCGCGAAGACCGCCACCGACGAACGGCTCTGGCGGAAATGCTGGAAAAAGCCGGCATCGACGCCGGGCGCCAGTGCCGATGCGATGGAGAAGTGGTTGTCGCTGACCGTGCGATCCCAGCCATAGAACGCGCCTGCCACAAGGTTCAGGCTGTCTGACGAATAGTTGAGGCGGACTTCCTCTTCCGCCTGCCGGAACTTGGACTTCCACGTGATGTAGAGGATGTCGACCGGCGCGCCATCGGCGTTCTGGCCCATGTCGATGCTGCCACCGTCATAGGAACTGATCGAGGTCAACGTCACAGCCGGGCTGATTTCATAGCTGATGTTCGCCGCCACGCCCCATGCGCGGGTGCGATTATCGCCCAGGCGCTTGGTGTTGGTTTCGAAGAAGCCGAGGCCGGTACGGAAAGCGTCGAGCCCGATGGTTGCGGCGCCGGTCGGATTATCGCGCCCGGCATACGCGCGGATCTTTACATCCAGCCCGCTGCCGGTCGGCTTGAAGCGGAACGCCACACGGCCCTGAAGGGTATCCTGGCTCTGCGGATCACGACCGCCCGGATAGACGTTCTTGATCTGCCCATCGCCCTTCACATAGTTCACCGCGGCGCGCATGCCGACCTGGCCATCGGCCACCGTGGTCTCGATCGCGCCCTGAGCGGTAAAGGTGTTGAAGTTGCCATAGCCTGCCTCGGCATAGCCGTTGCTGCCTTCAAGGCGCGGCGCGCGGGTGATGAAGTTGATCGCGCCGCCGGTTGTGTTGCGGCCGAACAGCGTGCCCTGCGGGCCGCGCAGCACTTCAACGCGATCAAGGTCGAACAGACCCATGCCGTGGCTGGCGCGCGCGGCAAGATAGACGTCGTCGATATAAACGCCGACGGGCGAGACCTGATTGGAATTGTATTCGTTGGCCACCGAGATGCCGCGCATCGAGAAGTTCGGCTGTGCCGTGCCGAAGTTCGTGCTGATCTGAAGGTTGGGCACCGTCTGCGCCAGATTGACCGAATTGGTCACACCTTTCGTGGCAAGCGCCTCGCCCGCCAGCGCCGAAATCGCAAGCGGCACATCCATCAGCGACTGCGCGCGACGCTGCGCGGTCACGATGATCTCGCCCGCATCCGTTCCGGCATCAGGCGACGCACTGGCGGGCTGGGCCGCGGCTTCGCTCTGGGCCCGGGCGGGCATGGCCACGCCGGCCAGCGCAGCAGCCAGCGCCAGCAGACACGCGTTCTTGTCAACACTCACAGACATTCACATCCTCCCTTACCGTATCGCCATCGCGCTCCGGCGCAGCTGATCGCGGCATGGAGGCTGAATAGCCACGCGCCCCGGCCGTGGCTTTAGACAGAATTGTCCGAGGATTTGACGATTTCTGCGCCGGGATTGCCCCGGCATGCCGCGCCTGATTGATACGCGGCCAGACCTCGCGGCCCCTCGCGCCCTGCCCGGCCGCGCCGCCTTTCCCACAGACAGGACAAGACGCACCGTGTTTCACCCCCGTTTCCATGCCGCCACCACGCCCGACCGCCCCGCCTGCATCACTGCCGAGACCGGAGAGGTCATGACTTATGCCGCGCTGGAGGAGGCGGCCAATCGTGGCGCGCACCTGCTGCGCCAGTTGGGCCTTCAGCGCGGCGATGTGCTGGCGGTCATGCTGGAAAATGAACCGGCGGTGTTCACCATCGCGTGGGCGGCAGAACGCACCGGGCTTTACCTGACCAGCATATCGACCCGCCTGAGCCTTGCCGACGCGGACTACATCGTGGGTGATTGCGGTGCGAAAGCGCTGGTGGTTTCCGACTGTCTGGCCGCGATGGGCCGCGCTATCGCCGCCGATCGCCCGGGGCTGCCGTGCTTTGCCGTCAGCGAAGGGTACGAGGGTTTGCCGGGCTGGGAAGGTCTTAACGCCGCCTGCCCCGCCACGCCCATCGCCGACGAAAGCCCGGGTACCGACATGCTCTATTCCTCGGGCACCACAGGCCGCCCCAAAGGAGTACGCCCGCCCCTGCCCACCGGCGCGCTGGGCATGGAAACGCCACTGGTGCGCATGGGGCGTTCGCTTTACGGCTTGGGTGCCAACAGTGTTTATCTATCGACCTCGCCGCTTTACCATGCGGCGCCGTTGCGCTGGGCAATGGCCGTGCAGCGGCTTGGCGGCACGATCGTGATGATGCGCAAGTTCGATGCCGAAACTGCACTTGGCCTGATCGAACGCCACCGGATCACGCACGGCACATGGGTGCCCACGCACTTCGTCCGTCTCCTGCGCCTGCCCGAAGAGGTGCGCCATCGCTTCGATATTTCCAGCTTGTGCGCCGCCATCCACGCCGGCGCCCCATGCCCCGTCGGCGTGAAGCAGCAAATGATCGACTGGTGGGGGCCCGTCCTGCACGAATATTATTCCGGTACCGAAACCTGCGGCATCACCGCGCTCGATTCCCGGGAATGGCTGGAGCGGCCGGGCTCGGTGGGCAAGGCGATCATCGGCACGGTGCACGTCACCGACGACGAAGGCCGCGTCCTGCCGCCGGGCAAAACCGGCGCGATCTGGTTCGCCGATGGCCCCACTTTTGAATATCACAACGACCCGGCCAAGACCGCTGCCGCCCACAACGATCGCGGATGGGCCACGCTGGGCGACATCGGGTACCTTGATGCGGACGGATACCTGTACCTGACCGACCGCAAGAACTTCATGATCATCTCTGGCGGTGTGAACATCTACCCGCAAGAGATCGAGAACCTGCTGGCAACACATCCAGACGTGGCCGACGTGGCGGTAATCGGCGCTCCCGATGACGAAATGGGCCAGGTCGTCGTGGCCGTGGTGCAAGCTACCGATGATGCGGATCGTACCAGACTGGCCGAAGACCTGCGCGCGTTCGCACGGCAGGGCCTCGGCAGCCTCAAGTGCCCGAAGCGCTTCGAATTCCGCGATGCACTGCCACGCGAACCCACCGGCAAACTGTTGAAGGGCAAACTGATTGCCGAACTCGGAAGCGCCGGCTGATGTCAGCTGCCGTTTGACGGGAAGATTTCACCCGAAGCCGCCGCGACCGCATATGGGTGCGGAAGCGGCGGTCGGCTCAAGCGCATCAAGCGAGAATTTTCCAAGCCCACAGCGCGGGAAATTCAAAAACTGCGAAACGAACCCGAAGGGGGCTCGCACCACGTCTGCGCCAGCAAATGTAGCGGCACGCGCGATCTGACGCTCAGCCGTGCCAGGTTGGCAAATGCGGGCGGCGTACGGTAAAGGCAAGCGATGCCTCTGATTGTGGATAGAGCGGAGAAACGGGCCGCAGTCATTGAAATTGCGTTCGATCTGGTAGCGGACCGAGGCATCGAAGCCCTTACCTTTCGGGAAATTGCAGCGGCGGCGAGTTGCAGCACTTCAATCGTTTCGCACTACTTTGGCAACAAGAATGAACTTCTGTTCTGCGTGTATCAGGTTGCGAACCAGCGCGCCGCAGAAAGGATCCAATCCAAACTCGAAGACAAGGCGGCTCTCTCGGACTGTTTCGAGACCGTACTTCCGCTTAGCGATGAATCACGGCGGAATTGGCGCGTATGGTTGGCCTTCTGGGCAAGGGCCCACATCGAGCCGGCGTATTTCGAGGAACGGCGCAAAGCCGCTGAACAAAGTCTGGCTCTGTACGCGTCGATCATACGGCCAAGCCTGAACACGAATGACGAGACAGCACTCGATCTTTGTGCCCGCAGACTGCTGGCGGCGATCGCCGGCATCGGTCTTGAAGCCTGCTTTGCGCCCGATGACTGGTCGTCGGACCGCATTCGCGAGGTTCTGCGGTCAGAGCTCCACAGTCTGGGACTTGGCCCGCCACGACCTGCTTAATGTGACAGGCGTCATAAATAAGGAAACGCGATTAGCCTGCCTACCGACTGACGAGCAGAATCGGCATCAACCCAACGCCGAACGTCCCGTGGGAGAGCAGCATGATTCGCCATGTGGTAATGATCAAGTTCAAGAAGGATGCGCCGCAGGAGAAGATCGACACCTTCCTTCATGAAGTGAAGAAGCTGTCGCACCTGAACCGCGAAATCCGCGACTACAGCCATGGCCTGTGCGTGCGT
>JBDLVU010000082.1:0-12215 GCA_039804665.1 Pseudomonadota bacterium | reverse complement strand
AACCCGCGCCGCTGGCGCGGCCAGTAATCATAGATCAGCGACGTGCCGGCGGGCTGCGTCGCCGCCTCGCCAATGCCCACGCCAAGGCGCGACAGGGCGAGCAGCGCGAAGCTGGTGGTCAGCCCCGCGAGGCCCGTCGCAGCCGACCAGAACAGGATCGAGAACGCCAGCAACCGCGTGCGCACCCAGCCATCGGCAAGCCGCCCCACCGGCAGCGAAAACAGCGCATAGAACAGCGCGAAGACGGTGCCGTACAGCAGCCCCATCTCGGCATCGCCGACGTTCAGGTCCTTTTTGATCGCCGGCGCCAGAATGGCGAGGATCTGCCGGTCAAGCAGGCTCAGCGCATTGGTCAGCGCAACGATGCCCAGCGCATACCATGCGCCGGGCGCCAGCTTGCCCGTGATTTTCCCGCTCATTTGCTCTCCCTCAAACCGCTGAAAACCGGGCTCAAAGCTTGAACCACTTCTCCGCGTTCGTCTGGAAGAACTTCTTCTTCAGTTCCGCGCTCATGTCCATGTTGTCCATCGCCTGCACTTCTTCAGGCACGTATTCATAGGGGTAGTCCATCGCGTACATCACGCGGTCCTCGCCGACCACCTGCTGGCAGAACTTCACCGCCGGTTCCCACGCCACGCCCGAATTGGTGACCAGCACGTTGGAGCGCATGTATTCCGCGATGGTCTTCTTCAGCGGCTTCATCCGCGCATAGCGCTTCGATCGCACGCCCGCCTGGTGCATGTAATCAAGGCGATAGAGCCAGTACGGCAGCGCCTCGCCCATGTGGCCGACCATGATCTGCAGGCTCGGGTACTTGTCGAAGATGCCGATGGTGATCAGGCGCAGCAGGTGCATGCCCGTTTCCACGCCGAAGCCGAAGATCGCGCCGTCCAGCCCGGCATCCAGCATCGGGCCGATCATCGCGTCGGGCGGCGTGGCGGGATGGATGTAAAGGGGCTGGTCCACCTCTACCAGCGCGCGGAAGATCGGATCGAAGAATTCATCGTCCAGATAGCGGCCTTGCGTGTGGCTGTTGATCTGGATGCCCTTGAAGCCCAGCTCCTTTGCCCCGCGATGGATTTCGCGCGCGGACCATTCCGGGTCCTGCGGGGCCACCGTGCCCATGCCGATGAAGCGGTCGGGATACTTCTGGCAGGCTTCGGCCAGCCGGTCGTTGGCGCGCCCCGCAATGCCTTTGGCCTCGTCCACGTTCAGCAGCGGCTGCACGCCGGGGCTGGTCAGCGCAAGGATCGCCTTGTCGATGCCCGTCCGGTCCATGTCGGCAATGCGTTCCTCGCCAAGGTCCAGCAACCGGTGCAGGATCTGCGTGGCGCGTTCAGACGGCGACGTGCCGTAAAAACCCCACAGCGAGACCATGCCCTTGTCCGCCGTGCCGTCCTTGATCATGCGCAGATAGGCATCGACCTGTTCGTGCGTCGCAAAGGCTTCCTCGGTGGCGATGCGCAGGTATCCCCGGTCGCCGCCGGTCTTCAGTTCATGGGTCATTGCTCTCTCCGTCGCTGCGGCGGCCATTGCCGCTCGCGGAAATCCCTGGGCTCCGATGGCGGCGAGCCCCACGCCGAGCGCGGCATTCACCGTGCGCCGCGTCAGGCCCGCCCGCTCCCCGGAACCGTCATCCTTCATGGATGGCCTTGGTCACCATGCACGCAAGCACGCCTTCCGGCCCGTCTTCCGAACCGTGGCCGGACCACTTCACCCCACCGAACGGCGCATCCGATCCGCCGATCATGGTGGTGTTCACGCCCACCATGCCGCTTTCCAGATCGCCCGCGATGCGCTGCTGGCGCTTGGGGTCGCTGGTCCACAGATAGGCGGCAAGGCCATAAGGCAGGCGGTTCGCCTCGGCCACCATCGCCTCTTCGCCGGCGAACGGATTGATCAGCGCCACCGGGCCGAACGGTTCTTCGTTCATGATCGCGGCGTCGAGCGGGATTTCCGACAGCACCGTGGGCGCATAGAAATAGCCGGCATTGCCGATCCGTTCGCCGCCGGTGTGCAGCTTCGCGCCGCGCTGCACGGCATCGGCCACCAGCGCGTCGATCGCCTCGGGCCGGCGCGGATTGGCCATCGGCCCCATCTGCACGCCGTCTTCAAGGCCATTGCCCACGCGGATCGCCTTTGCCCGTTCCACGAACCCGTCGCGGAAGCGTTCGAACACGCCCTGCTCCACGATGAAGCGCGTCGGCGACACGCACACCTGTCCGGCGTTGCGATACTTGTGCGGCACCACGGTATCCAGCACGCGCTCGATATCCGCATCGGCGAACACCAGCACCGGACCGTGGCCGCCCAGTTCCATGGTGGTGCGAATGCAGTTCTCGGCCGCCAGCTTTGCCAGATGCTTGCCCACCACGGTCGATCCGGTGAAGCTCAGCTTGCGGATCACGGGGCTGGCCAACATGTGGCGGCTGACTTCATCGGGCACGCCGAACACGGCCTGCGCCACTTCCTTGGGCAGGCCCGCATCCAGCAGACACTGCAACACGCCCAGCGCCGAAGCCGGCGCTTCTTCGGCCGCCTTCAAGATCACCGAACAGCCCGCCGCAATCGGCGCGCCCAGCTTTCGCCCGGGATTGCCCAGCGGGAAATTCCACGGCGCGAATGCCGCCACCGGTCCCACCGGCTCGTGCGTCACGGTGCTGCGCATCCCTTCGGGGCGCACCAGTGTGCGGCCATACAGGCGGAAAACCTCGCCCGCATAGAAATTGAACAGCCCCACGTTCATCATCACTTCGATGCGCGCTTCGGGCAGGGTCTTACCCTGCTCCATCGTCGCCACGCGGGCCAGATCTTCCTGCCGCTCCACCATCAGGCGGGCCGCGCCCTGCAACACCGCGGCGCGCTGCTGCGGGGTGGATTTGCGCCAGATGCGGAAACCGCGCGCCGCCACCTCCAGCGCGCGATCAAGATCGCCCGCCTCGGCCAGCGGCAGTTCGCCGATGGTTTCGGCCGTGGCCGGGTTGACGACGGCATGGGTGCGCCGGCCACCGCCGGACACGCGCTCGCCATCGATGATCATGTGCAGCGAAGGGTACTGGGTCATCAAATCACCAAGCATGGGTGTCCGGGGACGGGGAGGGAGATCGTCCCCGGACACGCACGGAAACGCAAGACGATACGCGGGCTCAGCCGCGCGCGTTCTCGCGGTCGATATCGCCCTGCCAGCGCTGACCGACGATTTCCTCGCCAGTGATCGGGTGGGGGAAGTGGAACGGCGTGACCTTGTGGGTCGGCCACAGCCAGTGCCCTTCGATCAGCTCGTCCGGGCCGGTCGGGTCGGTGGGATAGGTCACCTTGGGGAACGGCACGTATTCGGGCTTGGTGTTGGCCCAGCCGCTTTCAAAATCGCCATGCCAGATCGGCATGTAGTTCAGGATGTGGATGCGCCACTTGCCGTCCACCTTCTTGTAGGTGTTCTCGTAAATGCCGCCTTCCCACCACTGGCGCGCCTTCAGGTGCGGGGCATCGCCTTCATAGTCCTTGTGGCGACCGGCCTGCATCATCGAACGCGCGCGGGCGAAGGCGGTCACGCCATCGGGCTGCACGGTGATGATGTCCTGCAACTGCGGGTGATCCAGCAGGAAGCCGTCGATGGGGCCGTTGTTGCCATAGGTGAAGCGGGCCTGGAACCGTTCCACATACAGGCGGCGCACGCCCGCGCGGGTCTTCCAGATGCCGCCGAAGAAGCGCACTTCGCCGTCTTCGGTAAACAGGTCGGCCGTCTCGTTATACAGGCACTTGTCGATCAGGTAGCCATACAGGTGCTGCAGCTTGCGAATGTCCAGCTCGTCCTCGCGCACCGTCAGGCGGTTTTCGAGTTCGGCCAGTTTGCCTTCCAGCGCGGCAATGCGATCATCAGACATCAGTCACTCCCAAAGATATTTTGTATGCCTTACTAACAATCTGTCGGTTAGCGGGCACGCTGTCAACGGCCTTCGGCTTCCAGACGTTCAACTTCCTCGCGATAGGGGCGGATCGCGCGGTACATCAGCAACGTGGCGATCGGCAGCAGGATGCCGGCGGTGATCAGCATCGCCTTCCACAGCTCCTTGGGATCGCCCACCACCACGTCCTGCACGCGGCCCACCACAAAGCTGCCCATCGCGCCAAAGAACGTGAACATGAACAGGTAGAACGCGGTCACCTGCCCGCGCATGTCGTTGGGGGCTACGCGCTGCACGGCGGCGTTCTGCGGCACTGCGCCGGCGATGCCGAACATGCCCGATGCGCCGAACAGGATCAGCGAACCCCACGCCGTGGGCATCAGGATCGCGGCAATGGTGCACACCGTGGTCCCGCCAAAGCAGATCGTGGCGGCGCGCACGTTGGCGTCCTTGTAGCGTTTTGCCAGCCACTCCACGAAAATGCCGCCCAGCAGCAGCCCGGCCAGCGACGCGACAAGGATCGTACCGCCCAGCGCCGCGCCGATCTGCCCTTCGTTCCAGCCAAAAGTGCGGACCATGAACGGCACGCGCCAGAATTGCAGGCCAAAGGTTTCCACCGCGCTCAGCGCCAGCGCGCCGAACAGCGGATAATAGACCTTGGGCTTGGCATTGATCGCGCGAAACGCGTCCAACCCCATGAAGGTCAGGATGCGGCGCAGAAACCCCGCGTCGGTCGGCACATGCGGCGCATCGAGCGCAGGCGCCATGCGGGGCGGCTCCTTCACGGTCAGGAACAGCAGGCCCACCAGCACCGCGGGCATGCCCACGAACACCAGAATCCACTGCCAGCCAAGGATGGTCAGCGGCCCAAGGTGCGTCGGCGCCCAGGTGGCCGTCATCATCACCAGCATGCCGCCCACCAGCGGCCCCAGCGTGGTCCCGCCGATAAAGCCGAACTGCAACAGCGCGAACGCGCGCGTCAGCTTCTTGGGCGGAAAGGCATCGGCCAGCAGCGAATACGAAGACGGCGCATGCGCCGATCCCCCCGCCGCCAGAAACACGCGGCTGCCCACGAACTGGCCAAAGCTTTGCGCAAGCCCGCCCAGCGAGATGATCACGCCCACCAGCGCCGCCCCGCCGGCCAGCACGTATTTGCGCGGGTAGATATCGGCCAGCCGCGCCAGCGGAATGCCCACGAAGAAATAGCAGATGATGCTCGCCGGCCCGGCAAGGAAGCCCAGCTGCGAATCGGTCAGCCCGAAATCGTGCTTGATGCGCTCGGCCAGCATGCCGAACGTGACCGCGTCGAAAAAGGTGATGAACGTAGCCAGCACGATCACCAGCAACGCCCAGTACGCCGCGCCCGGATTGGGCCACTCGCGCCCGCCCGCGCCGGTATCCGCGCCGGTATCCGCGCCTTCCGTCAAACCCGAATCCGGCGCAACCGCCGCTGCAGGACCTGCCATGTGCTCTCCTCTTCCCCGGCTGCGGGTCCGTTTGAGTCGGACCTTTTTTCGTGCCGTTGATTGTTAGTCTTGCATACAATTTCCGGCTGGTGAATATCAAAAGCGGAATCACGAAACGAAGGCTCGCAAATCGGGCCGCACCCCCAAGGAGAGGGAACATGCAGAACGTTGAGGGCAAGACTGCCTTCGTCACCGGCGGCGCCAGCGGCATCGGCCTCGGTATCGCCAAGGCCCTGCTGGGCGCCGGGATGAACGTGGCCATCGCCGACATCCGCGACGACCACCTTGCCGCCGCCACCGCCGAACTCGCCGGCGGCGAGCGCGTGCTGGCGGTAAAGCTGGACGTCACCAACCGCGCCCAGTTTGCCGAGGCCGCCGACGCGGTGGAGGCGAAGTTCGGCAAGATCCACATCCTGGTCAACAACGCCGGCGTCGCCGTGGTCGGCCCGACCGAGCTTGCCACCTTTGCCGACTGGGACTGGGTGATGGGCGTGAACGTGGGCGGCACGATCAACGGCATCGTCACCATCGTGCCGCGCATCCTTGCCCACGGCGAAGGCGGCCACGTGGTCTGCACCGCATCGATGAGCGCGCTGGTGCCGGTGGGCGGCACCGCGATCTATTCGGCGGGCAAGGCTGCCGTCACCGCGATGATGGAATGCATGCGCCCCGAACTGGAACCGCGCGGCGTGATCTGCTCGGCCTTCTGCCCCGGCGCGGTGCAATCGAACATCGCCGACGCCGCCAAGACCCGCCCGGCCGACCTTGCCGAAACCGGCTATGCCGAAGCGGACAAGCGCCGGCAGGCGGGCGGCAACTTCATGCACCTGTACCAGACCAAGGAACAGGTCGGGCAGCGCGTGCTGGAGGGCATCCTGAACGATGAACTCTACATCCTGACCCACAGCGAATTCCTGGTCGGCGTGAAGGAACGGGGCGAAGCGACGACGGCGGCGGTGCAGACGCACCTGCCGGAAAACCCGGAGTACAAGGAATCCTTCGCCATGCTGTTCCGCAACCCCGCGATCACCGACGAGATCGCGCGGCAGGCGAAGCTGAAGGAGGCGCGCCTCCAAACGGAGAAGGGCGCATGAAGGACTTCGCAGGGCGCACCGCCTTCGTCACCGGCGGCGCGAACGGCGTGGGCATCGGGCTGGTCCGCCAGCTGCTGAACGAAGGGTGCAAGGTCGCCATCGCCGACATCCGGCAGGACGCCATCGACAAGGCGCTGGCCAGCCTGGACAACCGCGAAGTCATGGGCGTGCAGCTCGACGTCGCCAGCCGCGACGGCTTCAAGGCCGCCGCCGACGAGGTGGAAGCCAAGTTTGGCCCGGTTTCGATCCTGTGCAACAACGCCGGGGTCAACCTGTTCCAGACGATTGAGGAAAGCACCTTCGACGACTGGGACTGGCTGATGGGCGTGAACCTGGACGGCGTGATCAACGGGGTGATGACCTTTGTGCCGCGCATGGTCGAACGCGTGAAGGCGGGCACGCAAAAGGGCGGCCACGTGGTCAACACCGCGTCGATGGCCTCGTTCCTCGCATCGGGCAGCCCGGGCATCTACAACACCACCAAGTTCGCGGTGCGGGGCCTGTCGGAAAGCCTGCGCTACAGCCTGATGCAATACGGCATCGGCGTGTCGGTGCTGTGCCCCGGGCTGGTCAAAAGCTACATCTACGCCAGCGACGACGTGCGCCCCGACGCGCTGAAGGGCGCGATGAAGCCGGTGGACAGCGCCGCGATCGAGCGGCTGCAGGGCCTGCACGAAGTGGGCATGGAACCCGACGTGATCGGCGCCCGCGTGATCGAGGCGATGCGCGCCAACCGGCTGCACATCTTCAGCCACCCGGACCACAAGGAAGAACTGCGCGCGATCTTCGACGAGATCATCGCCGAGTATCAGGACTACCCGAAGGACCCCGGCTTTGACGAGCGCGTGGCCTTCGAGAAGTTTCGCGCCGACCGCTTTGCGGAAACGCGGGCCAAATCGCGCGCCGCGGATTTCTGAACGCCGGAGGGCGAAGTTGACGAAGTTGACACGGTCCTGGAGCAAAACTCCGGGACCGTGCGCCCTGGGATGACACCGCCCGGGTGCGGCGATTCCCCCTGTCGCCGCGCGGAAACCCGCAGAAAACCACCATTTCAAGGAGCAAGGCCGGCAGGGTGGCAAAATGCCGCCGTGTAGGACAGCGAATTATAAATAACAGACGCGTCTGTTATTTATTCGGCGTGCCGGGCTGGCCATCCGCAACGGGCGGGGCGTGCCCGCAAAGGCCCGGCCAGTGCGGGCGGATACCTTGCAATCGGGGCGGGCAGACCCCACATACAATCCATCGCCTGCTAGAATTTTTGCGCGCAGGTGGCTGAGAGACCCAAAGGCGCTCCCGCATCGGCAGGAGACGCGCGTGGACCTCAATCATCTTCTTTTCCAGCATCAGGTGGCCGTGCTGCATGCGACCGGACGCGATGATGCGCCGGACTGCGCCAGCCGCGCCCCCAATTCCACCCATGATCTGGTTCGCCACTACAAGGCGCGCATCGACCGGCTGCGTGAACAGCTGGGCGTGACCATCTATCCCGACTGGTGCGGCATTCCGGTGGGCGACGCCGCGTGACCGCCCGCGCGGGCGCGCGACGCCCCGGCGCCAATGACGGCGATGGGAAGGACACTGGTGCGAAAGACGGCGGCGGCAAAGAGAACCCCGCAATCGCTGCGCCGCCCGTTTCCACAAAGGACAACCGCGCCGCTTTTGGCGCGACGGAGAACCCCAAGATGAGCCGAGCGATGAACCTGGCGCTGCCGGAAGACAAGGTTGTGGCGCAATGCGACAGCAAGGCGATCCGGATCAGCGCCACCGAACCATTGCTTTCGGGCGGCACGCATCTGGTGTGCATCACCATCGAAGGGGCGGACGAAGCGCGCCGCCTGTTCAAGGATTCGATCATTGACGGCGCAGTGCGCCGCGTGGCGTTCCACCGCGCCGACGCTTCGCAGTATCGGTAACACCCCGGCAACGCCCTGACCCCGCGCGCCATTCGGCGCGGAGGTCATGGCCCGGACGCAACACGGCCTTTCCCGCCGGCCCAAGGCCGCGCGGGCAAAGCGCGTTGACACCGTATTTCCAGAGCGCGCTGTTCGCCCCCCGCCAGAAGGGGCGGCGCCATCCGGCGCGCGCGATCAGACGAGGGTTGCGGCGTTGCCCAGTTCGGCAAAGTAGCGCGCCATCGCATCGGCAGACTTTTCGGTGAGCGTGATGAAGGCGCGGCGGCGGTCGGTTTCATCGTCGACGCGCTGGAGGAGGCCTGCGTCGGTCATCTGGCCGATCCAGCGCAAGGCGGTGGTCGGCGGCACGCCCGAGGCGATGCACAGCGACGTGACCGAGACACGCACGTGTTCGACCCGCGCAGCGGTAAGATCGAGCAGCATGTCCCACGCCGGGTCCGCAAACAGATCGCCTTCGAAAAAGCGCGCGCGCAACTGGCGCTGGCGGATGATCTTGCGCACGAGGCGCGGATCGGGAAGCGGCGGGCGCGCCGCGCGAACGAGGCGATCCCCGCCATCGTCGAAATGCGCGTCAACCATGCCATGGATGCCACCATTGCCGGCAGGAGCGCCCGCGCCGTTTTCAAAACGGAAGGCGGCTCCGTTTTCCGGCACTGTGGCGTGGCCGGAAAGCTGTTCAAGCTTTTGCGCGATCTGGCTGACCTGTTCGGTCAGGCGCAGCAGTGAAAGGCGATCTTCCTCGGACAATTCGCGCACGCGGTTGCCGCTGCGCGCAAGCACGCGGCCCAGCGCGATGACGCGATCGGCGCGGGTGGGCGTGACAAGGATTTGCGCATCGGACTGGTCGAGGCAGCCGAAGACGTCGTCGAGCGAGCCCATTGAGGTGGAGACGACAAGATGCGATCCGGTGCGCGCGGCGTGGCTATCCAGTTCAGACAGGGCGGCGAGTTCCGCCCCATCGATCACCGGGCAATCGACCAGCACGAGATCGCCAAGCGAAGGCACCCCGCCCTGTTCAAGAAGCTGGGCGAGTTCGGTGGTCTGTGCCACGCGCAGCCCGGCGGCGGCGGCATCTTCCGCCATTTCCGCCCGTAGATAGCTGCGATCGGCATAGATCGACACAGCCAGCGGCGATCCGTGGCGATCGAAGCCCCGGTCGAACCCGCCGTTATCGTTGCCGAAACCGTAGTCGAAATCCACCGGCCGCCCTTCCCATCCCAAGTCGCGCGAACAAGAGTGGAACAAAAGGCAATAAGGTCAACTACGGATACGTCGATTTTGGATCAAGGCACCATCTCGATCGGCGTGCCATCGCCAACAAGGGTCCAGATTTCTTCGATTTCCTGGTTGGACAAGGCGACGCAGCCATCGGTCCAATCCCCGGCCGGGCGCGCAGCCGTGCCGTTTGGCTGGCCGTGCAGAAAAATGTCGCCACCGGAATCGCGGCCCTGCGCGGCGGCAAAGGCACGATCCGCCGAATCGGGATAGGAGACGTGCAACGAGAGGTGATAGGCGCTGGCCGGGTTGCCGCGATCGATCACGTAGCGGCCTTCGGGCGTGCGACCATCGCCATGGAAGTGCTTGGGGCCGACCGGGTTCTCGCCCAGCTGGATGCCGGTGTAGATGCGGATGGGCTGCCCGGCCGCGTCATAGAGCGTGAGGCGGCGGGCGGCCTTTTCGACGCGGATGTGGTCGGCGGGTTCCGGCTCTGCCGCGCGGGCCGGCGATGCGACGAACAGGAGGAGAGCGAGGGCGCGCATCGGGATGGTGTAGCGCGTTTTGGCGGGCGTTGCTGCCCCTCACCCAACCCTCTCCCCTGAAGGGGAGAGGGCTATTTTGGGTGGAGCCGGTCTTCAGTCGACGAACGGGTCGCGGACGAGGATGGTGTCTTCGCGTTCCGGGCTGGTGGAGACCAGCGCGACCGGGGTTTCGATCAGTTCCTGAACGCGCTGGATGTACTTGATCGCCTGCGCAGGCAGGTCTGCCCACGAACGCGCGCCGGCGGTGGTGCCGACCCAGCCGTCCATTTCTTCATAGATCGGTTCGACTTCGGCCTGATCGGCGGCATGCGCCGGGAAGTAGTCCAGCACCTTTCCGCGCAGGCGGTAGCCGGTGCAGATGCGAACCTTTTCAAAGCCGTCGAGCACGTCGAGCTTGGTCAGCGCGATGCCGGTGACGCCCGAAATGGCGCAGGACTGGCGCACCAGCACGGCATCGAACCAGCCGCAGCGGCGCTTGCGGCCCGTTACGGTGCCGAATTCGTGGCCGCGTTCGCCAAGGCGCTGGCCGGTCTCGTCCTCAAGTTCCGTGGGGAACGGGCCGGAGCCGACGCGGGTGGTGTAGGCCTTGACGATGCCGAGCACGAAGCCGGTCGCACTGGGGCCAAGGCCCGAACCCGAAGCAGCGGTGCCCGAGACGGTGTTCGACGAGGTGACGAACGGATACGTGCCGTGGTCCACGTCGAGCAGCACGCCCTGCGCCCCTTCGAACAGGATGCGCGCGCCGGCCTTGCGCACCTGATTCAGGCGCTTCCACACGGGCTGCGCGAACTGGAGCACGTAAGGCGCGATATCGCGCAGTTCGGCCACCAGCGCGGCGCGATCCACCGGGGGCTGACCGAAGCCGGCGCGCAGCGCATCGTGATGGGCACACAGGCGATCGAGCTGGGCATCCAGCGCATCGAGGTGGGCAAGATCGCACACGCGGATGGCGCGGCGGCCGACCTTGTCTTCATAAGCCGGGCCGATGCCGCGGCCGGTCGTGCCGATCTTCCCCGCGCCGGCGGCCTGTTCACGCAGGCCATCGAGATCGCGGTGCAGCGGCAGGATCAGCGGGCAGTTGTCGGCAATGCCGAAATTGTCCGCGTTGATGGTGACGCCCTGCGCGGTGAGCTTTTCGATTTCGGCCTTCAGCGCCCACGGATCGAGCACGACGCCGTTGCCGATCAGCGACAGCGTGCCGGTGACGATACCCGAGGGGAGCAGGCTGAGCTTGTAGGTGACATCGCCCACAACCAGCGTGTGGCCGGCGTTGTGCCCGCCCTGAAAGCGGACCACGGCATCGGCGCGGCTGGCGAGCCAGTCGACGATCTTGCCCTTGCCCTCATCGCCCCACTGGGCGCCGATCACGGTTACGTTAGCCATGAATGTACTCCTCCACCCTGCCAAGGTGGATCTGCGAAACGCCCTTCGACAGGACTCGGCGTGGCAGATGGGTTGGTCGGGCGCGGAGGCCCGGATTTCGAGGGGCGCCCTAGGGTGAAGGGGCGCGCCAAGTCAAGGCTTCGTCACGCAGCGACGGGGGTTTCTCCGTCAAGCACGTGGGTGCAGCCGAGCGTTTGCGCGGTGTCCTTGTCCGAAAGCGCGGCGACCGTGCGCCAGCCGATGGAGCGCAGGCGCGCGGCGACGTCGGCATCGTGGCCGAGCGGCAGGAACACGCGATCCTCGCGCGGTTCGTCCGCTTCGAGAAGGCGGATCAGCGCGTCGGGATAGAGCGAGAATCCGGTGGCGGCCTCACCCGCGCCTTCGCCCGCGATACGGTAGGTGCCGCCGCGCCCGACCGGTCCACGCACGCCTTCGGCATAAAGTGTGAAGCCGAACCATGTCTGGTATTCAAAGCCGTGGCGCTCGCTGGGATCGAGCGTCAACCGCGCCCGCCCGCTGACCCGCGCAGCGATTGCCCGCAGCGCAGCGATGCGCGTGGCCAGCGCCCCGCCCAACTCCCGCGTGATCTCACGTACGAAACCGAGCTGGCTCAGGTCGAGCTCGCTGTCATGCGTGATCCGGCCCGGCGCGAGGACCCTTCGACGAAGCAGGGGGGCGGTCGTCGCGCGCATCG
>JBDLVU010000081.1:0-12553 GCA_039804665.1 Pseudomonadota bacterium | reverse complement strand
AGGGCGTCGGCGGCATCGAGGCCGAAGCGGCCATGCTGGGGCAGCCGGTCTCGATGCTCATCCCGGAAGTCGTCGGATTCAGGCTCACCGGCGAACTCACTGACCGTCCCGGCGAGCAAACCCATGATCGGCATGTCCGGGGCGGCGATTTCCCCTAGGCGGAAGCGACGCAATTCTTGAGGCAAGCAACCGATGGCCAAGGTCACTCCCGGCGAGTTCATCAACCAGGTCCGCGCCGAAGCGCGCAAGGTCGTCTGGCCGACCCGGCAGGAAACCACCACCACGGCGATTTTCGTCGCGGTGATGATGCTGCTGCTGTCGGTATTCTTCCTCGGCATCGACACCGTGTTCGGCTTTGTCGTGCAGTGGCTGCTCAAGCTCGCCTGATTTTTCAGATCCCCGAAGTTTTCTAGTTCCAAGGAACTCCCATGGCCCGCTGGTACATCATCCACGCCTATTCCGGTTTCGAGAACAAGGTCCGCGAAGCGATCATTTCCGAGGCCGAGCGCATGGGCCTTTCGCAGCTGGTCGAATCGGTGGAAGTGCCCACCGAGACCGTCACCGAGGTGAAGCGCGGCAAGAAGGTGGCCGTCGAGCGCAAGTTCATGCCCGGCTACGTGCTGGCCAAGCTGGCGATGAACGACGACATCTATCACCTTGTGAAGAACACGCCCAAGGTCACCGGCTTCCTTGGCCACAATGGCAAGCCGCAGCCGATTTCCGAAAAGGAAGCGGCACGGTACTTCGGCGCGCGCGAACAGGCCGCTGCCGAGCCGCGCAAGCATGTGGCGGTGGATTACGAGATCGGCGATTCGGTCAAGGTCAACGCCGGCCCGTTCGCTTCGTTCAACGGCACCGTCGAAGAACTGGACTTCGAAAAGCACCGCGTGAAGGTGGCCGTCTCGATCTTCGGCCGTGCCACCCCGGTGGAACTGGGCTTCGAGGAAGTCGAGCTTGTGAAGTAAGAAAAGCCCTTTCGGGTTTTTCTGCGCGGCCTGTCGCAAGGCCCCTGCGCATGCAGGGGGCAGGCCCAGCAACACGCGATCTTGCAATTGCGCGCGGACCTGCTATCCGCGCGCCCTTCGCACCGGGTGAAGCCCGGGGCGATTCCGTGCGGAAGAAGGTCTCGACCTTCGCCTGACCGCTCACTCTGAGGGGGCATTGTCCCCAACAGGAAGAAAGGAGGCCCCTCGTGGCCAAGAAGATTGAAGGCTATATCAAGCTGCAGGTTTCTGCAGGCGAAGCCAAGCCCGCCCCGCCGATCGGTCCGGCTCTGGGCCAGCGCGGCGTTAACATCATGGAATTCTGCAAGCAGTTCAACGCTGCCACGCAGGAAGTGGAAAAGGGCACCCCGCTGCCGACCGTGATCACGGTTTATGCGGACCGCTCGTTCACGTTCGTGACCAAGACCCCGCCCGCCACGTTCTTCATCAAGAAGGCCGTCGGTCTCAAGTCCGGGTCGAAGACCCCGGGCAAGGAATCGGCCGGCACCATCAAGCGCTCGCAGCTGGCTGAGATCGCACAGATGAAGATGAAGGACCTGAACGCGAACGACATCGATCAGGCGACCAAGATCATCGAGGGCTCGGCCCGTTCGATGGGTCTCCAGGTTGTGGAGGGCTGAGACCATGGTAAACCAGACCAAGAAGCAGAAGGCCCTCGGCGAAAAGCTGGGCGACAACCAGAAGCTCTATGCAATCGACGAAGCGATCCAGGTCCTCAAGGATCTCGGCACCGCCAAGTTCGACCAGACGCTTGAAATCGCGCTGAACCTCGGCGTCGACCCGCGCCACGCCGACCAGATGGTCCGTGGCATGGTCACCCTGCCTTCGGGCACGGGCAAGGACGTGAAGGTCGCCGTGTTCGCCCGTGGCGACAAGGCTGAAGCCGCGCTTGCCGCCGGTGCCGACAAGGTTGGCGCCGAAGACCTGCTGGAAGACATGCAGGCCGGCAACCTCGACTACGGTCGCGTGATCGCCACGCCCGACATGATGGGCCTCGTCGGCCGTCTCGGCAAGGTGCTGGGTCCCAAGGGCCTGATGCCGAACCCGAAGCTCGGCACGGTCACCCCGAACGTCGCCGATGCGGTCAAGGCTGCCAAGAGCGGCCAGATCGAATTCCGCGTCGAAAAGGCCGGCATCATCCACGGCGGCATCGGCAAGCTCTCGTTCTCGAACGAAGCGCTGCGTGCCAACTTCGACGCCTTCGTCGATGCGATCGTCAAGGCGAAGCCGGCTGGCGCCAAGGGCAAGTACGTCCGCAAGGTCGGCCTGTCCTCGTCGATGGGCCCCGGCCTGAAGGTCGACGTGGCGCAGGTCCACGGTGGCTGACGCCATCTGGCATTTGCCTCACGGGGGCTGATCCAGCCTTCGCTGACACACAAAAAGGGCCGGGAAGCACACGCTTCCCGGCCCTTTTTGCATCCGTCATATCCCCTCCCGCTTGCAGGAGGGCCGGGGGCGGGCCTTTTACTCAAAGCCCCTCACGCCACGCCAAATTCCATCTCGAAGCGCACGCCGGCGCCGCTCTGCACGCGCACGTCCGCGCCAAGCCCGCGCGCCATCGCCTGCACCAGCCGCCGGCCCAGCCCGGTGCCCTTGGGCCCTTCGCCATCGCCCAGCCCCACGCCGTCGTCGGACACGCTCAGCACCAGCCGGTCGCCGTTCAGCCGGACCAGTTCGATCCGCACATCGCCCGCTGCGTCGGGCGCATAGGCATACTTGCAGGCGTTGCCCACCAGTTCGCAGATCACGATGCCCAGCGTCACCGCGCGGTCGGTCGCCAGTTCGATATCCTCGGTACATGCCACGATCCGGCGCGGCCCGGCCGGCGTGGACCATGTCTCGGCCAGTTCGGCGGACAGCTTGGCCAGATAATCGGCCATCGCCACCGTTTCCACGCCGCCGGTCGAATAAAGGTGCCGGTTTACCTGCGCGATCGCGCCGATGCGCTGCTGGGTGGAAAGCAGCGCGTCGCGCGCCTCGCCCACTGGCAGCAGCGATGCCTGCATGCCGATGAAGCTCATCGCCATTTGCAGGTTGTTCGCCACGCGGTGGTTCACCTCGTGCAGCAGCGATTCCAGCCGCTCGTTGCTGGCGATCAGCCGGCGGTCCGCCTCTTCCTTTTCTCGCCGCAGCGCCACCCGCTCCAGCGTCTGGGCAAAGGTCGTGCGCAGCAGCTCGGTAAAGTCCTCACCCACGGTCTTGACCACATAGTCGTCGGCGCCGGCTTTCAGCGCCGCCACCGCCAGCCGCCCGTCGTCGGCACCGGTGACATAGACCACCGGCGGGCAATCGGGCCGCGCGCGCAGTGTTTTCAGCGTGGTCAGCCCGTCCATCGCGGGCATGTGATGGTCCACCGCGATCACGTCGAACGCGGCGGCTTTCGCCATTTCCACGCCCTCGGTGCCGTCGCCCGCCAAGGTTACGGCATAGCCCACCCGTTCCAGCGTGCGCTGCACCAGCCGCCGCAGCGCGGCGTCGTCGTCAATGTACAAAAGGCGCGTGGGCGGGTCGGTCACTCGTCGATCTCGGGGACCTGGATCACCGACAGGAACAGGCCCAGCTGGCGGATCGCCTGCGCGAAGTTCTCATAGTTCACAGGCTTGGTGATGTAGACGTTGCAGCCCAGATCATAGCAGCGGCGGATTTCCACCTTGTCGTCGGTGGTCGTCAGCACCACCACCGGCGTGCGCTTCAGCGGGCCTTCGCCCTTGATCCGGGCAAGGATGTCGATCCCGCTCATGTCGGGCAGGTTCAGGTCCAGCAACACCAGCGCCGGTCCGTTGCGCGCCGGTCCGCGCGGGTCGCCGTACAGGAAATCGAGCGCACTGGTGCCGTCGGTGAAGTGGTGGATCGTGTTGTTGATCCCGGCCCGGCGGATGTTCTTTTCGATCAGCCGCGCATGGCCTTCGTCATCTTCGATCATCACGATGTTGACGGGCAGGTGCGCGTCATAGGGTTCGGGCATCGGTATCTCCGGGCTTGAAATGCAGGGGCAGGACCACCGTGAAGGTCGATCCTTCGCCCGGCGTCGATGAAATCTCCACGAACCCGCCAAGGCGGTAGGCCAGCGCGCGCACGTGGGCGAGGCCGATGCCTTCGCCGGGCTGGTCCTGCGCGCCAGAGCGGCGGAACAGGTCGAACACGCGCTCGTGGTCGCGCGGTTCGATGCCGCGGCCGTTGTCGGCAATGGCGATCCGCACCTGTCCGAAGGCGGACTCTGCCGAAACGGTGATCCGCCCGGGCCGCTTCGGGTCGAGGTACTTCAGCGCGTTCTCGATCAGGTTGGACAGGATCTGCTCCACCGCCAGCCGGTCGCTGGTGATCGTCGGCAGGTTGTCCACGGTCACCTCGGTCCCGGTCTCGTGGATGCGGTGCTGCAAGGTGCCGACGATCTCGTGGACCAGCGCGCTCAGGTCCAGCGGCGCGGGCGAAAGCGTGCGCCGTCCCTCGCGCGAAAGCCGCAGGATCGCGTTGATCAGCCGGTCCATGCGCTGGGTGGAGCTGCGGATGAAGCCGATCGCCTCGGGCAGGTCCTCGTCCACCGCCAGCTGCACGTCCTCCGGAGGCGCCTCGCCGTTTTCGCGGCGCGCCTCCAGTTGCCGGGCAATGGTCTGGCGCGCGGCTTCCAGTTCGGCGGTAAAGCCCATCACGTTGACCAGCGGCGCGCGCAGATCGTGGCTGACGATATAGGCAAAGCGCTGGATTTCGGCATTGGCGCGCTGCAATTCGGCGGTGCGCGCGGTCACCAGTTCCTCAAGGTGGGTGTTCATCGCGTGCAGTTCGGCGCGCGACCCCTCGATGTCGCGGATGTTGCGGCGCATGATGGCCAGCGTGATCAGCGCAATCGCGCCGATCAGCGCGGCGCACAGCGCCAGGATCGCGTAATACAGCGCGCGCGTGGTGTCCTGCGCGCGGTTCCGCTGTTCCAGCAGGCGCGTTTCCTCGGCCATCATTCGGTCCGCGCCGGCGCGGATCGAGCGGAACACCAGCACGCCCGGGTCGCCATGGAACTGCGCATAGAACTGCGCGCGCCGCCCGGCATCAAGGTTCAGCGATTGACGCGCCTCGGCAAAATAGCGGTCCAGCGCCTGTTGCAGCGCCCCGGCGCGCGCCTGCTGGGCGGGGTTGTCGGCGGTCAGCGCCTTCACTTGCGTCAGCCGCGTCTGCGCGTCGACAATCGCCTTTGCCATGATCGGCAGGAACCCGCCCGCCGGATCGATCAGCGTGCCCCGCCGCGCGGTTTCGGTCCGCTCCACCATGCGCACGAAATCGTTGATGGTGTTTTCCACCGCCAGCGTGTGTTCGATCAGCGAAGCATCGCGCTCTGTCCGCTGCTGCACCACGATCACCGCGATGCCCGCCGTCATCAACGCCAGAAATCCCAGCGCCAGCAGCGCCAGGATTGCCGTGTTGGATCGCGCATCGCGCGAAAAGCGGAACGAGGGTGATCCTGACATTGAAGCGCGCGCCCCCCCTTGGGCACGCGACTAACGACCATCGCGCAAAAAGGTTTCCGCGAAAGCGTTAAATCGGGTTAGCGATGCGGCGGAGCATCCGCTTTGCGCAGGTTCGCTTGGGTATAGCACTCTGTCACAAGGCTGATCGCGCGGCCGTCGGCCAGCCGCAGCACCGCGCGATGGGTCAGGATCGTCCCCGCCGGGCATCCCGCGCCGCGTCCGCGCCGGCTGTCCAGCCGCACGCGGTGAAAGCCGAGCGGCTTCACCACCATGCCGAAAGGCGTATCGGTCGTCTCCAGCGTCGCGTTCATCGCCGGCGTCAGCCGCGCGGGCACATACCAGTTGCGCGCGTCCGAAAGCACCGCGCCCCCGCAGGCCAGCCGCACGTGGCGAAACGCCAAAGGCTCCTGCGCCCCCACGCCCAGCGCCGCGCGCACGCTATCGGGCGCGGCGTCGTTGCCACTGCGATCGGCCAGCGCGCGGATCATCGGCGGATCGGCAATGCCCCGCGCGGCGCACCATTGCTGCAATGCCAGCGTCGCGCTGTCCTGCGCCGCCAACGCCGCCTCGAACCGGGGCAGGGCAGGGGCGCTGCACCCAGCCAGTGCTGCCAGCAGGGCCAGCGCAGGCCGTGCGCGGATCAAATCCCGCCTGCCACCGCCTCGCGGTTCTGTGCGGTCAGTCCTTCGGTCAGGGCGCTGGCGCAGTCGGCCAGTTCGGCCTCGCTGGTGGAGCGGATTACGAAGTTCGCGCCCACGCGCCCTTCGCGGAAGAACGGATAGCTCCCGATCTGCACGCCTGCAAAGGTCTTTTCCGTTTCGCGCAGCAGGTCGGCGATCTCGCTTTCGGCCACCCAGCAGCCGATGGTGGTGGACAGCAGCGGCAATCCGCCTTCCAGTTGCCCGGTCAGGCCGTCCAGCATCTGCGCGGTGATGTGCGGCACGCCCGCCATCAGATAGATGTTTTCCACCTGGATACCCGGCGCGCCGGACAGCCGGTTTTCGATCAGTCCGCCGCCCGCCGGCACCCGCGCCATGCGCAGCCGCGCCTCGTTCAGCCCGCCGCGCGTGGCGTAATACTGCTCCAGCACTTCGCGGGCGCGCGGGTGGATCACCACCTCCACGCCCAGCGCGGCGGCCACCGCGTCCACGGTGATGTCGTCGTGCGTGGGGCCGATGCCGCCGGTGGTGAACAGGTAATCGTTGCGCGCGCGCAGCGTGTTCACCGCCTCGATGATGGCGTCCATGTCGTCCGCCACCACGCGCACTTCGCGCAGGCGGATGCCCTGCACGCCCAGCCACTTGGCGATCTGTGCGATATTGGCGTCCTGCGTCCGGCCGGACAGGATTTCGTCTCCCACCACGATCAGCGCGGCGGTCCAGATGCGGGATTCGTCTGTCATCGCCCGCACCGTTACCGCAAAGCGGGTCAGGCGCAAGACACCGTTATTCGGCCGCCTCGCGCGCCTCGGCCGCATCCGCTGCGGCAGGGGCGGGTTCCAGCCGCAACACCCCGTCCTCGATCGGGTCGGCGCGCATCCACGCCTTGTCCGCCACATAGTCCTGGTTCAGCCGCCAGCGCATGTCGGTTGCGCTTCTGGGCAGCAGGTCCATTGCGCGCTGGATATAGCCAGAGGAAAAGTCATAGACGTTGTCCTCCACCAGCCCATGGTTCGCGGCCAGCACCGGCGTCGCCACGTCCGCGCGCTTTGCCGCCATCGCGTTCAGCACGCGGCACACGTAATCGGCGTCGATGTCCGCGCGCAGCGTCCACGATGCGTTGAGGTAGCCGAACACCACCGAAAGGTTCGGCACGTTGGAGAACATGCACCCCTTGTAATAGAAATGGTCGGCAAAGTTCACCGGCGCGCCGTCCACGCGCACCGCGATCTTGCCCGCCATCGCCATCTTCAGCCCCGTGGCCGTCACGATCACGTCTGCGTCGATGTGCTGGCCCGATTGCAGCTTCACCCCGGTGGCGTCGATGCGGTCGATGCGGTCGGTCACCACGCTCGCCTTGCCTTCGCGGATCGCGCGGAACAGGTCGGCGTCGGGGACAAGGCACAGCCGCTGTTCCCACGGGTTATAGGGCGGGGTGAACGCCTGCGCGTCGTATTTGTCGCCCAGTTCGGCCTTCACCTTGTCGGTCAGGAACTGCTTCACCTGTTCGGGCGTGCCCCGGCTGCGCTTGAACAGCAGGTTCTGCAACCGCACGTTCTTGAAGCGCGTCAGCGCATAGGCCACCCCGGCGGGCAGCACCTTGCGCAGGAAGTTGGCGAGGCCGTCCTTCGCCGGGCGGATGATGTACCATGTCGGCGTGCGTTGCAGCATGGTCACGTGCGCGGCCTTGTCGGCCATGCTCGGCACCAGCGTCACCGCGGTCGCGCCCGATCCGATCACCACCACGCGCTTGCCCGCATAGTCATAGTTCTGCGGCCAGAACTGCGGATGGATCAGGTCTCCGGCAAAGTCCGCCTTGCCCTCTATCGGCGCTTCATAGGGATCGTCGTAGTCGTAATACCCCGCGCCCAGATAAAGCCAGCGCGCCGTCATCCGCCCCGGCAGCCCCTGCGCGTCCTCGGTCGCCAGCAGCCATTGCCCGCTTTCGCTGTCCCAGTCGGCGCTCAGCACTTTCGTGCCGAAGCGGACATGGCGGCGGATGTCGCGTTCGTCGGCAATGCGGTTCAGGTAATCCAGGATCGATTCCCCGTCGGCGATGGCCTTTTCATGCCGCCACGGTTCAAAGCCAAAGCCCAGCGTGTGCATGTCGCTGTCCGATCGCACCCCCGGATAGCGGAACAGGTCCCACGTCCCGCCGATCGCCTCGCGCCGCTCGATGATGGCATAGGACCGGCCGGGGCAGATCTTCTGCATGTGGGCGGCCATGCCGATGCCCGAAATCCCCGCCCCCACGATCGCCACGTCCACGTCCGGCACGATGTCCGCGCGCGGCCCCGCCGCCAAAGCCGACTCAACGCCCATTACCGCTCTCCCAGCTCTTGTTGACACGCATGTTAACTGACCGATTGAATATTGCCAGTGCGATTGCACTTTCCCCCGCATCCCCGCAAAAGACGGCCCCATGACGATCGTCGCCGCACGCCGCTATGCCAACGGGCAGGTTCACGAACACGCCATCACGCTTGATGGCGCGCCGCGCGCCGCGCCCGGCCTGTTCGCCGGCACCGCGTTCGACTGGGTCGGCCTGTGCGAGCCCAGCCCGGCTGAAATGGACATCGTCCGCCGGCAATACGGTCTCCATCCGCTTGCGGTGGAAGACGCGCTGAACCCGCGCCAGCTGCCCAAGGTGGAAATCTACGGACAGCAACTGTTCGTCGTCGCGCGCACCGCCGCGCTGGGGGAGCGCGAGGAGATCGTCTATGGGCAGACCGCGTTCTTCCTGGGCAAGGACTTCATCGTCTCGGTCCGGTTCGGCTCCACCCGCGCCCACACCGACCTGCGGCGCGAACTGGAATCCGATGCCGACCACCTTTCCGAAGGCCCCGACTACGTCCTGCACGCCGTGCTCGATTTCATCGTCGACGGATACCAGCCGATTGCCGATGCGCTGGAAGACATCGCGCAAGGGATCGAGGAAGCCGCTATCGACGAATTCCCCGAACAGGACACCATCCGCCGCATCTTCCGCCTGCGCCGCCAGCTGCGCCGCTACGAACGCGTGATCGGCCCGATGGAGGAAATGGTCGAACGGCTGGTGCAGGCCGACCTTCCCACCATCGAGGCGTCCTCGCGCATCTGGTTCCGCGACGTGCTCGATCACGTTCGCCGGGTGATGGCGCGGATGCGGGGGCTTAAGGAAACGCTCGCCGCCATCGTTGAAACCGCCAGCCTGCTGGAACAGCACCGTCAGGGCGAGATGACGCGCCAGCTCGCCGCCTGGGCCGCGATTCTTGCCGTGCCCACCGCCATCGCCGGCATTTATGGCATGAACTTCGAATACATCCCCGAACTGCACTGGCATTACGGCTACTATTTCGTCTGGGCGATGATCCTTGGCACCTGTGGCGGCCTTTACTGGCGCTTCCGCGCCATCGGCTGGCTGTGAAACAGGGTTAACGCCTGCTTCTGCGCGCCTCGCGGCTTCGACCTAACCGCGCGCCGCCGTCAGTTTAACCCGGCCGGGCGCAAAGGCTTGCGCGGGATCGTCGGGCCGTTGCCCGGCCATATACAAGGTCGCATAGCAATGGCTCTGCTTGGCAACATCAAGATCAAGACCCTTTCCATCGCGGGCAACCTGCTGCTGGCGCTTGCCGCCGTCGGCGGGGGGATTGCTGCCTATACCGGCGCGAATACGCTGGTCGGCCGGATGGAGACGGTGGCGGGCAACACCATCCCCAGCCTCACCCACCTGTCCGCGCTCAGCACCACCGTGATGGACGCGCGCCTTACCATGGCCAAGCACATCCTTGCCGCCACGCCCGAGGACACGCAGTCCTTCGACGATCGGCTCGCCACCCAGGAGGCCGAAGCCGACAAGCTGATCGCCGACTATCGTCCGCTGGTCTACAATGCCGAGGAACAGAAGTTCTACGATATCATCGTTGCCCGCTGGACCGAGTGGAAGGCCGCCGCCGATCCGATCCGCGCCGCGTCGCTGCAAATCGAAACCGAGCAGGCCACCCGTGATTTCAACGAAAAGCTGGGCCCCATCGGCGGCGAACTGGGCAAGGCGATTGCCGATATCCGCCACTTCAATGAAACGCTGGGCAAGCAGGCCGGTGCCGACGGCATGGCCGCCGGGCATTCCGAACGTCAGACGGCCCTGATCGTCGCGATCTTTTCCGCGCTCGTTGCTGCCGGCGTCATCGCCTTCACGCTCGCCCGCATCGCCCGCCCGCTTGCAGGCCTGACTGCCGCGATGGAAGACATGGCCGCCGGCAACCTCGATCGCGATGTGCCCTATCTTGCCAACGGTGACGAAATCGGCGGCATCGGCCGCGCGCTCGAAGCGATCAAGGAAGCCATCGCTCGCCGCACGCAGGCAGAGGCGCAGGCGCGCATGGACGTGCAGCAGCGCATGGTTGGCGGCCTCGCCACCGGCCTCACCGCGCTGCGCGACGGGCGCCTCGATTGCCGCATCGACACCGCCTTCCCCGAAGAATACGAAGCGCTGCGCCACGATTTTAACCAGACGATCGAGGCGCTCGCTGCCGTCATCGCCGAAGTGGTGCAAGGCGCGACGGACGTGCGCACCGGTGCGGGCGAAATCGCCAGCGCCGCCTCCGACCTGTCCAACCGCACCGAAAGCCAGGCCGCCGCGCTGGAAGAATCCGCCGCCGCCGTGCGCCAGCTCAACCAGTCGGTGCGCGATACCGCCGGCACTGCGGGCGAAGCCAGCGCCGTCGCGGCCAATGCCAGCCGCGATGCCGCCTCCAGCGGCGACATGATGAGCCGCGCCGTCACCGCGATCGAGGAAATCGCCCGGTCCAGCGCGCGCATGGGCGAAATCGTCTCGCTGATCGAAGGCATCGCGTTCCAGACCAACCTGCTCGCGCTCAACGCCGGGGTGGAAGCCGCGCGCGCGGGCGATGCGGGCAAGGGCTTTGCCGTCGTCGCCTCCGAAGTCCGCGCGCTGGCACAGCGTTCGGCCGAAGCTGCCAGCGAAATCACCACGATCATCAAATCGAGCGAGCGCGAAGTCCACGATGGCGTCCAGCTGATCGGCCAGACCCAGACCGCGCTGGAGCAGATCGTCGGCCACACCCAGCGCCTGTCGACGATGATCGGCGAAATCGCCAGCGCCACCGGCGAGCAGTCCAACGCCATCGGGCAGGTCAACACCGTGGTCGGTGAAATGGACCGCATCACGCAGCAGAACGCCGCGCTGGTGGAAGAATCCACCGCCGCCAGCCAGAACCTGTCGAACGCGGCCACCAATCTCCTGCAAATGGTCCAGCGCTTCGACCTCGGCCGTGGCCGGGCCCACGCCCAGCCCCACCGCCTCGCCGCGTAGTTGCCCGATGCGCAACGCCCCGCCCGACCCTTTCCCCCTCAAGGGGAGAGGGCCGGGTAACGGGGCCGCGCGCAACGTGAGGGGCAATGCCCGCCCCAACTGCAAACCAACCCCATAGCCAACCGGCCCCCTGATGCGTTACCCCCGCACCAACAGGGGACGAACACACGCATGGCCGCCGGTTCCAGCAAGACCATTCTTATCGCGCTCGGCGCCAATGTCGGCATTGCCGTCGCAAAGTTCGTGGCGGCGGCCTTCACCGGCTCGTCGGCGATGCTGACCGAAGGCGTCCACAGCCTCGTCGATTCGGCCAACCAGCTGCTGCT
This sequence comes from Pseudomonadota bacterium, assembly GCA_039804665.1. Taxonomy (GTDB): domain Bacteria; phylum Pseudomonadota; class Alphaproteobacteria; order Sphingomonadales; family Sphingomonadaceae; genus Novosphingobium. Next base: position 793 of record JBDLVU010000081.1, on the reverse strand, counting down.
GCTTTATGGCCGCGCCCGCGCGCAAAAGCCGGCCGATACGCAGCATCCCTTCGGCTATGGGCGCGAGCTGTATTTCTGGTCGTTCATCGTCGCCATCCTCGTCTTCTCGCTGGGCGCGGGCGTTTCGGTCTATGAAGGCGTGCTGCACATCCTGAACCCGGAACCGGCCACCGCGCCGCTGATCGCGTTCGCCGTGCTCGCCATCGCCTTCGCGCTTGAAGGCTGGTCCACCATTGCCGCGCTCAAGGATTTCAACGCCGCCCGGCGCGGCTCCATCTGGCAGGAAATCCGCGCGACAAAGGACGCTGCCACGCTTGTCATCCTGCTGGAAAATTCCGGCGCGTTGATCGGCCTTGTCGCCGCCGCGCTCGGCCTCGGGCTCAGCCTTGTCACCGGCAATCCGTTCTGGGACGGCCTCGCCTCGGTGGTCATCGGGCTTGTCCTCGGCGTCCTTGCGGTGGTGCTGCTGTATGAAGCCAAGGGCCTGCTGATCGGTGAAAGCGCCGATCCCCAGCTCGTTGCCGCCATCCGCGCCTGCGCCGCCGCGCATCCGGGCATCGTGCGCGTCCACGAAGTGCTCACCCTGCACAGCGCGCCCACGATGGTCACCACCATCATCAGCGCCGATTTCGAAGACAGCATGACCGCGCGCGACGTGGAACGCATCGTCCTTGCCATCGAACGCGACGTGGCAACGCGCTACCCCATCCTCTCGCGCGTCTACGTCCGCCCTCGCGACAGCAGCACGATCTGAACAACGGCCCCGGCATGGGGAGGGGGGGCGCCTGAGGGG
>JBDLVU010000080.1:0-12643 GCA_039804665.1 Pseudomonadota bacterium | reverse complement strand
CTCGAAGGACGGCACGCAGGTGCCGATCTACATCGTGCGCAAGCATTCGCTGGCCGCGGCGAACAAGGCGGTGCCGACGTTGCTGTATGGCTATGGCGGGTTTGACATCGCGATGACGCCGACGTTTTCGCCGGTGCGCATGGCGTGGCTGGAAGCGGGCGGTGCGTTCGCGCTGGCGCAAGTGCGCGGCGGGGGCGAGTTTGGCCGCGCGTGGTATGACGCGGGCCGGCTGGAGCGCAAGCAGAACAGCTTTGACGATTTCATCGCGGCGGGCGAATTCCTGATCCGCGAAGGCATCACGCCCAAGGGCGGGCTGGCGGTGCAGGGTGGATCGAACGGCGGGATGATGGTGGGCGCGGTGGTGAACCAGCGGCCAGACCTGTTTGCCGCCGCCAATCCCGACGTGGGCGTGATGGACATGCTGCGCTTTGACCGGTTCACGCAAGGACGCTTCTGGACCGAGGACTATGGCAGCCCGGCGAGGCCCGAGGACTGGAAGGTGTTGCGCGCCTATTCACCCTATCACAACATCCGCGCGGCGCAGTATCCGGCGATTCTGGTGACGACGGCGGATACCGACGATCGCGTGGTGCCCGCGCATTCGTTCAAGTATGTCGCGGCGCTTCAGGCCGGGGAGACCGGCGACCGGCCGCACCTGCTGCGGGTGGAGAGCGATGCGGGCCACGGATCGGGCAAGCCGGTGGACAAGCTGATATCCGGCGGCGCGGACGTGCTTTCGTTCCTGGCGTACTGGACCGGCCTTAGCCTGCGCTGATTTTAAAAGGCTCCCTGATCAAAATGATTATCCGGGGGGCGAATCTTGCGCCATGCCCTTGCAGCGGTTCGACTCGCTGACTATCCGCAAGTGAAAGCCTAACGAGGGATCCGTTGCCATGACCATGTTCGATGACCGCGAGCGCGCCGAGGAAGCCAAGTTCGCGCGTGACGAGGAAATGCTGTTCCGCATTCAGGCCCGTCGCAACAAGCTGCTGGGGCAGTGGGCGGCCGAGCGCATGGGCCTCGATCCGGCCGAGACCGAGGCGTATGCCAAGTCGGTCGTGCAGGCCGAATTCGAGGAAGCGGGCGACGAGGACGTGGTGCGCAAGCTGCTGGGCGATCTGGTTTCGGCCGGCGTCGAGATCGACGATGCCGACATTCGTCAGGCGCTGGAAGCCAAGGGCGTGGAAGCCCGCCGCCAGTTGATGGGCGAAGTCTGATGGCGATGGACGCCGGCGAGATCGAGGCGATGATCAAGGCCGCTTTGCCCGATGCAGAGGTTTCGATCACCGACCTTGCCGGCGACGGCGACCATTATGCCGCGCACGTTGTCAGCCCTGCGTTCAAGGGGATGACCCGCGTGGCCCAGCACAAGGCGGTCTATGCCGCGCTGGGCGGACGCATGGGCGGCGTGCTTCATGCCTTGCAACTGACCACCGCCGTTCCCAATTGAGGAACGAAAGGAAGATCCCACCCCATGTCGACTGAAACCCGCATCGCCGAGATCGTTAACGGCAACGACGTTGTCCTGTTCATGAAGGGCACTCCGCTGTTCCCGCAATGCGGCTTTTCCAGCAAGGCGGTGGCGATCCTTGACCATCTGGGCGTGGAATACGCTTCGGTGGACGTGTTGCAGGACATGGAGATCCGTCAGGCGATCAAGGCCTATTCCGATTGGCCGACGATCCCGCAACTTTACGTGAAGGGCGAATTCGTGGGCGGTTCGGACATCATGATGGAGATGTTCCAGGCCGGCGAATTGCATCAGATGATGCAGGATGCCGACGTGAAGGCAGCCGGATAAGCGCATTCGCCCTTGGGGCATTGTGATTGGAAACGCGGTTCCGCCGGGGCGGGGCCGCGTTTTTTGTTGCGCGCGTCGGTCGCACGCAATCGTGCGTGGCGTGCGGATGTTCCGGCGGTTTGGGAAGGTCCCGGGAGAGGCGGAGCCAGGAGACTGACTTGGCTCCGCCTCGATGAAGAGACTTCTTCGGGACGGAAACAATAAAGCATGGACCGTGCCAAACTGCCGCGCGTCCGGAAATCCGGCGTTTAAAGGGTGGGTTGGCATGATCGGCGTAGGGCTTGTGTAAAGTGGACCGACAGGCGTGGGGCCATGCGGGCGCTTGCGGGGCGGGCTGCGGCGTTGCATGGTCCGGCCATGAACGGAAACGATGATCAGGCTGAGATGCCGCCGACCCAGCCGGCGGCCACGGTGGTGGTGTTCCGGCATAATCCGGCGGGTGGCGCGCCGCAGATCCTGCTGGTTGAGCGCTCCGGGGCGATGGTCTTTGCCGGTGGGGCCACGGTTTTTCCGGGTGGGAAGGTCGATCCGGCCGACCATGATCTTGCCCAGACGCTGGCCCAGGGCAGCGACCCGGCAGACATCGCCGCGCGCATTGCGGGTATCCGCGAGACGCTGGAGGAGACCGGGCTGGTCGTGGGTGTCAAGGAAACCGTCACGCAGGACGCGGCGGGGCTGGCGCGACGTGCCTTGATCTCGCACGGGCGGCTCGACACCGTGCTGGCGGACTTTGGCTGGACGCTCGATCTGGACGCGTTGGTGCCGTTTGCGCGGTGGTGGCCCAAGCATCGTGAGGTCAGGGTTTATGACACGCGGTTCTATCTGGCCAATCTGGGCACGGGGGCGGTGGAACTGGCCGCCGATGCGACCGAGAACCGGCACCTGTTCTGGGCCAGCGCGGGCGAGGCGCTGGAACTGGCGGATACCGGGCGGATCAAGGTGATCTTCCCCACGCGCCGCAACCTTGAACGGCTGGCGCAGTGGCCCGACTTCGAATCGGCGCGCGCGCACGCGCTGGCGACTCCGATCGTGACCATTTCGCCGCAGGTGATCGAGCGAGACGGGCAGCCGTGGCTGATGATTCCGGAGAATGCCGGCTATCCGGTCCATGGCGAGCCGCTGGGCGGCGCGCAGCGCGGATAGACTGATCGGGAATGAAGCCAATGGTGCGGTGCACCCAAATGGTTTCGCTGCCCCCTGTCGCAAGGCTCCGCAATTGTCCCTATGGCGGGGATCGCGCTGGTTAACGGACAAGGCCTATTCTGCGGCTGGAGGACCTATCCATGCCGCTCGCCAAGTTCCGCTACGCTCCAGCGCCAGAGCCCGAAAGCCGTGCTGCACCGCGGCTTGCCGGGGATGAGGATATGTTCGTCGCCTCGCCCGTGCACCGGTTGCAGTCCGGGCTGGCGATGCTGGAGGACCTTGATCCCGAGCTGCGCGACGACCGCTATCCGGGGTGGTTCCGAGTGTTATTTCCGGTCGCGGCATCGGGGCTGCTGTGGGCGGCGATCCTCTGGAGCGCGCGCCTGATCTGGTGAATCCGGGCGTGGTTCCCGGCTCGGTCCGGGAATTCGAACCGTCCCGGCGCTATCCGGCGCTGACGCCTTTGGCGTGTCGCTCCATCCTTCGTCCCGTTCCCCAAGGGCGGCGAAGGAGGTTCAGCAATGAGCGAAGCGATGCCGATAAGGGCGGCGTATTGGGACCATACGCCGGTCCGGCCGGCGCGTGCCTTGCCGCGCCCCTGGCTGGGCGAGGGCGTCATCCGCGCGATCGACGTGATCGTGGCGATGCTGGCGCTGGTCATGGCTTTCCCCGTGCTGCTGGTGATCGCGCTGCTGATCCGGTGTTCCGGGCATGGACCGGTGGTGTTTGCCCACCGCCGCGTGGGGCGCGGGGGGCGAAGCTTCCACTGCCTGAAGTTCCGGACGATGGCGGTGGATGCGGACGCGCGGTTGAAGGCCGTGCTTGAAAGCTGCCCCGCCGCGCGCGAGGAATGGGCGCGCACGCAGAAGCTGCGCCACGATCCGCGCGTGACCTGGTACGGGCTGTTCCTGCGCCGATCGAGCCTGGATGAACTGCCGCAGCTGGTCAACGTGCTGCGCGGCGAGATGAGCCTTGTGGGGCCGCGACCGATCGTGGAGAGCGAGATTCCCCGTTATGGCCGCCACTTTGCGGTGTATTGCAGCGTGAAGCCGGGGCTGACCGGCTTGTGGCAGGTGCAGCGCAGCCATGACACGTCGTATCGCCGCCGCGTGGCCTTCGACGTGGCCTATGCGCGCAGTCGCTCGGTACGGCTGAACCTGCGGATCATGATGTTGACGGTGCCCACGGTGATGCTGGGCAGGGGGGCCTGCTGAGCGAAGGAGCATGGCGTACCCGGCGGGCGTGCAAAGCGATGCGCGCCTTTTAGCGCGCCGGTCAAGGCATCCGGCCGCCCCGAGGCGCGGCCGTCCGTGCCTTTAGTAAAACAGCACCCAGGCCACGACGAGCCAGAACACCTGACTGAGCGCGAGGCCCAGGATCAGGCCGCGCGCGGTGGCGATGCTGGCCGCGGTGTCTTCAGGTTCGAGCAGCGAATAATCGGGTGATTCGTCGCTGTGCGGATGCGTCATCTGCTGCGTTGCCATGTTCAGACCCTTCTCCAGCCGCTCCCCGCCTGTTGACGACGGGTGAACGGAAAATTCTTTATCTTTCAAAGGGAGGTGGCCGCGGTTTGTTCCCGCGCGGTCCTTATCGCTCCCTCTCCCAGATCGTGGGCCGGGCGTGCCTGGTTTGCGGGGGCTCCATCGAGGAGCGCGGAAAACACCGCTTGCGCCTGGCTGCGCCACGTCCAACGTTCTGCCGCAGCATATCCCTGTTCGATCCGGTCGGCAATCCGCGCCGGATCGCGCACGGTGGCGCGCACGGCAGCCACCATTTCGTCCACGCTGCCGGGGTTGCAATAGACGGCGGCGCGGCCGCAGCGCTCTGTCATCGCGGGGATCGCCGAGACGATGACGGGGCAGCCGAAGCTCATCGCCTCCACCGGGGGCAGGGGGCTTGCCTCATAGTATGAGGGGAACAGCAGGCAGGCGGCGCCGCGATAGATTTCCGCCAGCTGGTCGAGATCGGTCACCGCCCCCACCAGCCGCACCAGATGGCGCAGGTCCGCCGGGATGCGCGCGGCGACGGGGGTGAGGATTTCGCTGCCCGCGCCGACCAGCAGCGTGCCGATGCCATCTTCGCGGGCAAGGCGGATCGCGGTGGCGAGCACGCCGTGGACATTCTTGCGCGCGTTGAGCGAGCCGACGTAGAGGACGTAGCCGCTGGCGGCACCGTCCATCGGCGGGGGCGCAGGGCGGCGCTCCACCGCACCATCGCGCCAGCCGCCGTTGCGGGCCACGCGAATGCGCGGCAGCGCGGCGGGGCGCAGGCCGCCCAACACCCCCTTTTCCGTTTCAGAAACGGTCAGGATGGTGCGCGCGCGGCGCAGCAGGAACGGCAGCATGATGCGGTGGCCGAGCCGATAGTGCCACCGGTAGGCCCGGGGAAACTGGCGGTAAGACAGATCGTGGATCAGCACGGTGACCGCAACGCCACTGGCAAGCGCGGCAATGGGCGCGGTATTGCCGAGGCAGAGCAGGTGGCCGCCGCGCAGGTGACGGGGCAGCACGACCTGTTCCCACAAGTGGCCGCCCGGCCCGCCGGCGCGCTCCACCGCCGTGACCCGCAGATCGAGATCGGCGAGATCGGCACCCTGTTCACACACCAGCCGTAGCCTTGCGCGCGCTGGGTTTTCCGCCGCCAGCCGGTCCATCGCCCGCACCAGTTCCCGGGCGACGCGCTGCACGCCGGTGACCGGCTGCATCAGGAATCGGCCGTTGATGACGATCTCCGGCGCGGAAGTCCGGTCCCCATGCGGCATGCGCTGCCCCTGCCTCAAATCCTGTACGCCCAATCCTCAACCAGTGGGTGTTCCCGGGCTCTAGCACCAAGGCGGTTCTTGTCGTGACCTAACGGGTCGGGATCGGAGGCAACCGCGATGGGAACGGCCACCCGCCCCCCGCTAGAAGCAAGGGCAAGTTACGGGGCGCGTTCGCTTTGTCCCGCTTTTCAATGGAGCCGCAGGCTGCGCATTCATGTTGCCATTGCCACGGTCGGGCGCCCGGAGTTGCTGCGGCGGGCCGTCGATCTGATCGCCAGCCAGACGCGACAGCCCGATGGCGTGCTGATCGTCGGCGCGGCGGAGGAGGACGTCGGTTCGGTGCGGGAAAGCCCGCTGCGGCCCGAGGTCGCCTTTGCGCCCAAGGGACTGTGCCGCCAGCGCAATCGCGCGCTCGACCTTCTGGCCGGGCGGACCGATGTGGTCCTGTTTCTGGATGACGATTTCATCATGGCGCCCGGGTATCTGGCGGGCCTGGAGGCGCTGATGACGGGCGACGCCGGGATCGTTGGGGTGACGGGGCGACTGCTGGCTGACGGCGTGCGGCAGGGCGGCTTCACCGTGGAACAGGCGCTGGCGATGATCGAGGCGCACGCGGGCGTGGAGGTGCCGTGGGAATTGCCGCGCGAGGCGCTGTATGGCTGCAACATGGCGCTGCGCATGGCGGCCACGACGGGCCTGCGATTTGACGAGGCGCTGCCGCTGTATGGCTGGCAGGAGGACGTGGATTTTACCGCGCAGATGGCGCGGCGCGGCCGGCTGGTGCTGAGCGGGCAGGTTACCGGCGTGCATCTGGGCGTGAAGGGCGGGCGCACATCGGGCACGCGGCTCGGCTATTCGCAGGTGGCGAACATCGTCTACCTGCTGCGCAAGGGCACGATGCCGCGCTGGTTGGGGCGGCGGCTGTTGTGGCGCAACGTGGCGGCAAACGTGCTGCGCGCGCCTTTTCCCGAACCGCATGTAGACCGGCTGGGGCGGTTGATCGGCAATCTTCGCGCCTTTGCCGACATCGCGCTCGGCCGCATGGACCCGCGCAAGATCGAGCGGATGTGACGGCGGTGCGGCGCGTGGTCTTCAACGGCAAGTTCTGCGCCGGGGGCATGAACGGCGTGCACCGGGTGGCCGGGCGGCTGGTGCGCGAGATAGACACGCTGATCGGTGAACGTCCTAGTGCGGACGATCCGGCATTCGACCTGATCGTGCCGGCGGGGTGCGGCCATGTGCCTGATCTTCGCCATGTGCGGATCATCGAGGATGACTGGCCGGCAAGCCAGATGTGGGAGCAGTGGCGTCTGCCAAAGCTGGCGCGCGGGGCGGTGCTGGTCAATCTGGCGAACCTTTCGCCGATCCTGCACCGGCGCAAGGTGACGATGCTGCACGATGCGCAGTTCTGCCGGGCGGACAGTTCCTATCCCTGGCGCCAGCGGCTGGGCTATCGCCTGCTGACCCCGCTGATGGCGCGGAGCAGCGCGCGGGTGCTGACGGTGTCGGCCTTTGCGCGCGACGAGCTGAAGGCGCGCGGCATTCTGGGCAATGCGCGGTGCACGGTGCTGCCCAATGGCGCGGACCATATTCTTGATCAGGCGGCAGACGCGGCGGCGCTCGGCCGGCTGGGGCTGCTGCCCGGTGGCTATGCGCTGCTGTTCGGCAGTGCCAAGGCCTACAAGAACAACCGGGTGGTGTTTGCGGCCTTTGCCGATGGCGCGCTGGCGCCGTTGCGGCTGGTCGTCGTTGGGCCCGATCGCGCCGCGCTGGAACGCGCGGGGCTGGAGCCGCCCGGTGACGCGGTTTTTGCCGGGCCTTGCGATGATGCGGCGCTGCGGGCTCTGTACGAAAATGCCCATGCCCTGTTGTTTCCGTCGCTGACCGAAGGGTTTGGCCTGCCGCCGGTGGAGGCCATGGCCTGTGGCTGCCCGGCGATCGTTTCACCGTGCGGGGCGATGCCCGAAGTGTGCGGCGCGGCAGCGGCGACGGCGGCGCCCGACGATCCCGCCGCATGGGCGGCGCAAGTGCGGGCGCTGTACGATCCGGCGCGACGGGCAGCGCAGATCGATGCCGGACTGGCGCGGGCGCGGGGTTATACGTGGGCCCGCACGGCGCGGTCCCTGCTGGAGATCGTGCGGGACCTGGCGCGCGATGGCTGAGGCTGTTCCCCACTGGCGCCATCGGCTGGCTGCCGTGATGCGCAAGGGCGCGGTGACCGCCGCCATCGCCATGTTTGCGCGGGTGAGCAGCCAGATCGCGCTGGTCGGCGTGACGCTGGTGGCCACGCGGATGCTGACGCCGACCGCGTTCGGCGTGTTTGCGATTGCCGCGGCGTTGCTGACGCTGGCGCGGACGATGCTGTACACCGGTCCGTTCGAATACCTGCTGAAAGCGCCGGAGGATGGCACGCCGCACGTGGCGCGGGCGTGCCTGCTGGTCAATTTCGTGGCGGCGCTGGCGTGGCTGGTGCTGTTGGGCGCGGCAGGGCTTGCCGCGCCACGGATATTTGGTTCGCCCGCGGTGGGTGCCGTGATCCTTGCACTGGCACCGTCCAATCTGGTGGCTGCCTATACCGGCTGGCTGGAGGCGCTGCTGCTGCGTTCGGGCCGGTTGCGGCCATACTATGCGATCACCGTCACGGTGGAGTTCGTCTCTGGCATCGGCGCCGCGTTGCTGCTGGTGGCCGGGTGCGGGCTGTGGGCACTCGTCGCGCAGGTCTATATGCGGCTGCTGTTGTTCGTGGCGGTCTATGTGCTGATCGTGCGCGCGCCGTCGCCGGGGTGGGCGCCGCCGGGCGTGGCGCGCGAGGTGTTGCGCTGGTCGGGCGGGCGCTATGGATCGGTGCTGGTCGGATTTCTGGGCAATTACAGCGGAGACCTGTTGCTTGGCGCGGTCTTTTCGCCCGCGGCGGCGGGGGTCTATCGCGCGGGCAGCCGGATCGTGACCGCGCTGGCCGACGTGTTTGTGCAGCCGGCGGGATTGCTGACCGCGACGACGCTGTCCGCCGCGCGTGCGCGCGGCGAGGCGCGGCGGGGGGCGTGGCTGCGGCTGCTGGCGCTGTTTGGCGCGCCGGCGTTTTCGGCGCTGGCGTTGCTGGCGCTGCTGGCTGACCGGCTGACCCCTATCGTGCTGGGGCCGGCGTGGGCGGCGGCGGCACCGGTGGTGGCGATTTTCTGCGTCGCGCGGATGGCTGCGTTGCTGACGGCGGTCGCTTCGGCGGTGCTGGTGGTAGAGGACAGGCAGGGGCGCCTGCTGTGGGTGCAGGGCGTTGCCGCGGTGGCGACCGCCGGCCTGACGATTGCGGCGGCGTCGGCGGGCGCGATCGCGGCGGCGCTGGTCACGACCCTGGTGGCGGCGGTGATGGCGGCGGTGCTGTTGCGCGACGCGTGGCTGTGCGACGTGCCGACCATGGCCGAATCGCGGCGCGATGCGCTGCGCTCGGCGATCATCCCGCTGGTGGGGGCGTTCGGTGCGGCGGGCGGCATGACGCTGGCGCTGCGCGGCGCGGGCGATGGCGTGTTGCCGCTGGCATGCGCGCTGGCGGCCGGGGTGGCAGGCTGGGGGCTGGCCGCGTGGTATGTGGGCCCGGAGCTGCGCCGAACCTTGTCCGCGCTGGCGGATGGGCCGGCGCCGGCGGAGTGATGAGCGGCGCGCAAGGACTTGCACAGACTGTGCAAAAGGCAATTGCGTCTTCGGCAAAGCCCTTGTAAGGGGGCCGCCTTCGGCCAGCAATGGCACGGAAATGCCGCTTTAGCTCAGTCGGTAGAGCACATCATTCGTAATGATGGGGTCAGGTGTTCGAATCACCTAAGCGGCACCATTTCCCTTTTTCTTTGGCGGTGAAATGCATCGGCTTTGTGCCGGTGTAATCGTGCGCGGCTCTTCCGGATCGGCTCCTTCGTAGCTATCGTCGCAGGCGTTTGGCGAGGAAGGATGCGCGGTGGCGTGGGCCGGTCGGATCGGGGCGGTGGTCTATCTCGACGCAGTGTGATCGGTCGCGGTCTGGGTGACGATCAGTAGGTGACCGTGACCGTCAGGGTATCGGCATAGGCGCCGGCGCGAACCCATTGCCGCGCGGGGATGCGCCCATAAAGCGTGGCGCTGGTGCTGATGCTGATAATGCCCGCGATCGAGAGCTGGAGCAGGTTGGTGCCCCCGCTGCCGGTGCCGAGGATGACGGTGTGCGCGGCGTCGTCGTAGACGTAATAGGTCAGCGTATCGGTGCCCTTGGCCATTTTGCGGGTGGAGGCAATGCCGGACTGGCCCGCGCTCAGCGCCACGTCGACCGACCCGAGGATCGACACCAGCGTGGAGCACGAGACGGTGAGGTTGGCATTGGCATCGCGCGGCGTGGCGGAGCTGGGATCGTAGCTGCCGAATGCGATGTTTGCCGCGTTGGCGCTGCAACTGCACAGCACGCAAGCGGCGCGCGCGGGCGTGGCGGCGAATGCGGCGGCAAGTGCTGCGGCAAGCGCGAGGCGAGGGAGCGTGGGGCGCATGATCAATTCTCCGCAACGCCGCAAACGAGGCGCAAGGGTCGGGTGAGCAGGTCTGTCGGCAGCGTTTCGGGAATGGGCGCGCTACAGGCAAACCCTTGGCCGGAAAGCCGGATCGGGCTGCGATCGGACAGATCCGCGAGATAGATTTCACCGTCCTGCCCGCTGACGGTGACGTTGCCGCCCTGCGTTGCGCGCAGGCCGGGCGGTATGACCGCGCCATTCGCGTCCACCGCCTGTATCCGCGCAGGCCGGGTGGGGCGGCTGCCGAATCGGATCGCGGCCATCTGGCGCCAGCCGGGTGCGACCACCTTGTCCGTAAGGTTTGCGGTCTGGTCCAGCGGCAGTTCGGCGCCGTCGATGCCGATGCGGTTGGCGGCGTAAGGCTGCAACGCGGTGACGATGACCTTGCGACCGGCGCCCGCAAGCGTTGCCACAGGCTGGTTTTCCATCGTCACCGTCACTTCGGTGTCCGCCATCACGTCGATCAGGGCCATCGCATAGCCGAGCTGCGGCGTGGCCGCGATGGTACCGCCGGCCGCGACGATGGCCCCGCGCATCTCGGCGCGCAGGCCGGTGCTGTTGCCGCGCTGCGCCAACTGGATGTCGAAGCGTCCGGGCGCGCCGACGAAGGTGGCGGCGGCTTCTGCCCAGGGCCCGCGCGCCATGCGATCGTAGCCGGCAAGCACGCGGTAACCGGCGCCGCTGCCGGGCGGGGCGTTGCGTTCGTATTGTGCCGCCATGCGGTCGCCATCGCCGATCAGGCTGGCGTGGCGGCGCGGCCCCAGCGGTACGGTGAGCGATCCGAACGCGCCAAGACCGGTTTCGCCATCGTGGCGAAGTGCCTGAAGGCCCAACGTGGCAAAGGCCAGACCGAGCGAGGCGGACCATGATGCCGACGCGATTGTGGTTACGTCCGCGCCATCGACGATCTGCGCGAGCCCGCCGTTGATCGCACCGAGCGCGCCCAGCGCGATGCTGCCAGACAGCGCGAATTCCCTATGCGCGGGGCCGGCGGGGCGATCATCGCCCACCTGTCGGAACGCACCGCTGGCGCGCAGGGCGCTGAAGCCGAGGCTCCAGTCTGGCGTATCGCGCCGCAACTGCGCGCGCACAAGGCTGCCCATGCCGAGTGACGAGCGGGAGACAGCGGAGGACACATCGAGTTCAGCCACCGGTTCGGCAACCAGCGTGGCCTCCATCCCACCAGCCAGCGTGCCGCCGCCCGCTTCGATCCGCGCGCCTGCGGTCATCGCGGGGGTCAGGCCCGTGCGCACGCCTGCGGCAACGAACGGCTCGCCATAGGCAAAGCTGCGCATGGCGAAGTCGCGGCGCTGGAATCCGGCTTCGATCGAGGCGTCGGTCAGGCCAGGGCGCAGCAGGCTGGTGCTGGCATAGAAACTGCGCGTGACGGTGCGGGCGTTGCCAGCGATGTCGCGCAGGGTCATCGTCACTTCGCCTGCGCCAGAAAAGCGGGGGCGGTAATCGTAGGTGAAGGCGCCGGGCGCGATATCGGCGCTTTCCGATCCCGCGTGCGAGACCAGTTGCAGCGTGGAGGGTTGCAGCGCGCTGCCTGAAAACTGGGGAAGCGGGTAGGTAAGCTCGGTGGGGTTGAGCGAGAAATCGGTGCCGAGCCGCACCCCGGCAAACCGCAAGGGCTGGCCCCATGCTGCCGGGCGCGTCATCGTGTCGCCCACCACCAACCGCAGCCGCCGGCCGGGAAAGTCGCGCACCCAGCTGGTTTCGAGACGCACCAGACCGCGCTGCCCGGTGTCGGCGAGGGCGGTGGTGGAAATTACGCCCCACGCGCCCGATGCGCCCGCTTCGATCACCGCGTTGGCAGACATGGCGCCGTCGTCGTTCATCGCGGTCAGGTCGTAGTCGAGGAATGCGGCCGGGATCACGCGGCTGCGCGGCAGGGCGATCTCGGCCGGGCCATAATGCGCGCGGGGAAAGCGCGTCGTTTCGGCATCGATGGCCAGAACGGTGCCGCCTTCGTCCAGCCGCGCGGCAAGGCCGGGCAGGGCATCGAGCGGCAGGTAGCCTTCGCCGCCGAGCGTCACCGGGGCCAATCCGGAGGGCAGGGCGATGCCCCAGTTTGCCAGATCGCTGGCGCGCACCATCAGGCGCGGGCCGGATAGCACGATCAGCGCGGGATCGGGCAGGGGGCGCCCGTTGATCGTGACGCCCACAGGCATCGGCGCGCCGACCGCTGCGGCCATCCCGGCGCGGGCAATGCCGGAGCGCGGATCGACCATGTCGTCGTCGGCCAGCGCGGGAGGAGCGGCGCATGCCATCAGCAGTACTGTCCCTGCGCCAATGCAGGATGCCAGGATGCGCGGCATCGCTGCACTGGCCCTCGATCAGGGCGCTGCGCGGGCGACGGGGATTTCGCCATCGGCGGTGCGCGCGGTGATCGTGTCTGCGGGGGCGGTCCCG
>JBDLVU010000079.1:0-12970 GCA_039804665.1 Pseudomonadota bacterium | reverse complement strand
CCCAGAAAATGCCTCGGATTCAAAACTCCAGCCGAAACCTTCATGCCGTTGCACTTCCAATGTGAATCCACACCCGGATCAAGTCCGGGGTGACGGCATATTTTGCTCAAGGAACGTCCGTCTCAATCTGGGTGGGAAGCGGACATTCCCCACACCGTCATGCCAGCGCAGGCTGGCATCGCTCGCGGCTAGCGGAAACGCTTGAACGACACCGCCGGACGCCGACGATGCCAGCCTGCGCTGGCATGACGAGTTGAGAGAAAATGTCCGGAACCGGGCGAAACCTGCCGTCGCGCCGGGCTTGACCCGGAGGCCTGCTGTTCCGCCTGCCCAGCGGTCCGAAAGCGGGACCCCGGATCAAGTCCGGGGTGACGGATTGGTAGGAGGATGGGTGACGGGTGACGGGTGACGGGTGACGGGTGACGGCTGAAGCCGGAGCCGGCGCTGACGCCGGGGAGTTGGGCCATGAAAAAAGGGCGCCCCCAGCGGGAGCGCCCTTTTTCTAGCCGAAAGGCCGAAGGATCAGGCTTCCGCCTCGCCCTCTTCCAGAAGCTCGGCCGGGATTTCGCCCGGTTCGGCGTTCGGGTCGTAGGCTTCGGTAAAGCCACCTTCGTCGGCTTCGAACATCGCGTCGATGACGTTCACGCCGGCCGACTGGAGCGCGGCTTCGTCGGGCGAACGGGCGACGTTCACCTTGACGTTCACAGCCACTTCCGGGTGCAGCGAGACCTTGACGTCGAAAACGCCGATCGTCTTGATCGGGCGTTCCAGCACGACCATGGACTTGCTGACCTTGGCGCCCTGTTCCACCAGCGCGTCTACGATGTCGCGCACCGAAACCGAGCCGTACAGCTGGCCGGAGTTGGACGAGGCGCGGATCAGCACCACTTCCTTGCCTTCCACGTTGCCCGCTTCCTTGCCGGCTTCGTCGCGGCGTGCGGCGTTGTCGGCTTCGATGCGAGCGCGGTTGGATTCAAAGACCTTGCGGTTGGCGTCGTTGGCGCGCAGCGCCTTCTTGTTGGGCAGCAGGTAGTTGCGCGCGTAGCCGTCCTTGACGGTCACTTCGTCGCCGATGGTGCCCAGCTTTTCGATGCGTTCGAGCAGGATGATCTGCATGGCTGCGGCTCCTTACTTCACGATGTAGGGCAGGAGGCCGATGTGCCGGGCGCGCTTGATCGCCTGGCCCAGCTCACGCTGCTTCTTCGCCGAAACGGCGGTGATGCGCGACGGCACGATCTTGCCACGTTCGGACATGAAGCCCTGAAGCAGGCGCACGTCCTTGTAGTCGATCTTGGGCGCGCTCTTGCCCGAGAACGGGCAGCTCTTGCGGCGACGGAAAAACGGACGAGCCATGTCTTATTCCCCTTCGCGTTCGCGGCGGCGGCTGCGCTCGCGGTCGTTCTTGCGCATCATCACCGACGGGCCGGCTTCATGTTCATCAACGCGGATGGTCATGTAGCGGATCACGTCTTCGTTGATCTGGGTCTGACGCTCGAGTTCGGCGATGGTGTCGCCCGAAGCCTCGATGTTCAGCATCACGAAGTGTGCCTTGCGGTTCTTCTGGATCTTGTAAGCCAGCGAACGGAGGCCCCACGTCTCGGTCTTGGTGACCTTGCCGTTGTTGGTCTCGACGATCTCGGTGGCGGTGGCGGCAAGCGCATCAACCTGAGCCTGGCTCAGATCCTGGCGCGCCAGAAACACATGCTCGTAAAGCGGCATGCTTTCGCGTCCTTTATCTAACTAACCGATCGCTGGCTTGTCCGCGGGATTGCGGGGCCCCTCCGGCTTTCTTCGATTCCCGCACGGGTTGCGCGGAAGCGGTGGCCCTTAGCGGTATTGCGCGGGAATGCAACCCCGGAGTCTTTGTTTGGTGCGCCTTCCGCCTCCGCAAAGGAAAGGCCGGAGGGCCTTTCCGCACTTATCAAGCCAAAGCGCTGCGAGATTCCCGCTTGCGCGGCAATTTTGTGCCGCAGAACGCCAGCGCCAGCAGCGGGTGACGGCGCACGATCAGGAAGCAGCCCGTGGACAGCGCCAGAACCAGCGCCGATCCCGCCAGCCATTGCAGCACGGGCAGCTGGGCGCCGGGGGCGAAACGGGCGAGGAGGGTGACGGTGACCATCGCCCAGCTCATGTGGAACAGGTAGATCGCCATCGCGCCTTCGACGAGGAACGCGACGACGCGGCTGGGCCGGGTGGCGACGCGCGCGAGCAGGCGGAAGGCGCCGAGCGAGAGGAGCAGGCCCAGCGGCTGCATCACCGCGCCATCGAGCAACTGGTAGGGCGTGTCGATCAGCACGGGCAGGCCCAGCACGGGGCGGAACATCGGATCGAGCCACAGGTGGATCGCCAGCAGCGCGGCGGCGGTCAGCAGGTGGGCCCGAAGCGGCAGGTTGAACACGCGGCCCCCCACCTGCCAGTGCCACGCCAGCGCGCCCAGCAGGAACGCGGGCGCATACTGGACATAGCGGATGGTCAGCTGGTGTTCGAAGAACGCTTCGTTATCCTGCAGCTGGAACAGGTACATGATGCCGGTGAGCGCGGCGCCCCACAGCGCGAGCAGGCCGAGCAGGGCGAGGCCGGGGGCGCCATCGACGTACAGCGCGCGGCGCAGGCGTTCTGACGGCAGGCGCCAGCGCAAGGGCAGGACGGAATAGCTCGTCACGAACATCAGCAGCACGATCAGGAACCACAAGTGTTCGAAGGCGAGCGGCAGGCCGTGGAAGCCGCCGGCCCACAGGTCGGACAGGCCGACCTTCAGGTGGTGCTGGATCACCGCGAGGCTGGAAACGCTGACCACCAGCGGGATGCCGATGCGCGAAAGGCGATCGGCGAGCCAGGGGCTGCGCCCGCGCTTTTCACGCACCATCGCGGCGAAAAAGCCCGACAGCATGAAGAACGCGAACATGCGGAACGAATGGATCGCGCTCAAGGAAAAGCCGATCACCGGGTCTTCGCGGAAACCCGGCGCTTCGGGTGAAAGGATCATGATCGCGGTGGTGGCGACGTGAAAGGGAATCCCCAAAAGGAGAAACAGCGCGCGCGCTGCGTCCAGATGGTGAAGCCTCGTTTCACTGCTGCCGGCCATCGCCGAACGGTCCATTTCCGGTGTGGCGCAAGGGCTTGCGCGGGGGAACGAGGCGGATAAGCGCCCCGTGCCCGCGCGTAAAGTCCGTTATTGCGCAGCGTTGCGGGCAGCCGTGCGCCTCAGGCGGCGAAGCGCTGGGCCGGGGCAACGTGGCGCGCCTGACGGCGCATCTGGCCGATGGCGTAGTCGCTGACCAGCGAATCGAACACCGAACTGTGCAGCGGATGATCGAACTCCAGACCGGCGGTGGAGGCTTCGGACCACACCACGAACGCGGTCTTGGCCTTCAGCCCGGGCAACAGCAGGGTCACGACATCGCCGATCCGCTGGCTGCCGATGCCTTCGATCCGGGCACCATATGGTGTCAAATCCTTAAGCATGACCGTTGACCGTGTCAGGCCATGCTTGCAGCGCGCGGGCAGCTCGATTCCGACGCGCGCGGCGCGGCGCTGGCTGGCGAGTTCGCTTTCTTGCAGGTGCTGGGCCATCGCATTTCTCCCTGTTTCTTACCACGAAGCGGAGAACGGTTAACTTCTGCGGGGTTTCAGGGGCCCGGGGCGGGCTACGCAGTCGCGCGTAGGCGGGGCGGGATGGGGAGAACCCCTGCGGAAAGCCGTGATTGGTCAGGATATTGCGTGCTATATATGCGGGGTAGGTCAGGTCGGGGGGCCAGATCGGGGCACAGCATGCAGATCGAGGAGCAGCCGGGCGTGTTCAGCCAATTTGCCGACCGCGCGACCGAAGCGCGATACAACAGCCGTGCGCGCACGCTGCGCCGACCGTTCGTGCGGATCTATGGCGCGATCTTCATGCTGGTGGCGCTGGCCTATACGATCGTGAACCCGGTATACCTGCCGCCCGACGAGAATGCGCGGCTTGCCACTTTGCTGGGCTGTGCGCTGCTGGCCTGCGGCGTTTATATCGCGGTGACGTTCTGGGAGGAGTACATCGATCATCCGGTGATCGATTTCGTGGCGCTGCTGGTGCTGTCGCTGCTGGTGGGCCGGATCAACGTGGTGCTGTTCGACTACCTCGACCGGGGCGAGGCGACGCTGCATGCGGTGGGGGTGGTGAACCGCCTGATCGTGACCGCGTTTGCCGCGGTGACGCTGGCCGGGCGGCCCCGGCTGTTCCTGGCCTGGCTGGCGTTTGATCTGCTGGGCTGGCTTGCGCAGGTTTCCAACGGGCAGCCGCATTTCTCCAGCATTGTCTATGCGCTGCTCAGCTATTTCAGCGGGTCGCTGATCATGGTGGCGATCAACCTGGCGGTGGGGCGGACCAGCCGGTCCGCGTTCCAGCTGGCGGATTCGCTGGATGCCGAACGCGCCCGCAACGAGGAACTGGTGCTCAACATGCTGCCGCCGGCTGCCGTGGCGCGCATCCGCAGCGGCTTGCTGGTGGCCGATTCCTATGCCGACGCCAGCGTGATCTTTATCGACATGGTGGGGTTCTCCAACCTCGCCAAGCGGGTTTCGCCGGGGCATCTGGTCGAATTGCTCAACGCCTTTTTCAACCACGCCGATGCCTGCGCGCGCGATCTGGGGGTGGAGAAGGTGAAGACCGTGGGCGATGCCTATCTGGCGATTGCCGGGGGCAACGTGCCCAGCGGCAACAGCGCCGATGCGGCCATCGCCTTTGCCCGCGCGGTGATCGGCGGCGTGGCGGAGATGGGCCGGCAGGCCGGCGTGGACGTGGCCTTGCGCGCCGGTATCCATTCCGGCCCGGTGGTGGGCGGCGTGATCGGCGCCACGCGCATGGCCTATGATTACTGGGGCGACACGGTGAACATTGCCGCGCGCATCGAAAGCACGGCACGGCCGAATTCGGTGGCGATTTCGGAAAGCACCTGGCTGCGCGCGCGCGAACGCGGCGGATTTGGCGTGGCGGAAGTCATCACGCTGAAGGGCGTGGGCGACGTGGCCGTGTATCAGTGCGCCCCGATCGAGCCCGATCAGGACGCGGTCGCCGCCTGAGCCGGGGGCGCCACCGCCCGATGGGTTATTCGCCCAGCGTATCGGCCAGCATGGCGTCGGTGCGGGCAGAGTTCCAATCGTGCGCGCCGACCATGCGCCACACTTCCTTGCCGTCCTTGTCATACAGCACGGTCGTGGGCAGTACGCCGGTGTTGTAGTGATCGGACAGTTGCATGTCCGGGTCCAGCCACGGCTGGAGATGGCCGAACTGCTTATCGTTGAAGAACTTCGCGACCTTTTCCGCGTCGATGTCCTGCGCCACGGTGATCACCGCCAGTTTGCCGTGATGCTTTTCGGCCAGCGAATCGAGCATCGGCATTTCCAGCACGCACGGCCCGCACCACGTGGCCCACAGGTTGATCAGCACCGGCTTGCCCTTCAGCTCCGCGCTGGAAATGCGGCGACCGGCGGGGTCGAGAAAGCTGAAATCGGGCATGGCCGAGCCTCGGCTGGCGATGTCGAGCGTGCCGCTGAAGCCCTTCTGCGCCGCTTCGCCATCAGGCGCGGCGGCGGTTGCGGCGCCGCTGGCGTCGCTCTGCGGTTGCGCACCGCCGGGGGTTTGCCTATCGCACCCGGCGGCCAGCAAGGCCAAGGGCAGTATCAACAAGGCGGGCGAGCGCAGGGACATGAGCGGCAATTCAGGCTCCAACCAGATGTGGGGCGGACGCTTCGCGGCCGGCCCTTCGGCAATCATGCGCGAGATTAACGCCTCGATTCCCTTCGACAAGGCGCTGTGGCGGCAGGACATCGCCGCGTCAAAGGCCCATGTGGGTATGCTGGGTGCGCAAGGCATCGTTTCGGCCGAGGACGCAAGCCTGATCGCCAGCGGGCTGGATCAGGTGGCGGCCGAATACGAAGCCAACGGGGTTCCCGAAAACTGGGACCTTGAAGACATCCACATGACCACCGAAAGCCGGCTGGCCGAACTGATCGGCCCGGCGGCCGGTCGCCTGCACACCGCGCGCAGTCGCAACGATCAGGTGGCGACCGATTTCCGCCTGTGGGTGCGCGATGCGATGGATCAGGCCGAACTGGGGCTGAAGCAGCTTCAGCTGGCGCTGGTAGGCCGCGCGGGCGAACATGCCGACAGCATCATGCCCGGCTTTACCCATTTGCAGACCGCGCAGCCGGTGACGCTGGGGCATCACCTGATGGCCTATTACGAGATGGTGGGCCGGGATCGTTCGCGCTTTGCCGATGCGCGCGTGCGGATGAACCGCTGCCCGCTGGGCGCGGCGGCGCTGGCCGGCACCGGCTTTCCCATCGACCGTTTCCGCACGGCCGAGGCGCTGGGCTTTGACGGGCCGACGGACAACAGCCTCGATTCGGTGTCCGACCGCGATTTCGCACTCGATTATCTGATGGCCGCCGCGCAGTGTTCGCTGCACCTTTCGCGGCTGGCCGAGGAATTCATCATCTGGGCCAGCCAGCCGTTCGGATTTGTCACGCTGCCCGACAGCCTGTCGACCGGCAGCAGCATCATGCCGCAAAAGAAGAACCCCGACGCGGCCGAGCTGGTGCGCGGGCATTCGGGGCGGATCGTGGGCTGCCTGACCGCGTTGATGATCACGATGAAGGGCCTGCCGCTGGCCTATTCCAAGGATATGCAGGACGACAAGCCGCCGGTGTTCGAGGCGGCTTCGCTGCTGGCGCTGTCCATCGCGGCGATGACCGGCATGGTGGCCGAGGCGAAGTTCCGCACCGAGCGCATGCGCGGCGCGGCGGAACTGGGCTATGCCACGGCCACCGACCTTGCCGACTGGCTGGTGCGGCAGGCGAACATCCCCTTCCGCGAGGCGCACCACATCACCGGCAGCGCGGTGAAGCTGGCCGAAAGCCGGGGCGTGCCGCTGGACCAGTTGCCGCTGGACGACCTGAAGGCCATCGACGCGCGGATCGACGATCGCGTCTATGCCGCGCTTTCGGTCGAAGCGAGCGTGGCGGCGCGCGCCAGCCATGGCGGAACCGCGCCGGCCGAGGTAAGGAAGCGCGTGGCCGAAGCGCGCGTGGCGCTGGGGCTGGAGGACTGAAGCCTTGATCCGTCGTGCGCGTCCGATCCTGTTGCTGGCCGTTTGCGGCCTTGCGCTGTCTGCCTGCGGCAACCGGCGCGAGCTGAAACCGGCCGTGGGCGCCAGCCTGCCGCCCGCGCCCTATGGCCGGGAAACCAAACCGACCGCGGACGAACTGCTGAACGCGCCGGTGCAGGCCAAACCCGCCCGCAGCGTCGAACTGCGCAGCCGATCACAGCCCCGTGAAGACGATCCGTTCGATCTTCCGCCCGAACAATAAGTTTCTTCGAGAGTTTCCGATGGATCATTTCCACTATGTGAGCGGCGTGCTGAACGCCGAAGACGTGCCGCTGCCCGTGATTGCGAAGCAGGTGGGCACGCCCGTCTATGTCTATTCGCGCGCCACGCTGACGCGCCATGCGCGCGTGTTCCGCGATGCGCTGTCCATCCTGCCGCGCGTGAAGATCGCGTTTGCGGTGAAGTCCAACCCCAACCTTGCCGTGTTGAAGGTGCTGGCCGCCGAAGGATACGGCGCGGACGTGGTTTCGGGCGGCGAGATGGACCGCGCGCTGGCGGCCGGGATGCCGGCCGAGGGCGTGGTGTTTTCGGGAGTCGGCAAGACCGCGAAGGAACTGGCGCGCGCGCTGGAGGCCGGGATCGGGCAGTTCAACCTCGAAAGCGAGGAAGAAGGGCTGGAACTGGCCGAGATCGCGGTGCGGCTGGGCAAGGTCGCTTCCTGCGCGCTGCGCGTGAACCCCGATGTGGACGCGGGCACGCACGGCAAGATTTCAACCGGCAAGGCCGAGAACAAGTTTGGCGTGCCGTTCGACCGCGCGGGCGCGATCTATGCGCGGCTGGCGGAAACGCCGGGGCTGGCGATGCGCGGGCTGGCGCTGCACATCGGCAGCCAGTTGAGCAAGCTGGACCCGCTGGAGGCCGCGTTCACCAAGGTGGGCGGCCTGATGCGCGATATCCGCGCCGGTGGCCACGCGGTGACGCACATGGACCTCGGCGGCGGGGTGGGCGTGCCCTACAAGGCGGGCGACGTTTTCCCGCAGCCCGAGGAATACGCCGCGATGGTGGCGCGCGTGACGGCCGACTGGGACGTCACGCTGATGTTCGAACCGGGCCGCGTGATCACCGGCAACACCGGCGTGCTGGTGACCGAAGTGGTGCGCGTGAAGGAAGGCGTGGGCAACCCGTGGGTGGTGGTCGATGCCGCGATGAACGATCTTGCCCGCCCGGCGCTGTACGACGCGTGGCATGATTTCGCGGCGGTAACGCCACGTGGAGAAAAGATTACGGCGAATATAGTTGGCCCGATCTGCGAATCCAGCGACACGTTTGCCATGGCGCGGACGATCGATGTGGTGCAGCGTGGGGACCTGGCGGTGTTTCGCACCGCCGGTGCCTATGGTGCCACGATGGCCAACACCTACAATTCGCGGCCGCTTGTGCCCGAAGTGATGGTGGATGGTACGAATTGGGCGGTGGTAGCCGACCGCATCGATCCCGCGACGATCCTTGCTGCTGAACGGGTTCCGGATTTTCTTGCATGACGCTACCAGCGCTTCCGCTTTTTCATCGCCTTTCCGGACAACCAGTCGTGGTGCTGGGGCAGGGGGAGGCAGCGGAGGCCAAGCGGCGGCTGGTCGAACGCGCAGGCGCGCAGGTGATCGACGATCTGGACGAGGGTCTGGACCGGGATGCGCGGCTGGTGTTCATCGCGCTTGAGGACGAACAGGCGCTGCTTGCCGCGGCGATCCGCGCCAGTGAGGCCGGGATGCTGGTCAATGTGGTGGACCGGCCCGCCTTGTGCGATTTCACCACGCCTTCGATCATCGACCGCGCGCCGGTGCTGATCGCGGTGGGCACCGGCGGTGCGTCGGCCGGGCTGGCCAAGGCGTTGCGGCTGCGGCTGGAGCGGTTGCTGCCGCAGGGGCTGGGCGCGCTGGCGCAGGCACTGTTCGATGCGCGCGAAGCCTTGCGCGCGAAATGGCCGACGGGCAGCGAACGCCGCCGCGCGCTCGATGCGGCGCTGGACGAGGGCGGCGCGCTCGATCCTTTTCGTGCGCAGGATGGCGATGCCGTGGCGCGCTGGCTGGCGTGCGATGGGGGCCCGGGCGAAGGACGCTATGCGATGACCCTGCGCAGCGACGATCCCGATGACCTGACCCTGCGCGAGGCGCGGCTGCTGGGGCAGGCCGATGCGGTGGTGCTGCATGGCGATGTGCCCGGCGCGGTGCTGGCGCGCGCGCGGGCCGACGCCGCGCGGCTGCGCCCGGACGAAGCGGTGCCGGGTGGCATCGTGGTGGATATGTTCCCCGCTCCCTCACCCAGCCCCCTCCCCTGAGGGGAGAGGGCTTTCAAGGCCTCAGCCCAGTTCGATGCAGCCGCCGTCCACGGCGAGGTCGATCCCGTTGATGAAGGCGGCTTCCTCGCTGGCGAGGAACAGGACGGCGCGGGCGACTTCTTCCGATGTGCCCATGCGGCCGATGGGGACCACGCTGCTGAGCATGTCCTTCATGCCCTGGATTTCCTCCGCGCTGGCGTCGCGCTTGAAGATCTCGGTATCGGTGGGGCCGGGGCTGACCATATTGACGCGGATGCGGCGGGGCAGGAGTTCCTTGCCCACGATCCGCGCCATTGCGCGCAGGCCCGCCTTGGCCGCCGCATAGGCGACATTGCCGGGCACCGCGGCGGTCGAACCGATCGAGCCGGTGATGACGATGGACCCGCCATCGCGCATCAGCGGCAGCGCGGATTGGATGGCAAAGAACGCGCCGCGCAGGTTCACATTGTGAATGCCATCCCAGAAATCCTCGGTGACATCGGGCACCATGGCAAAGCCGCCGACGCCGGCGTTGACGAACAGTACGTCGATGCCGCCCAGCGCCTCGGCCACTTCGGCCAGCGCGGCGCGGGTCTGCGCCAGATCACCCATGTCGCTGCGGATGGCGAGGGCATCCAGCTCCTCGGCCAGATCGCGCAGGGCCTGCGGGTTGCGGCCGGTGAAGGCCAGTTTGGCCCCCTCGGCGGCGAACATGCGGCACGCGGCCGCGCCGATCCCGGCGGTGCCGCCAAGGACAACCACGCATTTGTCACGGAAACGCATATCGGTTCCTTCAGAACATCGTGTTGGTGTTGGCGGCGGTTTCGGGCACGCCTTGCAGCACGTCCCAGTGTTCCATCACCTTGCAGCCTTCGACGCGGAACATGTCGACCACCGAAAAGCCGCGCTTGGCCGCAGCATCGCCGTTCTCGTTCCAGCCGTGGCTGTGCACCGCCACAAGGTTGCCATCGGCGATGATGCGGCGAATGTCGGTTTTCTGCCCCGGGTTGTCGGCCACGAACTTTTCTAGGAAGCCGATGGCGGCATCGCGGCCGGTCTGGGCGTAGGGATTGTGCTGGATATAGCCGGGGTCGACCCAGTGTTCGAAGGCGGTGCGGACCTTTTTCTGGATGTAGAATTCGTCCATGAATTGCGTGACGACCTGCTTTGGCGTCAGCGTGCACTCTTCAGCCCCGGATTGGGCATGGGCGGCGGCGGGCAACAGCGCGGCGAGCGCAGCGGCAAGGATCAGGCGCATCGTTCTCTCCCGTTCAGAACATCGGATTGGGGTTCACCGGATTTTCCGGCACATCCTGAATCACGTCCCAGTGTTCCACGATTCTGCCGCCAGCGCAGCGAAAGATGTCGACCACGGCAAGGCCCCGGTCGCCCGGCCACCGTTCGACATGGGTGTGGACGACCACGTGATCCCCATCGACGAAGCTGCGGTGGATGGTCTGGCGCGCATCGGGCGATTCGACGCGGACGCGGTCAAGAAACCCTTTCAGCGCGGCGACTCCGGGTTCAGCCAGCGAGCTATGCTGCACGTATTCCGGCGCGATGTACCGGTCCACCGCGCCGCTATCCATCGCGATCAGGACGTTGCGGTACATCTCCAGCACCATGTCGTGGGTGGCTTGTTCGCTTTGTGTGCGGCTCATCGCGCTCTCCCCTTTTATTCTAACATTTGATACGGTATGCCTTGGAAAGAACGAGGCGTCAAAGCCTTGGTGGGAGAGATCATGGACAGGAATGCGCTTTACGCCGCGCTCGACCAATTCCTTGCTGCGCTGAATGCCCGCGATGCTGCGCGCCTCGCCTGGGCGCCCGGCGCGCATCACAGCGAAAACAACGTCATGCTGGAAATCGGCGATGGCGTGTGGGGCACGATTTTGAAGCTGGGCAATTACCAGCTGAAGTTCGCCGACGTGAAGACGCGTCAGGTCGGCTATTTCGGCACGGTGATCGAGGCGATCGAGGAGTCCGCTTTCACGCTGCGGCTGATGTACGACGAGGCCGGCCGGATCAGCGAATGCGAGATGGTGATCGTGCGCCAGTCGGACAGCGGCATCAAGTTCGAGAACTGCCGCTATTGGGACAAGCCGATCCTGCACCGCGAACCCGAAGCACCGGTGAGCCGCGAGGAAATGATCCGCCTGTCGGACGGCTATTTCGAAACCCTGCAGCGCAACGACGGGACCATCCACACGAAGTTCCACCCGGATTGCAACCGCGTGGAAAATGGGGTGCAGACCACGCGTAACCCCGAATTCGCCAAGATCGTGCCGGTTTCGGCACTGGGCTGCGAAGAGCAGTTCCGCATGGGCAACTATCGCTATGACGACGACCTGCGCGCGCGGCGTTTTCCGCTGATCGACGAAGAACGCGGGCTGGTGCTGGCGTTCGGCTTCATCGACCATTCGGGCCGGCTGGACGAATACCAGCTGACCGACGGGCGCACGGTGAAAAGCCCGGTGCGGCGGCCGCACAGCTTCTATATTTCCGAACTCTTCAAGATCGACCACGGCATGATCGAACAGATCGAGGCGAACTTCATCACCGTGCCCTATCGTATGCCGTCCCCGTGGGATTCGCTGTGATGCGGCCGCTGCTGGGATTGGCGTTTGCGGCGCTGGCGGCGTGCAGCATGGGCGCCGCCGCGCCTCAGGTTGGGGCGGGGGCGAACTGGGTCAATCCCGGTGGCGATCCGGGCAAGACGCACCATTCCGCGCTGGCGCAGATCACGGCGGATAACGTCGGCTCGCTGGGCCTCGCATGGGCGGCGGACCTTGGCACCATGCGCGGGCAGGAAGCGACCCCGACCGTGGTGGACGGCGTGCTCTATACCTCGGGCGTCGCAGGGCGCGCCTATGCGTTCGATGCCGCGACGGGCAAGCAGCTTTGGGCGTTCGAGCCTGATGTGGACATGCAGATCAACCGTACGGTGTGTTGCGATCAGGTGAATCGCGGCGTGGCCGTGGCCGATGGCAAGGTCTTCGTCGCCACGCTCGATGGCTGGCTTTATGCGCTGGATGCCAAGACTGGCGCCACCGTGTGGAAAAGCGATTTCATCGAGGACCGCCGCAAGGGCGACAACTCCACCGGCGCTCCGGAAGTGGCGGGCGATGTGGTCGTGATCGGCATGGGCGGCGCGGAATACGACGTGCGCGGCAATGTGACCGCGCTGGACCTCAATACCGGAAAGTTGCGCTGGCGCTGGCACGTGGTGCCCCGCGATCCCAAACTGGGGCCGCAGGAATCGCCCGAGATGGAAGCCGCGCTGAAGACCTGGGACCCGAACAGCCGCTGGGATATCGGCGGCGGCGGCGCGCCGTGGGATGCGATCAACTACGATCCGGAAACCGGCTATGTGCTGGTCGGCACGGGCAACGGCGGGCCTTATGCCACGTCGAAGCGCTCGCCCGCCGGTGGTGACAATCTCTATCTCGGCACGCTGGTGGCGCTTGATCCCAAGACCGGGCGCATGGTGTGGCATTATCAGGAAACGCCGGGCGACAACTGGGACTTCACCAGCACGCAGCCGATGATCCTTACGCATCTGAAGATCGAC
>JBDLVU010000078.1:0-13688 GCA_039804665.1 Pseudomonadota bacterium | reverse complement strand
GCGCGCAAGCCGTCCTCCGTATCGGGAAACGCGCCCAGCCGGGCAACCTCGCGCGCGCAGGCCAGCAGATTCCGCGCGCGGGCATAATAGCCAAGGCCGGCCCACGCGGCCATGACATCGGCGTCGTCCGCCGCCGCCAGATCGTGCACCGTGGGCCACAGGCCGAGGAACTTCGCATAATAGGCCGTGACCGCCGCAACGGTGGTCTGTTGCAGCATCACTTCAGACAGCCAGACGCGATAAGGATCGGGCGCTGGATCGCCGGGGGCGGCGCGCCACGGCAGGCGGCGCGCGTGGGCATCGTACCAGTTGAGCAGAAGGGTGGGGACGACGGCGGCGTCAACGCTGGCTTGCATCGCGCCGCTATGGCATGGGCATGCGCGATATGGAACGCGAACGGCCCTCAAAAACCACGGCCTCCAAAGCCTCGGCCCCGAAGAAGGCCGGGCGCGAATACGAACGCCCGCGCGGCGGCGAGGCGCGCCAGATCGCAGACCTGATGCCCTGACGCGCTGGCCCGAGATCATCGGCGCAGCGCACGCCCGCCGCTGCGCGCCCGAATCGATCCGCTTCCCCCCCGGCGAAAAGGCCGAGGGCATCCTGCAACTGGTGGTCAGCCCCGCGCACGCGCCGATCATCCAGCACGTGATCCCCGAGATCATCGACCGGGTGAACCGCTTTTTCGGCTATCGCGCGGTGGCAAAGGTGAAGATCCGGCAAGGCGCGGTTCAGGCACCGCGTCCCAAGGATGGCGCGCCGCTGGCAGCAGCGCCATCGCTCAAGCCAATCCCCATGGAACTGGGCGACAGCTTGCGCGACGTGGGCGACCCGGAATTGCGCACGGTGCTGGAATCGCTGGCGCGCAGCCTGGGGCAAGCCAGCCGACGGGACAGCGGACAGGGCTGACAGGACAAACAGGGCAGGGAATGAGCGACACGATGCGTAATCTGGTCAAATCGATCGGGCTGGTGCTGGCCGCGCTGTGCGGGATCGGGCTTCTGGCCGCCGCCGGAAAGCCCCTCCCGGCGGGCAATGCCGCGCGCAACTGGAACGCCACCGTGACCCGCACCGCGCAAGGCGGCTATCTGCTGGGCAACCCGGCGGCCAAGACCAAGCTGGTCGCCTATATCAGCTATACCTGCCCGCACTGCGCCCACTTTGAACGCGAATCCGACGCGCAGCTGCGCATCGGCATGATCGGACCGGGCAAGGGTTCGCTGGAAGTGCGCCCGTTTTTGCGCAACGTGATCGACATGACCGCGACGCTGCTGGTGGAATGCGGCCCGACGACGAAGTTCATGGGCAACCACACCGCCTTCCTGCGCAGCCAGGACCAGTGGATGGCCCCGCTTTCGGATCTGACCGACGCGCAGAAACAACGCTGGTCCAACCCCGATTTCGGCGCACGGATGCGTGCCATCGCATCGGACCTGCATTTTTACGACATCATGGAAAAGCGCGGCTATGACCGGCCGACCATGGACCGCTGCCTGTCCGACAAGGCGCTGGGCGACACGCTGGCCAAGCGGACGCAGGCCGCGGTGGACACCGATTTCGTGCAGGGCACGCCCAGTTTCACGCTGGATGGTGTCCCTCTGGCGGGCACCAACAGCTGGGACGTGCTGAAGCCGCAGATCGAGGCGCGCCTCAACTGACGGCACCAACCCCGCCGACACGCGTTTCCCACCCTTCAAACCCGGCGCGGGATCGGCTAGCCACGATCCACCCGGAATCACGGAAAGCCTGACCCGCATGAAGCTTCGCACGCCGATCGTAATCGCCAGCCTCGCCGCCCTTTCGCTCGGCCTTGCCGCCTGCGGCAAGAAGGACGCGGGCGGTCCTTCCGCGACCGCTACCGTGGCGCCGATCGCCAACATCGCCCCGCCCGCCGGCAAGGAATGGGCCGATGTGATCAGCACCACGCCCGAAGACGGCTATCGCATGGGCAACCCCGATGCGCCGATCAAGCTGATCGAATACGGCTCGCTCACCTGCCCGCACTGCGCCGCGTTCAGCGAAGAGGGCTTCCCCAAGCTGCGCGACCAGTATGTGGCGTCGGGCCGCGTGTCGGTGGAGTTCCGCAACTTCGTGCGCGACAAGTTCGATACCGCGCTCGCCATGCTGACCCATTGCGGCGCGCCGGAAAGCTTCTTTGCGCTGACCGACCAGGTGTTCGCCAACCAGAAAGACATCTTCGCCAAGCTGGAACCGCTGGCCAAGGATCCGGCATTGCAGACCATGCCCGCCGACAAGCTTTTCGGCGCACTGGGCACGCAGGGCGGCCTGATCGACTTCTTCGCCGCGCGCGGCATTGCCAAGGACAAGGCGATGGCCTGCCTTGCCAACACGCAGACCGCCGCCAAGCTGGCGGACGACGTGCAGAAGGCCACCGACCAGTTCGACATCAGCGGCACCCCCACTTTCATCGTCAACGGCCGCAAGGTGGACGACGTGGCCACGTGGGACGGGCTGGAGCCGGTGCTGAAGAACGCAGGCGCGCGTTGATGCAAATGGCCTAGGGACAGGCCATGGGGGGGCCGGCACCGATGCAATTCAGGCGCTTGAAGCTTTCGGGCTTCAAGAGCTTTGTCGAGCCGGCCGAACTGCGCATCGAACCGGGCCTGACCGGCGTGGTCGGCCCCAACGGCTGCGGCAAGTCCAACCTGCTCGAAGCCATCCGCTGGGTGATGGGCGAAAGCAGCGCCAAGTCCATGCGTGGCGGCGGCATGGAAGACGTGATCTTCGCCGGCACCGCCAACCGCCCCGCGCGCGATTTCGCCGAAGTGCTGCTGACCGCCGAATGCGATCCATCCGGCCCGTGGGGCGGCGAACTGGAAGTGGTGCGCCGGATCGAGCGCGGCGCGGGCAGCGCCTATCGCGTCAACGGCAAGGATGTGCGCGCCAAGGACGTGGCGCTGGTGTTTGCCGACGCCGCCACCGGGGCGCACAGCCCCGCGCTGGTCAGCCAGGGGCGCATCGCCGCGGTAATCGCGGCCAAGCCCGCCGAACGCCGCATGATGCTGGAAGAAGCGGCGGGCATTGCCGGGTTGCATGTGCGCCGCCGCGATGCCGAACAGAAGCTGCGCGCCACCGAAGCCAACCTCGCCCGGCTGGAAGACATGCTGTCCGGCCTTGAAGGGCAGATCGCCACGCTGCGCCGGCAGGCGCGCGCGGCCGAACGCTACAAGGGCGTGAGCGAGAAGATCCGCGTGGCCGAGGCGCGGCTGGTCTATGCCCGCTGGCGCGATGCCGCCGCCGCCGCCGATGCCGCCCGCAAGGAAGCCGGCGCGGCCGAGGCGCTGGTGGCGTTGACGCAAAGCGCCGCGCGAGAGGCGCAGGACGCGCAGCACGCCGCCGCCGCAACGCTGGCCGAGGCGCGCGACGAACTGTTCGACCGGCGGCAGGATGCCTCTGCCCATGGTCAGCGCATGGCCTCGCTGACCGCGCAGCTGGAAGCGGCCGAACAACGGCTGGGCGATATCGACCGGCAGCTGAACCGCATCGAGGAAGACCGCGCGCAGGCCGACCGCATGACCGGCGATGCCGCCGCCGCGCTCGCCCGGCTGGAAGGCGATGGCACAGCCGCCGAAGCCGCGCTGGCTGCCGAGGAAGCGCGCCGGCCGCACGTGCTGGCCGCGCAGGAAGACGCCGACCGCGCCGCGCGCGCCGCCGAACTGGCGCTGGCGCAAAAGGTGGCAGAGCAAGCCGGGATCGACGCCGAATGGCGCGTGGCCGAAGCCGCGGTAAACGCCGCAAAGGCACGGATCGTGCGGCTGGACGCGGATGCGGCGCGGCTGGGGCAGCAAGTGGAGGCTCTCTCCCGCGAGCCCGATCCGGCGCTGCAGATTACCGATGCCACCGCAAAGCGGGATGCCGCCAGCGCCGCTCTGGCCGAAGCGCAGAGCCGGCGCACAGGCCTGAACGCACGGCGCGAGGAACTGGGCGCGGCGCGCGATGCCGCCGCCAATGCACTGGCCGCCGCGCGCGCGGAACTGGCGGGGATTGAGCGCGAAGCCGAAGCGCTGGCCCGCGACAAGGCGGCGCGCGAAAAGGTCGCCGCAGCCAAGGGGCTGGGCCGCAGCGCGATAGCGGGCAGCCGGGCCGCGCCGGGTTACGAGCGCGCGCTTGCCGCCGTGCTCGGGCGCGATGCCACCGCGCCGACCGGCCCTGCGCCAAAGGGCGCGGACGGGCGGTTCTGGACCGGGGCCGAAAGCCCTGCGCCGCTGGCAGATTCGCTGCTGCACCACGTGCCCGCCTGTCCGCCCGAACTGGCGGCCCGGCTGGCGCTGGTGCGCGTGGCCGAGGCCGACGAAGGACAGACGCTTGCCCCCGGCGAATGGCTGGTGACGCGCGCCGGGCACTTGCGCCGGTGGGACGGCTTCGTGGCGCGCGGCGAAGGCGCGGCCGAAGCGGCGGCGCTGGAAGCGGCCAACCGGCTGGAGGACTTGGCGGCCCGCCTGCCGGCACTGCGTACTGCCGTGGACGAGGCGAATGCCGCGCATGAAGCGGCGCGCGGCGGGCTGGCGGCGCTTCAGGCGGAACTGGCAGAGGTGGAACGCGCGCTGTCCGGCGCGGCGGATGCCGAACGCGCGGCCTTGCGCGCGCTGGACGCAGCCGAGGCAGCGCAGGCGCGGATGGCCGCGCGGCGGGCGGAATTGGACCGCGTTCTGGCCGATCTGGCCGAGCAACGCGGCGCCGCAGAAGCCGAACTTTCCGCCGCCGAGGCGAAGCGTGGCGAACTGCCCGATCCCGACGCGGGGCGCGCAGCGGTAGAGGCGGCGCGCGGCCGCAACGATGCCGCGCGGACGCAAATGCAGGCGACCACCGCGGCCGCCGCCGCGCTCGACCAGTCGGTGGCGGTGGGGCGCGAACGGCTGGCCGCGCTAAAGGCCGATATCCGCAACTGGCAATCGCGCGCGGGCGATGCGGCGCGGCGGCTGGCCGACATGGCCACCCGCGCCGAGGAACTGGCACAGGACCGCGCGGTGATCGCGGCCAAGCCCGCCAGCCTGATGCGAGAGATCGAGGATGGCGAGGCCGTGCGCGAACGGCTGGGCAAAGAGCTGACCGCCGCCGAAGCCGCGCTGGCCGCTGCCGAAGCCGCTTCGAAAACCCACGAAACCGCGCTCGCCAACGCCAACGAAGCGCTTGCCACCGCGCGCGAGGCCCGCGCCGGCGCCGCCGCGCGTGCCGATGCGGAGGACCAGCGACGGCAGGAAATGGCGGGGATTTCGGGCGAAAGGTTCCAGTGCCCGCCGCCCATCCTGCCCGAACGGTTTGAATTCGTTTCTGCCGAAGTGGGCACCGCAGGCGCCGAAAGCGCCGAGCATGACCGGCTGACGGCCGAGCGCGAGCGGATCGGGCCGGTCAACCTTGTCGCTGCCGAGGAACTGGCCGAGGCCGAGACGCGCCATGGCACCAGCGTGGCCGAACAGGCCGAACTGACCGAAGCCGTCCACCGCCTGCGCGGTTCCATCGGCAACCTGAACCGCGAAGGGCGCGAACGGCTGCGCGCGGCGTTCGAGGCGGTCGACGGCCATTTCCGCCGCCTGTTCTCGCGCCTGTTCGGTGGGGGCGAGGCGCATCTGGCGCTGGTGGACAGCGACGATCCGCTGGAGGCCGGCCTTGAAATCTTCGCCCAGCCGCCGGGCAAGCGCCTGCAATCGCTGACGCTGCTTTCGGGCGGGGAGCAGGCGCTGACCGCCGTCGCGCTGATCTTCGCGCTGTTCCTCACCAACCCGGCACCGATCTGCGTGCTGGACGAAGTGGACGCGCCGCTGGACGACGCCAACGTCGAACGCTTCTGCGACATGCTGGAGGCGATGGTGGGCGAAACGAAGACGCGCTACCTGATCGTGACGCACAACGCCGTGACGATGAGCCGCATGCACCGCCTGTTCGGCGTGACGATGGTGGAAAAGGGCGTCTCGCGGCTCGTTAGCGTGGACCTTGGCGGCGCGGTAGACCTGCTGGCAACGGCCTGATTTCGGGCCTAGTCCAGCAAGCGCGGCCCCGGCCCCGCCGCTGCGACCCGATCCTCGCGATTGTGCATCTGGCAGCGATCGAGGCTGAGGCAACCGCAGCCGATGCAATCGTCCAGCTTGTTGCGCACGCGGGTGAGCAGTTGCATCCGCGTGTCGATCTCCTTGCGCAGCGATCGGTTGACCTTGTGCCAGTCCATTCCCGTTGGGGCGCGGTCCTGCGGCAGACTGGCCAGTTCGCGCTCGATCTCGGCAAGGCCGAGCCCCAGCCGCTGCGCGATCACCACGAAGCTGAGACGGCGGATGTCCGCGCGCAGGAAACGGCGCTGATTACCATCGCTGCGCACCGAACGGATCAGGCCGCGATCTTCGTAATAACGGATGGCGGAAACCGCCACGCCGGTGCGTTTGGCCAGCGCGCCTATGGGAATCAGATCGTTACGGTTCATGTGTCTGTCGCCCCGCCCCGCCCCGCTTCAATTCAACCTTAAGTCAGCTTTAGCTTTTATTCCGGGGCGGATTCAGGCGCTAGCAGGGATTACTCCGTAAGGGATCAGACTGCCCCGACCATAAGGCAGGCCAGCGCCATCAACAGCCCGGCAAAGCGGTTGGCGCGGAATTTCACAAGCGGATCGGCGCCGTCTTCGCGCAAGGTCAGCACCTGCCAGCCAAGGTGCGCGGCCATCGGGGCAAGCGCCAGCAGGGCCACCGGATCGGGTCGTACCAGCCAGAACGCGCCCGCCCAGCACGCCACCGCAAAGCCATAAAGCGCACCCACGCCCGCCTTCACATGGCGGCCGAAAGACAGCGCGGATGAACCGATGCCGACCAGCGCGTCGTCCTCGCGGTCCTGCAGGGCGTAGATCGTGTCGTACGCCATGCACCAGCCCCAGCACCCGGCATACAGCAGGCCCAGAGGCGCCAGCCGGTCAAAGCCCGTCACCTCCACCCAGCCGACGGGCGCGCCCCATGTGAACACCAGCCCCAGCCACGCCTGCGGCCAACCGGTGATCCGCTTCATGAACGGATAGGCCGCCACCAGCGCAAGGCTGCCCAGCGCCACCACCTGCGCCTGCCAGCGCAGTTGCAGCAGGACCACCAGCCCCACCGCGCACAGCACCAGCAGCCAGATCCACGCCGCGCGCGCACTGACCGCGCCGCTTGCCACGGGCCGCGCGGCGGTGCGGGCAACCTGCCGGTCGATATCGGCATCGACGATGTCGTTATAGACGCAGCCTGCGCCGCGCATGGCGATGGCGCCCAGCAGCATCCACAGCACCACGCCCCACCGCGCCGCGCCGCCCGCCAGAAACACGCCCCACGCGCACGGCCAGAACAGCAACCACCAGCCGATGGGCCGGTCGAACCGCGCCAGCAGCGCGTAGTTGCGCACGCGTTCGGGCAGGCGGGCGACAAGGCCCCGGTGTTCGCTGTCGGGCACGATCTGCGCGGTCATGCGCGCGGCATAGCGGCGCGCCGCGCGATCGGCTAGAGCAACGCGATGCCCACTACACCCGCATGGCCGCCCAAGTCCGCCCCCCGCCTGTTCGTGCCCGGCCCGCTGACCGAAGGCGGCACGGTCGTCCTCGATGGCCCGCAGGCCCACTATCTGGGCAAGGTCATGCGCGTGAGCGCGGGCGATGCGGTGATCCTGTTCGACAACATGACCGGCGAATGGCTCGGCCGCGTGGAGCAGGCCGGCAAGCGCGATGTGGTGCTGACGCTCGAAACGCTACTGCGCTCGCGTGAGGCTGTGCCCGATTTCACGCTGTGCCCGGCCCTGCTGAAAAAGGACCGTTTCGATCTGGTGCTGGAAAAGGCCACCGAACTCGGCGTCGCCGCGATCCATCCGATGATTACCCGCCGCTGCGTGGCCGACAAGCTGAACCCGGACCGCGCGCGCACCATCGTGACCGAGGCCGCCGAACAGTGCGCCCGCACCGCCCTGCCCGCGCTGGCGGATCCGGTAAAGCTGGATGCCCTGCTGCGCGATTGGCCCGAAGGCCGCGCGCTGTTCTTTGCCGACGAGAACGGCGGCGCGCCCGCTGCCACCGCCTTTGCCGCGCATGCAGGCCCCGCCGGGTTGCTGGTCGGCCCCGAGGGCGGCTTTGACGAGGCCGAGCGCGCCTTGATCCGCGATCATCCCGCCGCCGTGCCGATTTCGCTGGGCCCGCGTATCCTGCGGGGCGAAACCGCCGCCATTGCCGCCACCGCCTTATGGATGGGCACGGTGGGCGACTGGCGCGGATGATTTATCGCAAATGGTACGATCAGCGCCAAATCACGCTGGCTAAAACCCTTGTCAGGCTTTAACGGGCGCGCATGAGCACGCGGCAGGTTTCAGATAGCAACGAACCGGTAATCGAGAGCCGGGAACAGCTCTTGGCCCCCATGCAGAAGGGCGAAAAGCCGCGCGAGCGCTGGCGCATCGGCACCGAGCATGAAAAGTTCGTCTATCGCACGGCCGACCGCCGCGCCCCGTCCTATACCGAGCAGGGCGGCATCCGCGACCTGTTGATGGCGTTGACGGAATACGGCTGGGAACCGATCATGGAGGGCGACAACGTCATCGCCATGAGCGGCCCGGACGGCGCGGTGAGCCTTGAGCCCGCAGGCCAGCTGGAACTATCGGGCGCGCCGCTCGAGACGCTGCACGAAACCTGCCAGGAAACCGGCCGCCATCTGGCGCAGGTAAAGGCCATCGGCGACAAGCTGGGCCTTGGCTACCTCGGCCTTGGCCTGTGGCCCGACAAGACGCGCGCCGAACTGCCGATCATGCCCAAGGGCCGGTACGACATCATGCTGCGCCACATGCCCCGCGTGGGCACGATGGGCCTCGACATGATGCTGCGCACCTGCACCATCCAGACCAACCTCGACTACGGTAGCGAGGCGGACATGGTGCAGAAGTTCCGCGTGTCGCTGGCGCTGCAACCGCTGGCCACCGCGCTGTTTGCCAATTCGCCGTTCCTTGAAGGCAAGCCCAACGGCTTCCTTTCCTATCGCAGCCACATCTGGACCGATACCGATCCGGCGCGCACCGGCATGCTCGGCTTCGTGTTCGACGAAGGCTTCGGCTATGACGCCTATGTCGACTACATGCTCGACGTGCCGATGTATTTCGTGTTCCGCGATGGCAAGTACATCGACGCCGCCGGCCAGTCGTTCCGCGATTTCCTGAAGGGCGAACTGCCCGCGCTGCCCGGTGAAAAGCCGCTGGAATCCGACTGGATCGACCACCTTTCCACCGCCTTCCCCGAAGTGCGGCTGAAGTCGTTCCTTGAAATGCGCGGCGCCGATGGCGGGCCGTGGAGCCGCATCTGCGCGCTGCCGGCGCTGTGGGTAGGCCTGCTTTACGATCAGGGCGCGCTCGATGCGGCGTGGGACCTCGTCAAAGGCTGGGACATGGACGGGCGCGAACGGCTTCGCGCCGAAGTGCCGAAGCTGGGGCTCGACGCGCCGCTTCCGGGCGGTGGGCGCTTGCGCGATATCGCCGCCGAAGTGCTTGGCATCGCGCGCGGCGGCCTGGCCGCACGCGGCAAGCTCAACAGCGCAGGCGACAACGAAACCGGCTACCTCCTGCCGCTCGACGAGATCGTTTCCACCGGCAAGACCCCGGCCGAGCGCCTGCTCGACCTGTATCACGGCGCGTGGGGCGGCGATCTTTCCAGGATCTACGAAGCCAAGAGCTTCTGATTTCGTCCGGCCGCATCCGGCCATCCCGCGAAATCGATTTGATCGCGCGGCCCCCGCGTGGCAGCCCCGTGCCCGCGAGACGAGAGGAAATTTCGAGATGATCCTGGTGGTTGGCAGCGTGCGCATTCCGGTAGACGCCATCGAACGTGGCCTGCCGATGATCGAAAAGGTCCTGACCGCCACGCGCGCCGAGGACGGCTGCGAACTTTACGCCTATTCGCGCGACGTGATCGAGCCGGACCTGTTCCGCATCACCGAAAAGTGGCGCGACCGCGCCGCGCTGGATGCCCACTTCAAGACCGAACACATGGCGGTGTGGGCACAGGAGCGCGCTGAACTCGGCCTGTTCGACCGCAACATCCGCATCTTTGAAACCGACGAGGGTCAGCCCGTCTGAGGCAGACCCAAGTCCAGCCGGAAGCGGGCTACTCCGCCGGCTGAACCACCCCTGCAACGCGCCGCCGCGCCAGCCGCTTGCCCCAGCGGTGCAGCGCGCCGGTGATCAGGCCGTGCTCCGCCATCCACGCGTGATATTCCCGGTATTTGGCGTCTTCGGCCAGCAGGTGCGCTTCCTCGGTCCGCGCGCGCCAGTAATACACCGCGCTCACCAGCCCCAGCGTCACCGTGTTGCGCACGACGTCCACCAATGAACCGGACGTCGCAAGGAACGGCATCGTCGCCAGCCACCAATAGGTGTTCTTGGACAGATAGGCCGGGTGGCGCGTGAAGGCATAAGGCCCGTTGGTCAGCACGCCGCGATAGGTGAGGTTTGAAAAGCGCAGGCCGAACGCCACCGTGGCCCAGGCATACATGCCCGTCAGCACCACCAGCATCGCCGCCCACAGCCACAGCAGGCTATCGTGCCCGGCCAGCCACACGTTCCATTCGGCGGTGTTCTGGTGATAATCCAGCACATCGCCACCACCCATCAGGATGAACGGCGGATAGCAGATCAGCGCCGCCAGCCACCCGGCGAGCGACGGGTTGGCCGTGCGGATGTGCGCATCCAGCGGCTTCATCGTCAGCAGGTAGCCTACCATGGCGATCTGCACGTCGATCATGAACATGAATTCGATCGTGGCATTGGCCAGCGCCACCGGATGGAACGGCACTTGCGCCCAATCGATGTTGACGATGCCGATGAACCCGCCGGGCACGATCGAGATCATGAACGCACAGAAAAAGCCCTTCACCGCCCAGCTGCGCAGATGGTGCCACACCTGCTGCCGGTCATAGGCCTCGCGCCCGATCAGCATCGCGCCGAAATGCCACGCCCCGTCGCGCGG
This sequence comes from Pseudomonadota bacterium, assembly GCA_039804665.1. GTDB lineage: Bacteria > Pseudomonadota > Alphaproteobacteria > Sphingomonadales > Sphingomonadaceae > Novosphingobium. The sequence goes on along the minus strand of JBDLVU010000078.1, from coordinate 2,725 downwards.
GTTCACCAGCACCCGATCCAGCCACAGCACATAGGGAATCGCGCCGAAATACAGCACCGGCGCAAAGGTCGTCAGCAGGTCCATGGCGAACAGATACTGCCCGCGCCAATACCATCGGCCGAGGCAGTAGACGAACGCGATCAGCGACCACGTGGCCCAAAGACCCGCGATCTTGGTGATCGACACCTCGAGATTGGCCCGCACCGGCTTGGGATGGGCCCAATCGATCCCGGTGGAGGGCCGGCGGTGCACCTTGTCCACCAGCAGCGACCACGCCACCATCGGAATGCCGGATGCAAACATCGCCGCCAGCGCCGCGTTCGCGCCGTTCAGCCGCTCATGCGGCCCCGGCAACCCAAACACATCGGCAATCGCCCCCCAGTTGCGGCAGACGAGTATCCACGCGAGCAGACCGGCAAGACCGGCCAGGCCAACAGCGGCCGAAACATCGCTTTGCGGGCGGGCAGAAGGGCTTTTCATGGCCCGCCGGATTAGCGCGCAAGCGTGAGGAAAACGTGAAGAGGGTGGGTTTGGGGCGATGAAGCCGAACCTGCAGCTCCATCCGCCCCCGTCACCACGGGCTTGCCCCGGGGTGACAAAGAGCGAAGACCTTCCGCATCCCAAGCCCGCTCATCCAGAACCTGTCGAAAAATGCGCGCGAGGCAGGCCCATCGGCCCGCCCCGCCTCACTTCCAGGCAGTAATCCGGCCGCTGTCTTCCAGCACATAGAGCGTCTGCCCGGCCACGACGGGCGCAAGCGAGACCGGCGAACCGACGTGTGCGAACGAAGAGACGGTGCCGTCGGTGACCGAGGCCGTCTGGATATCGCCTTCGGAATTGGCGATCCACAGGCGGTTGCCGGCGAGGACCGGGCCGGTCCAGAAGATCGGGCCCTTCTTCTTCTTTTCGCTCTTGAAGCGGGCCAGCTGGTGAATCCAGCGCACCTTGCCATTGTTCTTTTCGATGCACAGCAGCTTGGCTTCGTCGGTCAGGGTGAAGATCCATTCACCCGCCACCGCCGGGGTGGAGATCCCGGCCAGGTTCAGTTCCCAGATGCGCTGGCCGCTGACCAGTTCATAGGCGGCCATGCGCCCGCCCTGACCCAGTGCATAGACGCGGCCGCGTTCGATGATCGGGTCCGCGTCGATGTCGGTCAGCGTGGAGACAGAGGTGGCGATGGACGTGCGGGCCAGCGCGTCGGACCACAGCTGGCGTCCGTTTTCATAGCGATAGGCAACCAGTTCGCCCGAGCTGTAGCCCGCCACGATAGTGCCCTGCCCGGCCGCCGCAGCCGCCACGCCGAACACGCCGGTCTGCGCAACCGAGCCGGATTCGTTCCACAGCAGTGCGCCGTCGTCGGCATTCAGCGCAACGATCTGGTTGTCCTGCGTCATCACGAAGACTTGGCCGAAACCGATCGTCGGCGCGCCGCGCAGCGGGCCGGCGGGCTTCACGCGCCACTTGGTGACGCCGTCCTTGGCATTGATCGCGGCCACTTCGCCAAGGCCGGTGGTCACATAGACCACGCCATCGTCGAACGCGGCGCCGCCGCCAAACACCGAACTGCCGCTGTCGGCCAGGCGGAAGCCGGCCTTCCAGTTTTCATGGCCGCTGGCCGCGTCGAACGCATGGACTTCGCCTTCGGTGTCCATCACGAACAGCTGGCCGCCGCCGATCACGGGCGAGGCGGCAAGGCGCTGCTTGGTGGAGGAACCCGCCACCTGCACGCTCCACGCCTTGTGCGGGGCATCGCCAAGCGCAAGGTGACCATAGGACTTCGAAGCGGTGCCGCCGGCCTGCGCCCAATCGGCATTGGCCTCGGCCGGGGGAAGCACCACGGTCATTGCGGAAATGGCGGTATCGACCTTGGTCCCCGCTTCGATCCGCGACAGGATCGGAACGCGTTCGCCCACTGTGGGGGTGGACTTCGTCTTGCCCTTGCCGATGCCGCAACCGCTCAATGCGAGCGCGAGGACCACCATGCCGGCGACACCCGCCTGACGGAAACGTGCGGCTTTGTGCATGCCCTGCTTCATCTGTGTACCGGCGTCCTCTGAAATTATTGTCCGCCGGCGTGCGCGGCGGCTTCGGGGTCATCGACCGCATCCACGCCGAGCTGGCCGGCGATCTGGCGGATGCGGCGGCGCAGCGTGTCGGGCACGCCCTTGTCCTTGGCAATGGCGGCAAACAGCGGCGCGGCAAGATCGCCCCGGCCCTGCTTGATATAGGCGACGCCAACCAGTTCGCCGGCGCTGCCGAACCACGGGTTGCCCGGCACGGCCAGCGGCTTCAGCCGGTCGACAACCTGCTGCGGCAGCAGGGTATCGAACTGCGCGGCGACCGCGCGGATCGTGGCGAGATCGCGGTAGGGCTGCGGCGCGTTGGCGTCTGCCGCCACTTCGCCAAAAATCTTGGCGGCCTCGGCAGCCTTGCCCTGCTGTTCGGCAATGCCGCCCTGCATCAGGCGCGCGGCGCCCGCATAACCGGGGCCAGCATCCTTGAGCAGCGGCGCCAGCGCGGCGTTGCCCTTGGCAAGATCGCCGCCTTCCACCTGATCGAGCGCCAGCGTGAACTTTTCGCCGTTTTCGCCCGCAACCGCTTCCTGATGGTTGGTATACCACAGATAGCCGGCCAGCCCGAGCAATCCGGCAACCACCGCCGCGCCCACCGGCTTGGCATAGCGGCTGAACATGGCGCGCGCCTCGTCCTCGCGCAGGGCGTCGTC
>JBDLVU010000077.1:0-13484 GCA_039804665.1 Pseudomonadota bacterium | reverse complement strand
TCGCGCAGCCGCTCCATGTCGGCCTTCACCAGCGCCCAGGCTTCGGTGCGCAACGCTCGCGCCTCGGCCAGCGTCTTTTCCTCGGCCCCCGCGCTCATGGCTTCGTCCCCAGAATCGCCGCCCGCGCCTTGCGAAAGCGCGAAACCGCGGTGAAGAAGCACAGCGCCGTGCCAGCGATCAGCGCCAGCGTGACGATGCCCAGCGCGCCCCACGCGCCCACCAGCGGCGTCAGCGCCAGCAGCAGGCCCACGACCAGCGCCACCAGCACAAAGAACGCCAGAAACAGCGCGCCGACCAGCAGCAGCGCAATGCTCTTGGCCCGGTTCCAGCCAAAGGCCACGCGCTGCCGCTGGAACGAAAGCTCCGCTTCCACCAGCGTCTGCCCGTCTTCCAGCAGCGCGCGCAGGTCCTCGCTCAGCGAAGGGCCGGCGGCCTTGGTCTCGCTCTCGCTCACGCTGACGGGGTCAGGCGTCCGAGGAATCCGAGCCACCCCGGAACAATCGCGCGAAAAAGAAGCCTGCGACGGCGGCGATCCCGACGGCGGTCGCCGGGCTCTTGCGCACGAAGCTTTTCATGTCCTCGCCCAGTTCGGCAAAGTCCTTGGATTCGAGGCTGGCGGCGGTTTCCTGCACCGAACGCGCGGCGCTGCGGGCATAGTCGCCGTACTGCACGCCCAGCTTTTCATCGATCGTGGGCGCGGTGTCGGAAATGGTCTTGCCCAGCACGGACAGCGCATCGCTCGCCTTGGTCTTGCCGACCTTGGCCAGTTCGATGCCCTTTTCCTTGGCCTGCGTGGCATAGGCGCCGGCCTGTTCGGTCCATTCGCCGGCGGCACCCGCAGCCTTGTCCTTGGCGGCGGTGGCGCGGTCGAGCGCTTCGCCCTTCAGCGCCTCGGCCCCGGCCTTGGCTTCCTCGATCGCCTTGCCAAAGCGGCTCTTGGCATCGACCAGGCCATTGGTCGTGCCATCGGTGCCCGCATCGGTCAGCGGCGCGGCAGCCACGTCCGGCGCATTCTTGCGGCTCTTCGTCGAGGGGGTGTCGGTGTCAGCCATTGGGACGTTCCTTCTGATGCGATTCCGGCGTCGGCGGGTGCCGGGCGATCGTAGCCCGGTGCGGTGAAGAATGCGCGAACGAATTCACAGCCGCCCACCCTCGTTTCCCGGTCAACGCCGCTTGCCTGCGCGGGTTCCAGCCGATAGGAGCGCGGCCAAACGACGTTGTCCAGAGCCTAATTTCGCCGGTTTGCACTGCACAGGCAGCATGCACCGGCCTTCAGGGAGCCGACCATGACCGCGATCATTGACATCCACGGGCGCGAGATCCTCGACAGCCGTGGCAACCCGACCGTCGAAGTCGACGTTCTGCTGGAGGACGGCTCGTTCGGCCGTGCCGCCGTGCCTTCGGGCGCATCGACCGGCGCGCACGAAGCCGTCGAGCTGCGCGATGGCGACAAGGGCCGCTATCTGGGCAAGGGCGTGACCAAGGCCGTCACCGCCGTGAACAGCGACATCGCCGAAGCGCTGCTGGGCATGGACGCCGAAGACCAGCGCGACATCGACATCGCCATGATCGATCTGGACGGCACCGAGAACAAGAGCCGGCTGGGCGCCAACGCGATCCTGGGCGTCAGCCTGGCCGTGGCAAAGGCCGCTGCCGACGCGCGCGGCCTGCCGCTGTACAGCTATGTCGGCGGCGTTTCCGCCCACGTGCTGCCGGTGCCGATGATGAACATCATCAACGGCGGCGAACATGCCGACAACCCGATCGACTTCCAGGAATTCATGATCATGCCGGTCGGCGCGCCTTCGCTGGCCGAAGCTGTGCGCTGGGGCGCGGAAGTGTTTCACACGCTGAAGAAGGGCCTGCATGAAAAGGGCTTGGCGACCGGCGTGGGCGACGAGGGCGGCTTCGCGCCGAACATCGCCAGCACCCGCGACGCGCTGGACTTCGTGATGGCCTCGATCGAAAAGGCCGGGTTCAAGCCGGGCACCGACATCGTGCTGGCGCTGGACTGCGCCGCCACCGAGTTCTTCAAGAACGGCAAGTACGAGATCAGCGGCGAAGGCCTCTCGCTCTCGCCCGAAGCGATGGCGGATTACCTTGCCGCGCTGTGCGATGCCTATCCGATCAAGTCGATCGAGGACGGCATGAGCGAAGACGACTTTGAAGGCTGGGCCGCGCTGACCGCCAAGGTGGGCAAGAAGGTGCAGCTGGTGGGCGACGACCTGTTCGTCACCAACCCGAAGCGCCTGACCATGGGCATCGGCAAGGGCCTGGCCAACTCGCTGCTGGTCAAGGTCAACCAGATCGGCACGCTGACCGAAACGCTGGAAGCGGTGAGCATCGCGCAGCGCAACGGCTACACCGCCGTGATGAGCCACCGTTCGGGCGAGACCGAGGACGCGACCATCGCGGACCTGGCGGTTGCCACCAACTGCGGCCAGATCAAGACCGGCTCGCTGGCGCGGTCCGACCGGTTGGCCAAGTACAACCAGCTGATCCGCATCGAGGAAGAGCTGGGCCGCAACGCCGCGTACGCCGGCGCCGCCGCGTTCGGGCGCCTGAGCGCCTGATTTCGCGGGCCTTTGCGAATCGGACAAGGGGCTGCCCGGAAGGGCGGCCCCTTTTTCGTGGGCGAAGTTGACGAAGTTGACAGTGTCCTGGGTGAAAAATCCGATCCGGACCTGATGCATTCAGAGGGTGGCCGCGGGCATTGCCGAACTGGGCAAAAGCGCCTTTTTACAAAGGGTTGTTTACGGATTTCAAGGAGCAGGCGGGCAGTTTACGGATCTGCCTGCGTGTAGGACAGCGGTTTATAAATAACAGACGCGTCTGTTATTTATTGTCCAACAGGGTGGCGCTTGGCGCCTTATCCCGCCCGAGCTACGCCATCCTTCCCCCATCAAGGGGGGGGCGCGTTAGGCGCATTCCTTCGCAACCTCTTCTTTCGCCTCCTCGGCGATTTGTTCGGCTTTTTCGATTTCGCGCTTTTTGGTGGGACTGAGGAGGTATTGCCAGACTCCCCAGCCGTTGACGGCGAGAAGCAGCGCGTTCTGGACGGTGATGGGCATCGCGTGGGTGAGGAGGCCGGAGGCGATCCACGCGATGGAGACGGCCACGAACAGCACGAAGCCCCAGCCGGTCCAGCGGCGGCCAAGGTCAGCGGCGATCATGGCGGCGGCGATGATGGCGCCGATTGCGCCAAACCATTCAAGGGGGCCGTTCATGGCGGGGTGAACGGCAGGCCGGGCCCGACGTTCCCCGTGCAATTTTAAATGGATGGTTAAACAGTCTTTCCAACCGCCCGACTCTCTGCCAGCTTGGGGGCGGGAGAATGCCGATGGCGACGTTTCCGACGAGGCCTGCCGATGTTTCGGCACGGTGGATGGAGCAGGTCTTGCGCAAGGCCGGACGGCTGGAGGCGGGGCGTATCGCCGCGCTGGGCTGGCAGCCCATCGGCACGGGGCAGGTGGGCGATACCGCGCGCTTTGTGTTGACATGGCAGGGCGACGGGGCAGGCGAAGCCGGGCCGGCTTCGCTGGCGGGCAAGTTCGCCTCGGCCGATGCGACCAGCCGGCACACGGCGGCGACGATGGGCCTCTATGCCAAGGAAGTGTTCTTCTATCGCACGCTGGCGCCGCTGGTGGCGGCGCGGGTGCCGCAGGTCCACGCCACCGAGATCGACGAGGCCGGGGCCGAGTTCGTGCTGCTGTTCGAAGATCTGGGACCGGCACGCGGGGGCAACCAGTTGCTGGGCTGCGATATCGAGGATGCGCGCGCCGCCGTGCGGCAGGCGGCGGCGATCCACGCGCCAACGCGCAACCATCCCGCCGTGCTGGGGGCCGAACGGCTGCACAGCCCGCCCGAACTGCTGGCGCAGATCGGCGCGCTGTATCATCAGGCGCATGGTGTGTTCCGGGAACGCTATGACGGGCTGCTGTCGCCGGAACTGATGGCGATCTGCGAGCGGCTGGACGGTCTGGTGGAGGGATGGCTGCACCGGCAATTGCCCGATCCCGGGTTGGTGCATGGCGATTTCCGGCTGGACAACATGCTGTTCGACATCGGCGGCGGGGCGGAGCCCATCGCCATTGTCGACTGGCAGACCTGCGCGGCGGGCTGCGCGATGAATGACCTTGGCTACTTCATGGGGTGCGGCATCGGCAGCGACCTGCGACGACCGTATGAGGAGGAACTGCTGGAGCTGTATGCCGGGGAAATGAGCCGGCGGGGCGTGCCGACCAGCCGGCAGGGCCTGTGGAACCGCTATTGCATCGGGGCGCTGCATGGGGTGTTTACCGCCGTGTTCAGCGCGGCCTTCGTGGTGCGGACCGAGCGGGGCGATGCCAATTTCCTGTCGATGGCGCGGGGCGCGTGCGAGCTGGCCGCCGACCATGACGCCATCGGCGCGCTGACACGCTATCTGGAGACGGGCGCATGCTGACCAAGGGCGACGATTTTCCGCTGCACCAGACGAGCGAGCCGGTGGCGTATGCCGGGACCGACCGCAATTTCTATGATCGCTATTTCTTCAATGGCTATTCGGCCGACGGCGCGACCTTCTTTGCGGTGGCGTTCGGCATCTATCCGCACCTGAACGTGGCGGATGCGCACTTCAGCGTGATCCGGGATGGGGTGCAGCATTGCCTGCATGCCTCGCGCGAATTGGGCATGGAGCGGATGGACCTGACCGTGGGGCCGATCAGCATCGAGGTGGTGGAGCCGCTGAAGCAGCTGGTGGTGCGGGTGGATGGTGAAGGGCTGGCGGCGGAGCTGCGCTTTACGGGCCGCGCCTTTCCCATAGAGGAGCCGCGCTTTGTCCACCGCATCGGGCCGCGCACCTTCATGGACTATACGCGGATGACGCAGAACGGCTTTTACGAAGGCTGGATCGAGGTGGATGGGCGGCGCGATGCGCTGGCGCCGGGCACCACGGGGACGCGCGACCGCAGCTGGGGCGTGCGGCCGGTGGGCGCGGCGGATGCACAGCCGCACGGGGCGGGGGTTGTGTCGTCGTTCTTCTGGCAATGGACGCCGGTGAACCTGCCGCAGCGCAGCCTGTTCTTCCACATCAATGCCGACCGGCACGGCGCACCGTGGAACACCCGCGCGGTGATCGCGCCCGATGGCGCGGGGCACGACGGCTTTTTCGAAACGCCCTCGGCCCGGCTGGTGGCGCCGTTGCAGGCGGGTACGCGCTGGCCCGCAGGGGGTGAGCTGGTGGTGGAAACGGGGGAGGGGCCGCTAGCCGTGCGGTTTGAACCGTTGCTGCGCTTCCAGATGCGCGGGATCGGCTATACCAGCCCGAAATGGGGGCACGGCCTGTATCACGGGGCGCTGGCGGTGGAGCGCGAGGACTTGTTCCCCGATACGCTCGACCCGATGGCGCCGACGATGGAGAACCTGCATGTGCAAGTTCTCGCCCGCGTCACCACCAGTGCCGGGGAAACCGGCACCGGGGTGTTCGAGCAGCTGGTGATCGGGCCTTATGCGCCGATGGGCCTGACGGGATACCTCGACGCGCCTTAGGCGTACTTTTCCTTCAGCGCGTGGAGCGCGAGCGCGGCCTTGGCCGCTTCTCCGCCCTTGTCCTTTTGCGCGGGGTCGGCACGGACGAGGGCCTGCGCTTCGTTTTCCACGGTGAGGATGCCGTTGCCGATGGCAATGCCGTCCATCGTCAGCGCCATCACGCCGCGCGCGCTTTCACCCGCCACGATCTCGAAGTGATAGGTTTCGCCACGGATGACCACGCCGATGGCGACATAGCCTTCATAGTCGCCCGACTGGTCGGCCAGCGCGATGGCGGCCGGGATTTCGAGCGCGCCAGGCACGGTGATGACCTCGGCCTTGTGGCCGGCGGCCTTGATCGCGGCCTTGGCGCCGGCGACCAGCATGTCGTTGAGGTGGTCGTAGAAGCGTGCCTCGACGATCAGGAACTTGGCCATTGGGGTTACTCCACGGAAATCGGGCGTTCCCCGACGATGTTGAGGCCGTAGCCTTCGATGGCGACGACGTTGCGGTGCGCGTTGGTCAGCAGGACCATGTCGTGCACGCCAAGGTCGGCGAGGATCTGCGCGCCGATGCCGTAGTTGCGCAGGTCCATGCCGCCTTCGCCCGAGCCGGACACTTCGCGCGCGAGGTGGTCGGGATCGCTGGGCATGAGCAGCACGATCACGCCGGCGCCGGCATTGCCGATTTCGGCCATCGCGCGTTGCAGCACCCGCTTGCGCGGGCCGGGCTGGCCCAGCACGTCGGACAGGATCGAAATGCCGTGCATGCGCACCAGCGTGGGCTGATCGGGCACGACCGCGCCCTTTTGCAGCACCAGATGGACCGAGCCATCGACCTTGTTGCGATAGGTGCGAATGGTCCAGTCGCCGCCGTAGTCTGAATGGAACGGGGCCTGGCCGACGCATTCGACCAGATGATCGTGGCGGCGGCGGTATTCGATCAGGTCGCGGATCGTGCCCATCTTCAGGCCGTGGCGGCGCGCGAAGGGGACGAGATCGTCCATCCGCGCCATCGTGCCATCGTCCTTCATGATCTCGCAGATCACCCCCGAGGGGTTGAGGCCGGCAAGGCGGCTGATGTCGACGGCGGCCTCGGTATGGCCGGCGCGGACCAGCACGCCGCCATCGCGCGCGATCAGCGGGAAGACATGGCCCGGGGTGACGATGTCGTCACGCGTCTTGCCGGCATCGACGGCCACGGCAACGGTGCGCGCGCGGTCGGCGGCGGAAATGCCGGTGGTGACGCCTTCGCGCGCTTCGATCGAGACGGTGAAGGCGGTTTCATGCCGGGTGCCGTTGGCGCGGCTCATCAGTTCGAGGCCGAGCGTCTCGCAGCGCGCGCGGGTGAGGGTGAGGCAGATCAGGCCGCGTCCGTGGGTGGCCATGAAGTTGATCGCGTCGGGCGTGGCCATCTGCGCGGGGATGACCAGGTCGCCCTCGTTCTCGCGGTCCTCGTCGTCCACCAGGATGAACATGCGGCCGTTGCGGGCCTCGTCGATGATCTCCTCGATGGGGACCAGCGCGGGGGCGTCGTCGCTGTCGCTGAGCACGCGTTCAAGCTTGGCGAGGGTATCTGCCGTGGGATTCCATCCGGGCAGCGTAAGATCGCGCAAGGTGTTGGCATGGAGCCCCGCCGCGCGGGCGAGGCCGGAACGGGACATGCCGCCTTCGGTGACGAGTCGGCGGATGCGGTCGATGAGGTCGCTTGACATGATTCGCTTTTCTCACACCACGATGTGATGCGCAAGAGGGTGCCATCACACTGTGACGGCATTTTGCGCGCGTGCAGCACGAATGCTGCGCTGCAAGTCGTGACAGGTCGGTCACACCTGCAACCACTTGCCCTTACGGAAATCGGCAAATTTAAATAACCGGTTGACAACTAAGTGTCGTGGATATGTCCTGTGGTTCAGGTAGCCCGCAGCCAATGACGGGCACCGCTGGAGAGAGAGGTCTGAGCTATGAGGGGCAAGCTTTCCCTGCTGGCTGGCGTGTGTTTTGCCGCCGTTTCCACTCCCGTTTACGCGCAAACCGCCGCGGAGGAGAACGCGGGCGGAATTCAGGAAATCATCGTGACCGCGCAGCGCCAGTCGCAGCGCCTGCAGGACGTTCCGATCGCGGTTTCGGCGTTTTCGGCTGAAGCCTTGCAGAAGCAGCAGATCAACAATTCGAGCGATTTGCAGCTGTCGCTTCCCAACGTGACGTTCACCAAGACGAACTTCACCAGTTCCAGCTTCACCATCCGCGGCATCGGCGACCTGTGCGTGGGCGCATCGTGCGACGCGGCCACCGGCATCCACCTGAACGACATGCCGATGGTATCCAGCCGCCTGTTCGAAACCGAATTCTTCGACCTTGAGCGGATCGAAGTGCTGCGCGGGCCGCAGGGTACGCTGTTCGGCCGCAACGCCACGTCGGGCGTGGTCAACGTGATCACCGCCAAGCCCGACCTTTCCGGCTTTGGCGCGGCGGGCGAGGCCGAATACGGCAACTACAAGTCGGTCAAGCTGAAGGGCATGATCAACGTGCCCATCGGCGAGACGCTGGGCATCCGCATCGCCGGCATCTACAACAACCGGGACGGCTATACCTACAACATCCATTCCAACAGCCGTATCGACGGGCGCGATCAGTACGCGCTGCGTGGCTCGCTGCGCTGGGAGCCGGGGCCGAACACCACGGTGGACATCTCGGCCTACTATTTCCACGAAAAGGATGACCGCAGCCGTATCCAGAAGCAGCTGTGCCACCGCGACCCGACCGGCGTGCTGGGCTGCCTGCCCGATAGCCTGCGCAACGAAACCACCAATTCCAACTCGACTCTGGCGGGCCTGCTGGGGTCGAACGAATTCCTGGGCGTTGCGGTCAGCCCGCTGTTCGCGCCGCTGGGCCTTGGCAGCATCTATGGCCCGGACAAGTTCTCGGGCGTGGTCAACCCGGCCGATCCGCGCACGGTGGACGTGGATTACCTGCCGACCTATTTCGCCACCGAGCAGGTCTACCAGATCAAGGTGCAGCAGAAGCTGGGCGACAAGATGTCGTTCAACTTCACCGGCGGCTATACCCAGAACGAGGTGCGCAGCCGGACCGACTACAACCTTGCAGTCGAAAACAGCTATGCCGGAAATCCGGGCCTTTATGCGCTTTACGCGCTGGCGCACACCCCCGGCTACAGCACGTTCTTCGGCCCGATCGCCGACAAGCTGATCCCCAATGGACCGACCGGCAACATCTGCCAGTCGGACGTGGACTACCACGACACGGGCATCTTCGGATCTGGCGGGGCGGTGTGTTCGCCCAGTTCGCTGGACTTCGACGAATCCGGCCAGAAGTACAAGCAGTGGGCCGCCGAAGCCCACATCGACAGCAGCTTTGACGGGATGTTCAACTTCCTGCTCGGCGCGAACTACGTGCGCGGCGAGACGACGAACAACGACTACTTCGTCAACAGCTTCGGGCTGGACTATGCCTCTGCCGTGCTGGGCGCGGCGGCGGGTCTGTCGGGCGCGACCGGCGGCATTCCAGTCTATCGCCCTTCCCCGTTCTATCATTCGAACTCGAAAAAGGCGACGCTCGACAGCTACGGCATCTTTGGTGAAGGGTACTTCAAGTTCAATGACAAGCTGAAGCTGACCCTTGGCCTGCGCTACAACCACGACTCCAAGTCGCTGCGCGCGCGCACCACGCTGCTCAGCGACGGGCTTTCGGGCGAGTTCACGGGCGGTAACGCGATCTATGCACCGTTCGGCATCACCGACATCACCCAGGCGCTGAACTGGGCGACCTCGGACTTCGACAAGGGGCAGGCCGGCCCGCAGGAATGGCAGGACAGCCACGTTTCCTTCGGCAGGCTGACCGGGCGTGCGGTGCTGGACTACACGATTTCGCCCAACCACATGATCTATGCCTCGTATTCGCGCGGCTATAAATCGGGCGGCATCAATCCGCCGCTGTCGGTGGGTGTGGTGTCCAACTCGTTCCGGCCGGAAACGGTGGACGCGTTCGAGATCGGATCGAAGAACCGCTTTGGCGCGATGCAGCTGAACCTGTCGGCGTTCTATTACCACTACAAGGACCTGCAACTGAGCCGCATCGTGGCGCGCACGTCGGTCAACGACAACATCGACGCCAACATCTATGGCGTCGAGGCCGAGGCGATCATCGCACCGATCCGCGATTTCCGCGTGAACATGAACGTCAGCTACCTGAAGACCAAGGTGGCGGGCGACCAGTTCTTTGTCGACACGCGCGACGTTTCGGGTGGCCGCGACGACACGGTGATCATCAAGGACATCACGCTGGGATCGAACTGCGCGGTGACCTCTGCCATCGGCAGTGCGGCGGCGGCCAATGCCTTTGTCAACACGATCAACGGTGCGATCGGGTTGCAGGGGACGACGCCGATCCCGACCACGAACACCACCGGCGCGTTCTCGATCTGCGACGTGCTCAATACCTATGCCCACGCCGTGGGGTCGTCGTTCGGCGGGATCAACGTGTCGAGCGGCATCGCCAAGAACGTGCGCGGCAACCAGTTGCCGCAGGCGCCGGAGTTCAAGTGGTCGGCTGGCGTGGAATATACCATCCACGCGGGCAAGGACGTGACCATCACGCCGCGCTTCGACCTGAACTACACCGGTGAAAGCTATGGCACGATCTTCAACGGTACGGTCAACCGTATCAAGGGGTACGCCGTGGCCAATGCGCAGATCCAGGTGAACGGCAAGGATGACCGCTGGTATCTGCGCGGCTTCATCCAGAACATCTGGAACAACAACGCCACGACCGGGCTTTATGTGACCGACCAGTCCTCGGGCCTGTTTACCAATATCTTCACGCTCGAGCCGCGCCGCTATGGCATCGCGGCCGGGTTCAAGTTCTGATCAAGGCGTCCGCGGGGCTCGCAAGGGCCCGAGGCTGACAGGGGAGCGCGCCGGGGGGAAACCTCCGGCGCGTTTCCTGTTTGTCAGAAGAAGTCCGCGCGCGGCGTACCGGTGCCGTCGTAGACGGGCTGCTTCTGCACGACACGGTACTTGTCCACCTCGGCGCCGGTCATGCCGGATTCGACAAGGTAGCCGGCCATGTCGCGGTAGAGTTGCCCGGCAAGGTGATCCGCCAGCGCCTGCACCGATTCCCATTCCTCGAACACCCAGACGCGGTGCGTGCGCACGGGATCGGCGGTCCACACATAGTGGACGCAGCCGGGCTCGTCATAAGTGGGTTGGATCATGTGGGTGGCCCCCCGCATCAGCGCGGCGGCGTCCTTGCCCTCGAAATCGATCCAGCCAAACAGGGTAATCCGCTCCATGCCCATGTCCTTTGCGAAAGGGTGATGGGGCCAAGCCTAGGGCGCGGGGCAATGGCGGCAATTGACCATTGCGACAGGGCGGCGATGTCAGGACTGGGAGGGTGGTGGACGCACTTGGGCTCGAACCAAGGACCCGCTGATTAAGAGTCAGCTGCTCTACCAACTGAGCTATGCGTCCGTTGCCGTTTGGGCGGCTCCAGCATGGTGGCTGGCGAGCGAAGGATGGTGGACGCACTTGGGCTCGAACCAAGGACCCGCTGATTAAGAGTCAGCTGCTCTACCAACTGAGCTATGCGTCCGTTGCCGTTTCAGGCATCCCGCTCGGGAGCCGCCCCAATAACGATTTCTGCGCCGCTGCCAAGCCCCAAAATGACATTTTTACAGCAGGGCGCTGCTGCCCCGTCTGGACCAGCGATCGACCGCCATGATCGTGCCGATGCAGATCATGTTGGTCATCATCGAGGACCCGCCGTGGCTGAGGAACGGCAGGGGAATCCCGACCACAGGCGCAAGGCCCATGACCATCATCATGTTGATGCAGATATAGAAGAAGATGGTGGTGACCATGCCCGCCGCCAGCAGGCGCGAGAAGCGATCGGGCGCGTTCATCGCCACCTTCAGCCCCCAGTGCAGCACGATGGCGAAGATCGTCAGCACGAACAGCCCGCCGATCATGCCCCACTCCTCGCTCATCGTGGCGAAGACGAAGTCGGTGTGCGCCTCTGGCAGGTAATCGAGGTGGCTTTGCGAGCCGTTGCCGAAGCCCTTGCCCAGGAAGCCGCCCGAACCGATGGCGATCTTGGACTGGGTGATGTGGTAGCCGGAACCGAGCGGATCGCTTTCCGGGTCCATGAACACCAGCACGCGCTTGCGCTGGTAATCGTGCAGCGCGAAAAAGAAGGCGAGCGGGGCGGCGATGGCTCCCGCGAGCGCGCCGCCGATGAACAGGCGCAGCGGCAGGCCGGCAAGGAACATGATCACCACCGCGCCAAAGCTGATCGCCAGTGCGGTGCCGAGATCGGGTTGCAGCATCACGAACACCGCCGGAAAGCCGAGCAGCGCGGCAGGCACCGCAATCGCGCGCCAGCCGTTCACTTCGCCCACGGGCAGCACGCTGAAGAACCAGGCCAGCACCAGCACGATGCCGGGCTTCATCAGTTCGGACGGCTGGAGGGTCATGAAACCGAGGTTGAGCCAGCGCTGGCTGCCGCCGCCGATGCCGCCGATCAGTTCGACCAGCACCAGCAGCAGGCACAACGTGCCGTAGATCGGCAGCGCGGTGGCCTTGAACCATTCCTGCGGCACGCGCGCAATGACCATCGCCATGACGAGGAACACGAAGAAGCGCGCGACGTGCATCGCCGCCCAGGGCTGGAAATGGCCGCCCGCCGCGGAATAGAGCACCGCCCCGCCGAACACGACGAGCATGGTCAGCGGCACGATCACGCGCCACGGCTGGCGGGCAATGGCATGGGGGACGTAGGCGCGCTGCATCGTCAGTGCCCCTGCGCCGGCGCGGAGGAGGGCGATGGCGTGGGTGTGGGTGCCGGCGCGGGCGCGGGGCGTGCGCCCGGATCGGGTGTCGGTTCGGGCGCGGGAGGGGCGGCGTCGGTCTGCGCGGCGGTGGGTTCGGCAACGGGCTTGTTGTCGGCCTCCACCTCCTGGCTCGCCTGCTCCTCGTCGGGCGCGGCGGGGGCGACGCCGCCGTATTGCGCGGCGTAGACATTGTACTTGGCAGCCATGCGCTGCTGCACATTGCCGCCCCACTGCTTTTCGAAGTCCTCCAGCACGGCCATCGCCTTGGTCTGGTCGAACAGGTAGGTCATCACGTCGCGCGCGATGGGGTAGGCCGCGCCCGATCCGCCGCCGTGCTCGACCACCACGGCGCAGGCATAGCGCGGCTTGTCGAACGGTGCGAAGCAGATGAAGTGGCCGTGGTCGCGGTGTTTCCACGCGCCGCCCTTGCCGTTGCCGATGTTCAGGCCGACGACCTGCGCGGTGCCCGTCTTGCCGGCCATCTGTACGCCGGGGATGGGAATGCGGGCCTTGCCCGCGGTGCCGCGACCGTTGACAACCTCGTTCATCGCGGCGTGAATGTAATCGAGGTGTTCCTGGCGGAAGCCCATGCTTTGCGGGGGCGGGGCGTGGCGATCGAGCAGAAGGCGCGGCGAGAGCTTGAGCCCCGACGCGATGCGCGAAACCATCGTTGCCTGTTGCAGCGGGTTCACCAGCATGTAGCCCTGCCCGATGGTGGCGTTCACCGTGTCATAGATCGCCCAGTCGGACTTGTACTTGCGCTTTTTCCACGCCGGGTCCGGCACCGTGCCGTATGACTGGCCGGGGTAGGGCATGGGGAATTCCTGCCCCAGACCCAGCCGGCGCGCCATCGTGGCGATGGTGTCCATGCCGACCTGTTGCGCGAAGTGATAGAAATACACGTCGCACGACTGGTAGATGCCCTTGGCCATGTCGGTGGTGCCGTGGCCGCGATGGTTCCAGCAGTGGAACACGCGGTTGCCCACGCGCAGGCCGCCCGCGCAATTGACCGTGGCGTGCGGATCCAGCCCGGCTTCGAGGAACGACAGCGCGACCATCGGCTTGACCGTCGATCCGGGCGGGTACAGCCCGCGCAGCACCTTGTTGCGCAAGGGCACGTGATCGTCTTC
>JBDLVU010000076.1:0-13490 GCA_039804665.1 Pseudomonadota bacterium | reverse complement strand
AGCGTAGCGAAATCCTGCCCGGCCATTTGTAACAAGCGCGTGCCCGCTTCCAGGCTGAGCCAACCTTCTATTGCCACTCTGCCCATGTTCTTGTCGGGCGTGATCAGATCGAACTGCTCACTGGTTTTGCCTTGCACAACATTGAAGGGATAACCGGCCGGGCCGGTTTCATGAATGATCAATACGCCAGCGGCGCCTTTCTGTGCGGCAATTTCGTACTTGTAAGTCCAGCGGCCATAGTAGGTCATGCGGCGGCCCTTGAAGGGGCCATCCTCGCCCTGCATTTCATAGTCGGGATCGTTGACGAGGATGACCGCGATCTTTCCCTTCATGTCGATCCCGGCATAATCGTTCCAGCCGAGTTCGGGCGCGTTGATGCCATAGCCGACGAAGACCAGCTCGCTGTCGCTGATCTCGGTATGCGGGACCACGCGATAACTGCCGATGGTGAAATCGGTGCCACCGGTGAAGCTGAGCGGCTGCGCGCCGCCGGTGACGGTTAGTGGGGTGGCATTCTGCGCGGTAATCGCCACCATCGGCACATCCTGCAACCAGCTGCCCTTGTTGCCCGGCCGCAATCCGGCGGCCTTGAACCGGGCGACGATGGCATCCAGCGTCTTCTGCTCGGCCGGGGTGCTGGGGCCGCGCCCTTCGAAGCTGTCGGCCGAGATGGTTTTCACCGCATCGCGCAGCACGGCCTGGTCCACCCTGGGCACCGCAGCGGCAATGGCGGAGCCGGCCATTGCCGCTGCGGCAAGACCCGTCGAAACCAGCCGCAAGGCCTTGCGATAGATCATGAAAAGCTCTCCGTAATAGCGTTAGCAGGACGCTGGCAGAGCCTGCGGGACGGCGCAAGGCCTGCGCGTTGCCCTTGATGTGCGGCACGGCACGGGGCATCGCGAAGGGGGAACGATGAAATGGGATTGCTGCACGCATGACTGACTGGACCGGCGCCCTTCACCGCGCACGCACCCACGCCCCCTTTCTGGCGCGCGGGCTGGACCGGCTGCCCGATCTGGAAGCGCTGCTGCGCGAAGGCCGGATCGATGCCGCGATGGACATGGCCGCGCGGGCCGGAGACGGAGCGGGCGACGCCGGAATCGCGCTGCGGCGCGAACGCATGGCGCTGTCGCTGGCGGTGGCCATCGGCGATCTGGCGGGCGCACTGCCGCTGGCGAGCGTGGTGGGCGCGCTGTCCGCCTTTGCCGACCGCGCGCTGGACGAGGCGATCACCGCCGCGATCCATCGCCGCACGCCCGATGCGGCCCCGCGCGGCTTTTCCGCCATCGCGCTGGGCAAGCACGGCGCGGGCGAGCTGAACTATTCGTCCGACATCGACCCGATCCTGCTGTACGATCCCGACACCCTGCCCCGGCGCGACCGCGACGAACCGGGCGAGGCGGCGCAGCGCGTGGCGCGCGGCGTGGTGGAGCTGCTTTCGGCGGTGACGGGCGAAGGGTATGTGTTCCGGGTGGACTTGCGGCTGCGGCCCGCGTCCGAGGTCAGCCCGCTGGCGATCCCCTTTGAAGGGGCGATCACGCATTACGAATCGAGCGCGCTGGCGTGGGAGCGCGCCGCCTTCATCCGCGCGCGCGCCGCATCGGGCGATATCCCGGCGGGGCAGGCTTTCCTCGACACCATCCGCCCGTTCGTGTGGCGACGCAGCCTTGATTTCGGCGCGATTGCCGAGATCGGGCGGCTGACCACGCGCATTCGCGGGCACTATGCCGGCGGGCAGGCGGTGGGGCCGGGCTATGACCTGAAGCGCGGACGCGGCGGCATTCGAGAGGTGGAATTCTTCGCGCAGACGCACCAGCTGATCCACGGCGGGCGCAACCCCGCACTGCGCCTGCGCGGCACGCGCGCATCGCTGGATGCGCTGGCGCTGGCGGGGATCATTTCCGAAGACGATGCTTGCCTGCTGGGCGACAGCTATGACCGGCTGCGCACGCTGGAGCACCGCTTGCAGATGGTGGCGGACCAGCAGACGCATTCGCTGCCCACCGACGCGCAAGCGCTGGACAACGTGGCGCGGCTGGAAGGCATGGCCGATGGCGCGGCGCTGGTGGAGGAGCTGGCGGGGATTTCAGAGCGCGTGGGCGCCCGGTTCGATTCGCTGATCGCCACATATGCGCCGAGCGGCGCGGTGCAGGTGGAGGCAACGCCGCTGTCGCTGGAACTGGCCGCGCTGGGCTTCACCGATCCCGATGCGCTGGCGCAGCGGGTGGAGGCTTGGGAAAACGGGCAGTATCGCGCGCTGCGCAGCGTGGAAGCGCGCGGGGCATTTGCAACCCTGCGCGGGCAATTGCTGCGCGCGCTGGCCGAGGCGCCCGATCCCGAACAGGCCCTGCTGCGGTGGGAACAGCTGCTGGCGGGCCTGCCATCGGCGATCAACGTGTTCCGCCTGCTGGAGGCGCGGCCCGGCCTGCTGGCGGTGGTGATGCGCGTGCTGGCCCATGCGCCGCCGCTGGCCGACGAACTGGCGCGGCGGGCGGACCTGCTCGACGCGCTGATCGACCGGTCCGCGTTCGACCTGCCGGGGACCACCGGGGAGATCGCCGCCAGCCTTTCCGCCAACGAGGAGGACGACGATTACCAGCGCCTGCTCGATGCGGTGCGGCGCAAGGTGGGCGAACTGCGCTTTGCGCTGGGCGTGCAGCTGATCGAAGGGCAGCACGATCCGCTGGCCATCGCCGCCGCGCTTTCACGCGTGGCGGAGGCGGCGTTGCTGGTGCTGGGCGAAGCGGCGGTGGCCGAATTCGTCCGCGTGCACGGGGTGGTGCCCGATAGCCGGCTGGTGATCCTGGGGCTGGGGCGGCTGGGCGGCGCATCGCTGACCCATGCTTCGGACCTCGATCTGGTGTTCCTGTTCAGCGGCGATCACATGCACGAATCGGACGGCGGACGGCCCTTGGGCGGAACGCTGTATTACAACCGGCTGGCGCAGCGGGTAATCGCGGCGATGTCCGTCCCCACGGCGGCGGGCGCGCTGTATGAAGTGGACACGCGGCTGCGGCCATCGGGCGCACAGGGGCCGATCGCGGTCAGCCTCGACAGCTTTGAACGCTATCAGCGCGAAGAGGCATGGACGTGGGAGCACATGGCGCTGTGCCGCGCGCGGCCGCTGTTCGGCAGCGACAAGGACAGGGCGGCGCTTACCGCCATCATCGACACCATCCTGCACACCCCGCGCGATCCCGCCACGCTGCGCGACGACGTGCTGGCGATGCGTGGCGAAATGGCCCGGCACAAACCGGCCAAGGGGCCGATGGACGTGAAGCTGGCGCGCGGCGGGCTCGTCGATCTGGAATTCATCGTTCACTTCCTGCAACTGCGCGATGGCATCGCCATCGATCCTTCGCTGGGCGAGGCGGTATCCGGACTGGCGGCGGCGGGGCTGCTGCCGCCCGATTTGCGCGGCGCGCACGATCTGCTGGCCCGGTTGCTGGTGGTGGTGCGGCTGGTTGCCCCGGATGGCACCTACCCGCCGCTCGCCAGCCGTGGCATCGTGGCCCATGCCTGCGGGCTTTCCGATTGGGACGCTCTGCTTGCCGCCATTGACGAAGCCCGCCACGCCATCGCACAGGCGTGGTCGGCCACCTTCGCGCAGACACTGGAGCTTTGACACCGATGACCGTCACCGTGGGCCAGCCCCTTCCCGATATTGCCCTGACCCTGCCCGATGGTGGCACGGTGCGCCCCGCCGATTATGCCGGGCGCAAGCTGGTGCTGTTCTTCTATCCGAAAGACGACACCCCCGGCTGCACCACCGAAAACCTCGATTTCAGCCGGCTCACGGGCGAATTCGAGGCCGCCGGCACCGCGCTGCTGGGGGTGAGCAAGGACCCGCCCAAGAAGCACCAGAAATTCATCGAAAAGCACGCGCTCACCGCTCCGCTCGCCACCGACGCGGAAGAAGGCGGGCTTTCGGATGCACTGGGCATCTGGACCGAAAAGCAGAACTATGGCCGCACCTACATGGGCATGGTGCGCACCACGCTGCTGGTGGACGCCGCCGGCAAGGTTGCCCGTGTGTGGGACAAGGTGAAGGTAAAGGGCCACGCCGACGAGGTCCTTGCCGCCGCACAAGCGCTTTGATGCAGGCGCCGTGATGCAGCGCAGCCTTGCCGGCGCGATCCGCGCCGCCATGCTGACCGCCGATCCCGCCGCCAAGGCGATGGCCACGCGCGCCATCGCGCGCGATTGGGCGGCGGGGCGGCTGGCCTTTGCGTTCGACGCGGACATGCCCGATGTGCCCGCGCGGCCTGCGGAGCCCGAACTGCTGCCGCCCAACGCCATGCCCAAGCGCGGGCGCGGCGGATCGGAACGCGGGCGCATCGCGTTGTTGCACGCGCTGGCGCACATTGAATTCGTGGCGATCGATCTGGCGCTGGACGCCGCGGGGCGCTTTGGCGCGCAGATGGGGCGCGATTTCGTGACCGACTGGCTGTCGGTCGCGGCGGACGAAGCGATGCATTTTGCGCTGGTCGCGCGGCGGCTGCGCACCTTGGGCAGCCATTACGGCGCAATGCCCGCGCACGACGGGCTGTGGGATGCCGCCCGCGAAACCGCGCACGATGTGGCGGCGCGGCTGGCGGTGGTGCCGATGGTGCTGGAAGCGCGCGGGCTGGACGTGACGCCCACGACCATCGAACGGTTCAAGGCTGCGGGCGACGAACGCTCCGCACGCGTCCTGCAACGAATCCTTGACGACGAAATTCGTCATGTGCGCTTCGGCACAACGCATTTCGTCGCAGTGTGCGAAATGCGGGGAGAATCACCGCCGACCACGTGGAAAACCTTGGTCGCGCGCCACTTTCGGGGCGCCATTAAGCCGCCGTTCAACGACTCGGCGCGCCGAGCAGCCGGTTTGTCGTACGAATTCATGACAGGGGTTGCGTGATCGCAACACCTGTCGTTACCCCACAATCCACGAGATGGACGGGGGGTTCCGACCAATCTCTGAAAATTCCGCCGGCCGGATGCAGCACGCTGTAACCAGCCGATAACGGGATGCGCTCTGGGGGTTTCAGCGCGCGGTCACAGGTGCACCAATGCACCGGACGGCGCGAAACGAAAAAGGTTGTTCGGGTCGTAATGTCGCACTTCAAGCCCTTCCAGACCGCTCTTGCCGCCATTGCCGGCATTGCCTGTTTCATCGCTGCTCCGGCCATGGCCAACAGCGCCGCTTCGGCCGACATCGCCGCTCCGCTCCGCGCCGCAGAGGCTGCGAAGAACGGCACCACCGACGCCACCGACGGCGAATTCCGCCAGCTTTTCGCCAGCTGGCAGTCGCTTGACGGCGGCATGGGCTCGGTCGCTCCGCAGAAGATCCGCACCGGTTCGGTCTCCATCCCCACGCTGATGCCCGTCGTCAGCGCCCGCGCGATGAGCAGCGCCTTTGGCATGCGCGTCCACCCCGTGCTGGGCGGCCTGCGTCAGCACAAGGGCATCGACCTTCCCGCCCCCACCGGCACCCCGATCCACGCCGCCGCCGACGGCGTTGTGGGCAAGGCCGACTGGTTTGGCGGCTATGGCCTTTACGTGCAGCTGGAACACGGCGGCGCGATGGAAACCCGCTATGGCCACATGTCGCGCATCGCGGTTGCCGAAGGGCAGGCCGTGCACAAGGGCGACGTGATCGGCTACGTCGGCTCGACCGGCCGTTCGACCGGTTCGCACCTGCACTATGAAGTCCGCATCGGCGGCGAAGCGGTCAACCCGGTTCCCTACATGCAGACCACGGGCGACGCTGCCGGCACGCAGATCGCTGCGCGCTAAGACATACCCCGGCCGAAGGACGCGGCAAAAAACGCCGCCCCGGTCAACGTATCCTGGAGAGGATGCGGAAAGAGGCGGCTCCGGCCGCCTCTTTCTTTTTGGGGCACCGCAAACGCCCCTTCCCCAAATCGCATCTGGAACCCTTGCCCGCCTTGCGCCATTCATCCGGCATGGCAGGCGAATGTGCGTGGATCCGGCCCGAGCCGCATGGCATCCACGTGGTGCCGGCAGACGCGTGGATCGATCCCGCAAGGTCCGCTGAACGCGCGCTCGTCACCCACGGCCATGCCGATCATGCGCGCGGCGGCCACGGCCATGTTTTCGCCACGCCCGAAACGCTGGCGATCATGGCCTTGCGCTATGGCGGCGCGGGCGCGGAAACACCGCTGGCCTATGGCGAGCGCATCGCGCTGGCGGGCGGCGTCTTTGCCACGTTCATGCCCGCCGGGCATGTGCTGGGCTCCGCACAGATCCTGCTGGAACATGCGGGCGAGCGCGTTGTCGTGACCGGCGATTACAAGCGCCGCGCCGATCCCACCTGCCCGCCGTTCCAGCCCGTTTCGTGCGACGTGTTCATCACCGAGGCAACGTTTGGCCTGCCGGTGTTCCGCCATCCGCCCATCGCCGGGGAAATAGCCAAACTCACCGGCGCGCTGCGCGATCACCCCGACGCTTGCGTGCTGGTGGGGGCCTATGCGCTGGGCAAGGCGCAGCGGCTGATCGCGGAATTGCGCGCACATGGCTATCACGATCCGATCTGGCTGCACGGCGCGATGGAGCGGATGTGCCGGCTTTATCAGGATCACGGCGTGGACCTTGGCGACCTGCGGCTGGTGGCCGATGCGCCAAAGGAGGCGCTGGCCGGCCAGATTGTCGTCGCGCCGCCTTCCGCGCTCAACGACCGCTGGAGTCGGCGCCTGCCCGATCCCGTCACCGCGATGGCATCGGGCTGGATGCGCGTGCGCCAGCGCGCCCGCCAGCGCATGGTGGAACTGCCGCTGATCATTTCCGACCATGCCGACTGGGACGAACTGACGACGACCATCACCGAAGTGAACCCGTCTGAAACCTGGATCACCCACGGCCGCGAGGAAGCCCTGCTGCGCTGGTGCCAGCTGAACCAGCGCCGCGCGCGGGCTCTGGCGCTGGTTGGCTATGACGACGAGGACGACGACTGATGCAGCGCTTTGCCGCCCTGCTCGACGCGCTCGTCTTTACCCGCAGCCGCAACGGCAAGCTGGACCTCCTGGCGCGCTATCTGCGCGAGGCGCCCGATCCCGATCGCGGCTGGGCGCTGGCGGCGCTCACCGACGGGCTGGATTTCCCGGCGGTGAAAGCGGGCACGATCCGCGCGCTGATGGCGGAACGCGTGGATGAAATCCTCTGGACGCTGTCACGCGATTACGTGGGCGATACCGCCGAAACCGCCAGCCTGCTCTGGCCCGAACCACCCGGCCCCACCGGCCCGCCACCCACCGTGGCAAATGTCGTGGAAACGCTCGGGCCCGCCAGCCGCAACGACGCGCCCGCGCGGCTGGCCGGGCTGCTCGACCGGCTCGATGCCAATGGCCGCTATGCGCTGCTGAAGCTCGCCACCGGGGCCATGCGCATCGGCATTTCGGCGCGGCTGGCCAAGGTTGCCTTTGCGCAGGCCTTTGGCGTGGCGGTGGAGGATGTGGAGGAATACTGGCACGGCCAGTCCCCGCCCTATGCCGCGCTGTTCGACTGGGCCACGGGCAAGGCCGCGCCGCCGCGCACCGATCTGCTGCCGCTGTTCCGCCCGTTCATGCTGGCCCACCCGCTGGATGATGGCGCGCAGCTGGACCTTGCCGACTATGCCGCCGAATGGAAGTGGGACGGCATCCGCGTGCAACTGGTCCACGTGGCCGGAGAAACCCGCGTCTATTCGCGCGGGGGAGACGACATTTCCGCCGCCTTTCCCGAAATCGCCGCCGCGCTGCCCTTTCCCGCCGTGCTCGATGGCGAACTGCTGGTGCGCGGCAGCCACCAAGGCGGAGAGGAAGGCGGCGCGGCCAGCTTCAACGCGTTGCAGCAGCGGCTGGGGCGCAAGGCTGTTTCGGGCAAGATGCTGGAGGAATACCCGGCGTTCGTGCGGCTGTACGATGTGCTGCTGCTGGATGGCGCGGACTTGCGCGAACAGGCGTGGAGCGCGCGGCGGCTGGCGCTGGAAGGCCTGATGCCCCGGCTGGACCCGGCGCGGGTGGATATCAGCGCGGTCCTGCCCGTCACCGACTGGGACGCGCTGGCCGAAGTGCGCGCGCGGGCGCGCGACGAGGCGATCGAGGGCGTGATGCTGAAGCGGCGCGATTCGGCGTATCTCGCCGGCCGCCGCACCGGGCTGTGGTACAAGTGGAAGCGCGATCCGCTGCGCATCGATTGCGTGCTGATGTATGCCCAGCGCGGCAGCGGCAAGCGCAGCTCGTTCCATTCGGATTTCACGTTCGGCTGCTGGGATGGCGATCCCGATGCGGGCGCGGAGCTGTTGCCGGTGGGCAAGGCCTATTTCGGCTTCACCGACGCCGAGCTGAAATGGCTCGATTCGTGGGTGCGGCAGCACACCACCAATCGCTTCGGCCCGGTGCGCGAAGTGGAGAAATCGCTGGTGCTTGAGGTCGCGTTCGACAGCGTCCACCTGAGCAGGCGACACAAGTCCGGCCTTGCCATGCGCTTTCCCCGCATCGCGCGCATCCGCGCCGACAAGCCCGCGCACGAAGCGGACCGGCTGGACGCGCTGCGCCAGATGGTGAGTTGACCCGCATCAATGCGGCTGGGCATGGGGCGTGCGAGGCATGAAGCCTGTCGATCCCATTTCCCGGAGTTTCAAGGCCTTGGCCACCGCAGCAGAAACCGCCAGCAAGCCCGCCACCTCTCCCTATGAGCGCATCGGCGGGATCGAGGTGCTGCGCACCATCACCAACCGGTTCTACGACCTGATGGACAGCGATCCGGCCTACAAGGAACTGCGCGCCATGCATGCGCCCGACCTTGCCCCGATGCGCGCCTCGCTGCCTTCGTTCCTGGCCGGCTGGTGCGGCGGCCCGCGTGACTGGTGGGAGGCCAATCCCGGCAAGTGCATGATGTCGATGCACAAACCCTTCCCCATCGACCGCACCACCGCCACCCAGTGGGCCGAAGCGATGCGCCGCGCGATTGCCGACGCCGCGCCCGCCGATACCGAAATCGCAGGCGCGATGGCCGATGTGCTGGCGGGCATGGCGATCGGCATGGCCAAGGATTGATTCCCAAGCGGGAGCGGAGCGGATAGGGTCGCGCACGTGATCCGCTATGACCGCACCCGCCGCCGCTTTGCCATCGCGCTCGCCGCGATGGCCGGGTTCGTCGATGCGGTTGGGTTCCTTTCGGCGAATGGCTATTTCGTCTCGTTCATGTCGGGCAACACCACCCGGCTGGGCGTGGCGCTGGGCACGGACCCCGCGCGCGCGCTGGTGCCTGCCTTGCTGATCGGCGGCTTCCTGTGCGGGGTCACGGGCGGGGCGCTGGTCTCTCTGCGCGCGGGCGTCTTGCGCAAACCGGCGGTGGTGGGCCTTGTCGCGCTGCTGTTGCTGGCCGCCGCCGCCTTGCGCGCGGCGGGCCATGAAATGGCGATGCTCGCCGGGCTGGTCATGGCGATGGGCGCGATCAACAACACATTCCAGCGCGGCGGCGAAGTGACCGTGGGGCTGACCTACATGACCGGCGCGCTGGTGCGCATCGGGCAAGGGCTGGCGCTGTGGCTGGTGGGCAAGGGCGACCGCGGCTGGACGGCATGGGCCACGCTATGGGCCGGGCTGCTGGCGGGCGCGGTGCTGGGCGCATTCCTGCAGGATCGCCTGCCGCTCGGCTGCCTGTGGATTGCGGCCGGATGGGCCGCCGCGATGGCGATGATCGCCATGCGGCTGCCCTCCGATTCCTGAACCCGTCCGGTCAATAGGTCGACGGCGGATCGCTGGCGGGGAAGCTTTCATCCGCCGCCTGATCAACCTTGTCCCACTTCGGCGGATCGGATCGCATGCCTTCGGTCCCGGCCGAGCGCACTTGCGAGAAGTTGTTGCCGGTCGTCTCGCCCGAAGCGAAGGCGGCCGGTGCGGGCGCCTCGCCCTGCTGCTGGCGAAACGCCTTGTAGATGAAATAGCCGACCGCGCCGGCGGCCGCGAGCTTGAACAAAGCCATCGTGTTCTCCTGTCGGTTCGGGGATCACCCCGTCACGACAGGCAACGAACGGACGCGCAAAAGGTTCGCGGTCAGTTGCCCGCCGGCTGCGCACCGACCCGCGCCCGACCGCGCGCGGGCACCGGCTCGCCCTGCCGCCCGGTTGCGCGGTTGAGGAAATCGTCGTTGGCCGCCGCCGGGCCTTGATCCGGGGCGATATCCTCTGGCACCGGAACCACCTCGTCAGGCGCCTGCGGCAGGCGCTGCTGGCTTCCAGCGTTATCGACGATATTGCCGTTCGGGTCGGCATAGAAATAGTCGTCGGGATTGGCCTGCATCGCCTCGTCATCCGGCTCCAGTTGCCATTGCGGCAGCTTCAGCTCGGTCTGGAAGGGTTCCACCGGGCGCTTGGCCGTGGCGACCTTCATATACGCGGCAAAGGCGCGCGCAGGCGCGGTGCCGCCCTGAAGGCCGGGCACGGGCCGGGCATCATCGCGGCCCATCCACACGCCGGTGGTGATGCCGCTGGAAAAGCCCAGGAACCAGCCATCCTTGTTGGAACTGGTGGTGCCGGTCTTGCCCGCAACCGGGCGGCCGATCTGCGCGGCGCGGCCCGTGCCCGTGCTGACCGCGGTCTGCAACAGGTCGGTGATGCCGGCCGCCACATAGTCAGGCACAAGCTGCTGCGGATTGTCCGGACGGTGGCTGTACAGCACCTCGCCATCGGTCGTCGTCACCTTGCGGATGCCATAGGGCATCACGTTTGATCCCTTGGCCTGCACTTCGGCAAAGGCGCGCACCATGTCGATCACGCGCACGTCGCTGGTGCCCAGCACCATCGACGGCAGCGTGTTGATGGGGGTGGTCACGCCAAAGCGGCGCGCCATGTTGGCCACCGCGCCAAAGCCCACTTCGTTGCCCAGCTGCGCCGCCACGGTGTTCTTCGAATAGGCAAAGGCCGTGCGCATATCGATCTGGCCGGCATAGGTGCCGCCCGAATTGCGCGGGCTCCAGCCCTGAATCGTCACCGGTTCGTCCACCACCTTGTCATCGGGCTTATAGCCCGCTTCCAGCGCGGTGAGATAGACGAACAGCTTCCACGCCGATCCCGGCTGGCGCACGGCGTTGACCGCGCGGTTATAGTTGCTGGTCACGTAATCGGTGCCGCCCACCATCGCCAGAACCGCGCCATCGCGGTCCACGCTGACCAGCGCGCCCTGCGCATCCTTGGGCACGAAGCCCTGGATGGCATTGGTCGCCGCATGTTGCGCCGCCGGGTCCAGCGTGGTCCACACCTCAATCGGCTGGTCGTTGTCGGGCAACAGCAGGTCCAGCTGCGGCAGCACCCAGTCGGTGAAATAGCGGGCCGAATTCTGCCCCTGCTCGGCCGCCAGCTTCACGCCCTTCAGGTTGGCGGCGGCGGCCTGCGATGGCGTGATCGCACCGGCGTCCTGCATCGTTTCCAGCACAACCTGCGCGCGGTCCACGGCAGCCTGCGCGTCGGCGGTGGGCGAATAGTGCGAAGGCGCCTTTACCAGCCCCGCGATGATCGAGGCCTCGGCCAGGCTCAACTGCTCGCCCGAATGGCCAAAGAACTTGCGCGCGGCCGAATCCACGCCATAGGCGCCGCCCCCGAAATAGACCTTGTTCAGGTACAGTTCGAGGATCTGATCCTTGCTGAAGCGCGTTTCCAGCGCCATCGCCAGCACGGCCTCGCGGATCTTGCGATCAAAGGTGCGGCTGGAATTCAGGAACACGTTGCGCGCCAGCTGCTGCGTGATCGTCGATCCGCCCTGCCGCCAGTGCCCGCTCTGCACGCGCACGTACAGCGACCGCGCGATGCCGATCGGGTCCACGCCCCAGTGTTCGCGGAAACGGCGGTCTTCCACCGAGATCATCGCATCCTGCATCACGCGCGGAATGTGGCTGATCGGAATCCACCGGCCATAGCTCGGCCCCAGCGTCACGATTTCCGACCCGTCGTTGGCACGCACCACGATGGTCTGGCCCGCCTGGCTGGATTTCAGGCGATCGTATCCCGGCAGCGAACGCGCGGTGATCAGCACGGCGGCGGTTACGCCCACCGCCGCCAGTAGCGCGAACGCGCCGCTCCACACGATCACGCGCCGCACCAGCCGGCCGAGGAACGAACTGCCGCGCGCGTCTTCGTCACGCCCGGAACGCCGGGGATTGTCCCGCCTCGCCATCAGTTTCTACCGAATCCCTCTAAACCTGGCGCATGGGGCGATATGCCCGCCGCTCCCCGCAACGGCCCTGTGCATAGGCCAATTATAACGCAGGGTTAATGGCTAGTTTCAACGCCTCAGGATTCATCCGCGGTGGGCGTGAAATCCAGTGACGCGCTGTTGATGCAATAGCGCAGGCCGGTGGGCGCGGGCCCATCGGGAAAAACGTGGCCCAGATGTCCGTCGCAGCGCGCGCAGCGCACTTCGGTGCGCACCATGCCGTGGCTGGCGTCACGGATTTCGTCCACCGCCGCGCCGTCTGCCGGGGCATAGAAGCTGGGCCAGCCCGATCCGCTGTCATACTTGGTATCGGCCTCGAACAGCGGTGCCCCGCACCCGGCACAGGTGTAATCGCCCGGCGCCTTGTTCTTTTCATACTTGCCGGTGAACGCCCGTTCGGTGCCGTGCTGGCGCAGGATGTGATACTGTTCGGGGCTCAGGCGCTCGCGCCATTCCGCCTCGGTCAGGTTCAGCTTGTCGGCCATCGTGGGATCTCCTTCGCCGCCCATATGGGGTTTGGGGCGCGCGGCTCAATAGTGCGATTTCGCCTCGGGCTTCGCCAGATCATAGCAATGGTCGATGTCGTACTTCTCCACCCCACCCGCTTTGTCGAAGGCTTCCTTCAGCATGGCATCGTGCGCCTGCGCCAGCGCGGCGTCGGCCTCGTCGCCGCTTTTTCCGGCGGCCACCAGCGCCTCGTGCTCACGCGCGGAAAGCACCGAGGCCAGCGTTTTCAGGTCCTGCGCGCGGGGGCTCATGCCGTCGCGGGCGTGCACTTCGTCGAAGGCCAGCGACAGGATCGCGCTGCACTGAAGCAGGTCGGGCGTCTTCAGCGGGGGGACGGTGGCCTCCAGCCGGGCAAGGCAGGGCTTTACTTCCGCCGACAGCACGCCGTCCGGATCGCGCGCGCCGGCCTGCTGGATCGCCACCGCGTCGGCCGTCAGCAGGTCGCGCACCTGTTCGCGCGTCATCCCGGCTTCATCCACCACCTGATCGCCGACGATGGCGAAATAGCGCTTCCCCCGCGCGGTCAGCGGCGGCAGCGCCAGCGCGGCGGCATCGCCCTGCGCCTGCGCCTGTGCCGCCAGCGCAAACGCCGCCGCACAGCGCAGCGCGGCGCGGTGTTCGCCGGTCAGCCTTGCGGGCGCGGGCTGGGCCACTGCCGGCGCCACGGGCGCGAGCAGCAGGGAAAGGGCGGCGATCAGGGCAGGGGTACGCATCGCCCCGCTATAGGGCCGCCATCCTGCTCCCGCCATGAACAAAAAAAGAGGCCGCGAACGGACATGCGGTCCA
>JBDLVU010000075.1:0-14509 GCA_039804665.1 Pseudomonadota bacterium | reverse complement strand
TCGAGCTGATCAGCCCGGTCGATGGTGAAGCTGCCGTCTCGCCCGAAGGCCAGCATCCCGAACAGCACGTCCGGAAATTTTTGCCCGACGCGATCGGCGACACGATTGCACAGCACCAGCAGCCGCTCCGAAGCCCATGCGCCGGGCAGGCCCATCCAGTTTTCCACCGGGCTGCCCGATGCCGTGCTGCCCGAAGGATCGGTCTGGGTATAGCTGACCAGCGCGAGCGCCAGGAACACCATCAGCACAAACAGCGCCGCCCCGCCCAGCAGCTCGGCGCTGCGGCGGAAACTGCGACGCAGGATCGCGCGCCAATCGGCGCCCCCGCTGCGGCGTCCCGGAGAAATCGAAGCCATCAACCCTTCCCTTCGCGGAACATAATGCGCCCGAACGGGACTCACCGTCAAGAATCCACGGGAATCCGGCGTGTTATTTGCGGTGGGTTGCCAATCCGCCGGTCAGGCCATCAATGGCCGCCCAGCCATGCACCGGCAACGCCCGCGCCCGCGCGGGCGTCATCCCGCCCAGCGCGATCACCGGCACCGGCGATTGCCGCGCCAGCAGCAGGAACCGCACCGCACCCAGCCCCTTTGCCCCCGGATGCGACCGCGTGGGGAACACCGGCGACAGCAGCACCGCATCCGCCCTTGCCCGCGCCGCATCGCCAATCTCGCGAAGCCCGTGCGCCGTCGCCAGTCGCAAGGGCGCACGCCGCACCAACCCTTGCGCCGGGCCATAGCCATCCCCCGCCAGCACCAGCGCCACCCCGCGCGCCCGGCACGCCCGCGCCAGTTCGCGCAATCGGTGCGCGCGTTCGGGCAGCGGCAGGTGGTAATGCCGGAATACCAGCGCACTGCCGCGTGGAAGGCATGCGATGGCGCGCTCCAGCACGGCATCGTTGCGCGCATCGCTCAGCAGGATCACGTTTGGGACGGGGTAGCGCTTCGCCATCGCCGCGCTATAGCACCGGCCCATGAGCGAAGCCCACACTCCCCTTCAGGACATCCGCACCCGCATCGCGCAGGCCGCGCGCATCGCGCATCGCAAGCCCGAAGACGTCACGCTGATCGCCATCAGCAAGACCAGG
The DNA here is from genome assembly GCA_039804665.1 of Pseudomonadota bacterium. Taxonomy (GTDB): domain Bacteria; phylum Pseudomonadota; class Alphaproteobacteria; order Sphingomonadales; family Sphingomonadaceae; genus Novosphingobium. Next base: position 13,422 of record JBDLVU010000075.1, on the reverse strand, counting down.
CCGGCCGAGGCGATCCTGCCGCTGATCGCGCAAGGCCAGCTCGTCTATGGCGAAAACCGCGTGCAGGAAGCCGAGGCCAAGTGGCCCGCGTTGCGTGAGGCGCACCCCGCCGTGCAGCTGCACCTCGTCGGCCAGTTGCAATCCAACAAGGCCGAGGACGCGGTCCGCCTGTTCGATTGCATCCATTCGCTGGACAGGCCCTCGCTGCTTGCGGCACTCGCCCGCGCGATGGACAAGACCGGCCGCCGCGTGCCGCTGTTCGTGCAGGTGAATATCGGCGCCGAAGAGCAGAAGGGCGGCTGCGCCGTGACCGACCTGCCCGCGTTGCTGGCAGAAGCGCGCGCCGCCGACCTGCCGGTGCAGGGCCTGATGTGCGTGCCCCCCGCCGAAATCGAGGCCGCGCCGTTCTTTGCCTTACTGGGCAAGCTGGCGGCAGATCACGGCCTTGCCGGACTGAGCATGGGCATGAGCGACGATTTCGAGACCGCGGTGATGCTCGGCGCCACCCACGTGCGCATCGGCTCGGCACTGTTCGGCGCGCGTTGAGGGAAACCCCGAGCATTCCAACGCACGGGTCATTAAGGATTTTTTTGAAGAATGGGTGCTAGCCCCGGCAAAACCGCCGGAGCTGCACTTGTCCGATCCCACCCCCAAGACAGAACTGACCGGACAGGCCCGCTTTGACCTGCGAACCGTCGATCGGGTCCACAACGCCTCGATCACGCTTCAGGCGCTCGCCATCGCGGCGGTGATCGTGATGATCTCGCGCGAGACGGAGCACGGCTACGACGCGCTGTCGTTCATCGTCGTCGCGCAAGTGCTGGTGCTCGCCACGCAGTTCGCCCTGCGCATGCTTGGCCGGGGCATCACCATGCGCGGTCGCAGCGCCTATGAAGTCACCCGCCGCGCACGCGAACAGATCGAGGAACTGTTCGCGATGACCGACATGCTTCAGGCCGCCGAAACCTATGAGGACGCCAGCGCGGTCCTGATGGCCACCGCGCGCCGTTTGCTGCCCGAATACGGCGCGGCGCTCTATGTCTTCAACAATTCGCGCGACCGGCTCGACCTTGCCCGCGCGTGGGATCTGCCGGCCAACTACCGCGTGCTCGAAACGCTCTCGCCCGCCAACTGCTGGGCGCTCAAGCGCGGCAAGCCGCACATCAACGCGCCGGTCAGCAACACGCTGTGCTGCGCGCACCACGGCTGCGAAGTGGCGAGCGTGGAAATCCCGATGATGGCCTGCGGTCAGCTCCACGGCCTGCTGATCGTGGTGCGCGATGATCCGGCGGCGTTCTCGCTGCTGATGGAAAACCGCCGCCTTGGCCGGGCGCTGGCGGATTCGATGTCGCTGGCGCTGTCCAACATCGCCCTGCGCGAAAAGCTGCGCACCCAGTCGCTGCGCGATCCGCTGACGGGCCTGTACAACCGCCGCTACATGGAAGACGCGCTCGAACGCTTCGTGTCGCTGGGCGCGCGCAGCGGATCGAGCACCGCCGTGGTCATGCTCGACCTCGACAACTTCAAGCATCTGAACGACGAACACGGCCATGCCAAGGGCGATGCCGTGCTGCGCGATGTTGCCGCGCAGATCGTCGGCACATTGCGCCCCAGCGACGTGGTCTGCCGCTATGGCGGCGAGGAACTGCTGGCGATCCTGCCCGATTGCGCCATGGAAGACGCGCTGGAAAAGGCCGAGATGCTGCGCGAACGCATCGAGGGGTTGAGCGACGTGCACCAGTGCCGCATCAGCGCCTCGTTCGGCGTGGCCGCCGTGCCCGAAGCCGCTACTTCGGCCAGCGATATCGTGCCGATGGCCGACGCCGCGCTCTATGCCGCCAAGAAGGCAGGCAAGAACCAGGTCGTCGCCGCCGACCGCCGCGCAGCCACGCGCGAAGCCGCCGGTCCGCGCCTAGCCATCACTGCCAAGCGCTAACGCATCACTCGCCGTAGCGGCTGAGTTCGTCGCCGCTCAACGTCACCACGTGCAGCAGGTTGGTTGCGCCCGGCGTGCCGAACGGAACGCCGGCCAGCGCGATCAGGCGCGATCCCGCGGTGCCGAACCCGTGGCGCAGCGCCATGCGCTTGCCCTTGGCGATCATCTCTTCAAAGCTGCCGATGTCCTTGGTGTGCACCGCGTGCGCGCCCCACAGCAGGCCAACCTTGCGCGCCGTCTTGGGCGAAGGCGTCAGCACCAGCATGGGCACGCCCGGCCGCTCGCGCGCCACGCGCCGCGCGGTGGAGCCGGAGCCGGTGAACACGATGATGCCCGAAATCGGCAGCGTCCGCGTGATGCTGGCGCAAGCCTCGGCCAGCGCGTCGGCGGTCGTCGGATCGGGCCGCGTTTCGATGAAGTGGACGCGCGCGGCATAGCCGGGATCGCTTTCCACCTGCGCGGCGATTCGGTGCATGATCGTCACCGCCTCTTCCGGCCACGCGCCCGCCGCCGTCTCGGCCGACAGCATCACCGCGTCCGCGCCGTCATAAACCGCGTTGGCCACGTCAGACACTTCCGCGCGCGTCGGCGTCGGTGCCTCGATCATCGATTCGAGCATCTGCGTCGCCACGACCACGGGCTTGCCTTCGCGCCGCGCGGCCTCGACGATGCGCTTCTGCAACGGGGGCACTTCTTCGGGGTTCAGCTCCACGCCCAGATCGCCGCGCGCCACCATGATCCCGTCGGACAGCTCGATGATCTCGTCCAGCCGGCTGATCGCGGCCGGCTTTTCGATCTTGGCCATCAGCGATCCGTGCCCGCCCATCAGGCGGCGCGCCTCGGCCACGTCCTCGGGCCGCTGCACGAACGACAGCGCGATCCAGTCCGCGCCCTGTTCCACCGCAAAGCTCAGGTCGCGGCGGTCCTTCTCGGTCAGCGCCGGCACCGGGATCACCGCGTCGGGCACGTTCACGCCCTTGCGGTTGGAAATCACCCCGCCGACTTCAGCCGAACACAGGATCTCGTTCTCGTCCGCGCGGATCACGCGCAGCCGCAGCTTGCCATCGTCGATCAGCAGCCGCTGGCCCTTCTGCAGGATGCCGAACAGCTCGGGATGCGGCAGGCACACGCGGTTTTCGTCACCCGGCTCGGGGTTGCGGTCCAGCGTGAAGTGCCCCGAATGGCGGATCACCGCGCGCCCGTCCTTGAACGTGCCCACGCGCAGCTTCGGCCCCTGAAGGTCCGCCAGAATGGTCACCGGCCGCCCGATCCTGCGCTCCATCGCGCGGATCGAGGCGATCGTCTCCGCGTGCGTGGCATGGTCGCCGTGGCTCATGTTGACGCGGAACGCGTCGACCCCGGCGCGATACAGCTTTTCCAGCATTTCGGGGCTGCTGCTGGCCGGGCCAACCGTCGCCAGGATCTTCACCTTGCGTTCGCGGGGATCCAGAACCGACATTGTGCCACCTCGTTTTTGCCGCAACAGGGCTTTGCCGCGCAAGCTGCGGCTTTGATGCAAGCGCGCTATGGCCTATGCGCTGTTAAAACCCAAGGCCCCACGCCCTCAGGATGATTGTCATGGATACCTATTCGCCCGATCCGCTCGATACCCTGCCCGATGCCGTGGCCGCCGCCGCTTTCCGCACGCTGGTGCGCCACTTGCGCCACCGCCACGATGCCCAGAACATCGACCTGATGGGCCTTGCCGGCTTCTGCCGCAATTGTCTGGCCGACTGGATCAACGAAGCCGGTGCCGGGCTGGACAAGGCCACCGCGCGCGAAGTGATCCACGGCATGCCCGCCGCCGAATGGAAAGCCCGCTTCCAGACCGAAGCCACTCCCGAACAGCTTGCCCGCATGGACGAAAGCCTGAAAAGGAACGCGCGCTAACCGCCCCCCGCCTGCCAGCGCTTCAGCACGCGCTGCTCCACCTCGCGGAACAGCGCGTCCAGATCCTCGCGGTCCACGTCCAGCACTTCGTCCCATTCGGCCAGCACCGCGTCCAGATCGGCGCTGGCATAAGTGCCCGCCCACGTGCCCGTGGGCAGCACCGGCGCGGGGTGCGGGCGGTGCGGCCAGGGATGCCCCGTGGCGTTGTTCCACAACGATCCCGCCAGCACCAGCAGGCCAAGGTTCAGCGCCAGCGGCAGCATCAGGAAATCCCAGCCCCAGTGGCTCGTCTGCGCGCCCAGCGCGCACAGCAGCGCGCAGGCCCCGCCCGGGGGATGCAGGCAGCGCGCCAGCGTCATCGCGGCAATTGCCCCGCCCACGGCAAGGCTCGCCGCGGCCCACGGCACGCCGATCGCATGGCCCAGCGCAAGGCCGATCGCCGCCGAAATCATGTTGCCGCCAAACACCGACCACGGCTGCGCCAGCGGGCTTGCCGGCACCGCGAACACCAGCACCGCCGATGCGCCCAGCGGCGCCACCAGCCACGCCGGCGCGGCCGATCCTGTCGCCCTGATCAGCGCCTGCGTCACAAGGCCTGCCAGCGCGATGCCAACCAGCGCTCCCAGCGCGTTGCGCGCCCAGCCGAGCCGGCCGCCCGGATGCATCCGCGCCCGCTCCAGCGCGCTCATCACCATTGCCCGCAAGCCTAGCCCTCCCGCTCACACTTGACGTCCGTCAATACACAGGCCGACACAGGCTGCCACAAGAATCCCGAATCCCCAGCACCTTGCCCGAACGGACCGCACCATGCCCGTCATCGCCACGCTGACGATGAACCCCACGATCGACGTCGCCTATGAAGTCGATCGCGTGTTCCCCACGCACAAGATCCGCACCACCCATGAATACTACAATCCGGGCGGCGGCGGCATCAATGTGGCGCGCGTCTTTGCCCGGCTCGGCGGCAATGTGCGCTGTCTTTACATGTCGGGCGGGGCCACCGGCGCGGCGCTGGACGGTCTGCTCGATCTGCACCAGATCGTGCGCACGCGCATCCCGATCGCCGGCCACACCCGCATCGCCATGACCGCGCTGGAGCACGAAAGCGGCAAGGAATTCCGCTTCACCCCCGCCGGTCCGCAGGTGAGCGAAGCCGAATGGCACGGCGCATTGGCCGCGCTCGAAGCGGTCGAATGCGAATGGCTCGTCGCCAGCGGCTCGCTGCCGCCCGGCGTGCCCGCCGATTTCTATGCGCAAACCGCGCGCATCATGGCCCGGCGCGGCATCCCCATCGTGCTCGATACCTCTGGCGATGCGCTGAAGGCAGGCCTCGCGGGCGGCGGGATCGATCTGGTCAAGCCCAGCCGTGGCGAGCTTGAGGGCCTGGTCGGCCGCCCCCTGCCCGCCATCGAAGACGTGGCCGAAGCCTCGCTCGCGCTCGTCGAATCCGGGGCCGCGCGCATCGTCGCCACCACACTCGGGCATGAAGGCGCGGTGCTCGCCCATGCCGATGGCACGCTCTATGCCCCCGCGCTGTCCATCGACCCGCAAAGCACCGTCGGCGCGGGCGACAGCTTCCTTGCCGCGATGGTCCACGCCCTTGCCAGCGGCTTCAGCAGCGAAGAAGCCTTCCGCCACGGCGTCGCCGCTGGCAGCGCCGCCGTCCTGCGCCCCGGCACCGATCTGTCCCGCCCGGCCGACATCGAAGCCCTGCTCCCCTCCGTGCGGCTGGACTGATCGGGATAGCTTCCCTGCAAGGGCGCGGGGACCAACCGGTCAATCCGGATCGGGCGGCGGATCGGGGATCGGCGGACGGCTGAACGGACGCACGTCGAAATGGCTCACGGGGATCGGCCCGATCAGCTCACCGTCATCCCACAGCGTCTCGTCATAATCGCCCTTGTCCAGCCCAAAGGGATCGAGCGGACGATAGACATAGCGGCTGAAGGCAAAGACCGTCTCCGCCTTCCCCAGCGCGCGGCGCACGCCAAACGGGCTGACGATCGGCCCGCGATAGCCGCCGAAGGCCCAGCTATCGGTCGGCGCGGGGTTCGCCATCACCACCAGCGGAAACGGGCAGGTGGCTGCGTGGAATTCGATCATGCAGGCCTGCTGCACCACCACGCCGATCGATTCGTGCGAAACCAGCATCGCGGCCTGCGGGGTCGCCGCCACGCGCCGGATGGAGGCCTGCCAGTCCTGCGGATGCGAGATGTACGCCTCTGTCGCCAGCGCCCAGCGCCCCAGTAGCGCCATGCCCGCCACCGTGGCGATGCGCAGCGCCCTTGGCACCCCGCGCCGCAAGGCCTCGCCACCCCCGCGCGCCACCGCCGCGCCCGCCAGCCATGCCGAAAACGGCGAGGCCCAGTGCAGCGTATAGTCCGAAATGATCGGGTGCACCGCGTCGCAGGCCTTGAACGCCGCCACCCCCAGCACCAGCGACAGCAGCGCCAGCCGGGTGGCACGGGTTCCGGCGGTGCGCACCGTGCCCGCCGCCATCAGCGCGACCATCGCCACGCTGCCGATGGTTCCGTCGAGCAGCAGTTGCAGGTTCACCGACGATACGAAGTCATCGAGGTCGAGCGGCTCGATCCAGTTGATGTTGGGATTGTGCCCGCGCAACTGCATGACGCCCTGCGTCAGCACCCATGCGCTGGCGATCAGGATCGCCACGCCTGCCAGCAGCAGCTGCCGCCACCGGGCGCGGCTCTCGCCCGGCGCCAGCAGCGCGTCGATGGCAAGGGCGGCGCCCGCCACCAGCGGCCAGATCAGCATCGTCGTGTGGCAATAGATCGCCACCACCGCCCCGCCCGCAAACGCGATCCAGCCGCGCCGGCCCGTGCCGCCTTCCCCGTCTCCATCCAGCGCGCGAACCAGCCCGATGAACGAGACGGTCACCGCCAGTTTGGAAAGGCCATACCCGCGCAGATAGGGCGCATGATAGATGTCCGAGGCCGAACACGCGACCACCATCACCGCCAGCACGGCGGCGGCCGGGCCGTATCGCCGCCACGCGAACCCCGCCAGCAGCGCGATCTGCGCCATGTCGATGCCCAGCGGCAGAAGCCGCAGCGCCAGCACGTCGTCCGGCACCGCCATGCGCCACAGCTTCAGCAGCGAATAGAACAGCGGCGGGTTGGTTTCCCGCAGCATCCACGCCCCCCACAACTGGCCAAAGCCGTGGCGGGAAAAGAAGATCGAGGCATATTCGTCGAACACCACCGGCGCGGCGGCCTGCGCCACGCGCAGCCACGCGGCCCACGCCAGCGCGGCCACCAGCGCTGCAAACCACCCGGGAGACGACCGGACAGCCACCCGCGCCCGATCGATCATCGTGCCCAACATCGCGCACACGATGCGGGAGGCGGAGGCAAAAGGAAAGGCCGCTATCCGGTTCGGAACCACAGCCCGCAGCATTCTCCGGTCCGCTCATCCTGAGCCTGTCGAAGGATGCACGCAACGCCTGCTCCAAAGAAAAAAGGGGCCGCGCTTTCGCGCAGCCCCTTGATCCTGAAAGCAATCCTGCTTTCGAAGCGCGATCAGCGCTTCGAGAACTGGAAGCTCTTGCGCGCCTTGGCGCGGCCGTACTTCTTGCGTTCCACGACGCGCGGGTCGCGGGTCAGGAAGCCGGCGGCCTTCACGGCGCTGCGCAGGGCGGGTTCGAACTTCGAAAGCGCCTGGGCGATGCCGTGCTTGACCGCGCCGGCCTGACCCGAAAGGCCACCACCCTTGACGGTGCAGACGATGTCGTACTGGCCTTCGCGGCCGGCAACCTGGAACGGCTGGTTGATCACCAGGCGCAGGGTCGGACGGGCGAAGTACACTTCCTGATCACGGCCGTTGACGGTGACCTTGCCCGAGCCGGGCTTCAGCCACACGCGGGCAACGGCGTCCTTGCGGCGGCCGGTGGCGTACGAACGGCCATACGCGTCGACTTCGCGATCGCGCAGCGGAGCGGGCGGAGCCGCCGGGACCACCGGAGCGGCAACATCGGCGTCGGCAGCTGCCGGAGCAGCCGCGGCGGGAGCAGTGGCGGTGAGGTTCTTCAGGTCCGCCAGGCTCGAAACGGTATCGGTGTCGGACATGTCTTACGCACCCACCTTGTTCTTGCGATTCATCGAAGCGACGTCGAGCGCTTCGGGCTGCGTGCCGCCGTGCGGGTGTTCCGTGCCGGCATAAAGGTGCAGCGCGCGCATCTGCGCACGGCCCAGAGGACCACGCGGAATCATGCGTTCCACGGCCTTTTCAAGCACGCGCTCGGGGAAGCGACCACCGAGGACCTTGTCCGCGGTGACTTCCTTGATGCCGCCGGCATAACCGGTGTGCTTGTAGTAGGTCTTGTCCTTGAGCTTGTTGCCCGTGAACTTCACCTTGTCGGCGTTGATCACGACAACGTGATCGCCGCAATCGACGTGCGGGGTGAAGCTGGGCTTGTGCTTGCCGCGCAGCAGATTGGCGACGATAACGGCGAGGCGGCCAACCACCAGGCCATCGGCATCGATCAGATGCCACTTCTTTTCCACCTCGGCCGGCTTGATCGACCGGGTGACCTTGCTGAGAGCCTTCATGGCTGGGTCATTCCCTGATTTTCGGTGCGCCATACGAATCCGGACCCGGACCGCACGGCGAGGAAGCGCGCCTTTGTTGCAAGTGGCCCAAGGAGTCAAGGTTTCAGGCGGGTTTCGACGGAGGTAAAATAATACCGTGAGGCAAAAACCGCGCGATTCCGCCCGAAAAGTTGAGAACGACCTAAGGGGGGTCTAGATCGACCTGGCCCGGCCTGACCCCATCGAGCCGCCATCTGGCAAGGCCCGAAAGCGGCCGAAATCAGCCCTTCCGGCCCAGCGCATGCGCGCCCCATGTCGTCGCCACCACCAGCAGCGCGCCGACCAGCTGGTGCAGCACCGCCACCCACAACGAGACGCCCGACCACACCGTGGCGATGCCGAGCAGCACCTGCGTTCCGAACGCCGAATGGATCGCGATCGAGGCCGCCCGGTCGCTGCGCCGCACCGCCCGCGCCAGCACGACCAGCACCGCCACCACGCCCCACGCCCACCAGCGGTGGACGAAATGGACGAGGAACGGATCGTGCGTCAGCGCAAAGGCCGCGCCGTTCGCCCAGTCGATGCCATCGGGCACGAACCGGCCCTGCATCAGCGGCCATGCGCCCCAGTTGAACCAGCCGCCGCCCGCCGACGTGCCTGCGCGAAGACCCGCCAGCAGCGCGCCATAGAACAGTTGCAGCACCAGCATCCCCAGCGCCAGCGCGCCGAGCCCGGTCATCCGCGCCCGCCGCTGCCCCCGCGCGTGGGCGCGCAGGTCCAGCGCGGTCCAGACGATGCCGGCCAGCGTGAACAGCGCCACCAGCAGGTGGGTGGCAAGGCGGAAGTGGCTGACCTTCACATCGTGGACGATGCCCGACTTGACCATCCACCAGCCGACCGCGCCCTGAAGCCCGCCCAGCGCCAGCAGCGCCAGCAGGCGCGGCTTGTACCCCGCCGGAATCCGCCCCTTGATCCAGAACCACGCCAAGGGCGCGGCAAAGGCGAGGCCGATGGTGCGCGCCAGCAGGCGGTGGACCCATTCCCAGAAGAAGATGAACTTGTACGTCGCCAGCGTCATCCCCGCAGGGCCGTTGACCAGCACATATTGCGGGGTCTGGCGATAGGCATCGAATTCGGCCTGCCACTGTGCTTCGCCCAGCGGGGGCAGCACGCCCGAAACCGGCTTCCATTCGGTGATCGAAACCCCCGATTCGGTGAGCCGGGTGATCCCGCCGACCACCACGATGGCCACGATCATCGCCGCCACCACCCACAACCAGCGCACCAGCGCGAGCGGGGAAGCGGGCGAAATGGGGCGCGAGGAACCATGCATGGCGGCGTCTGTTGCGCGGATTGCCCGCCTTCGCAAGACAGATTCCCGCACGGGCATTGCGCAATGTTATACTATTACATATATCGGCGGCGATGCGAGACTCGCTTCCCCTCTTGCGCGCCCGGCTGGACCGGGTTGGCGTGCTGCTTTCGGGCCTGTGCATGGTGCACTGCCTGGCGGGCGTGTTCCTGATCGGAATCCTGGGCCTTGGCGGCGGGGCGCTGCTCAATCCCGCGATCCACCGGGTGGGGCTGGGTCTGGCCGTGGTGGTCGGCGCACTGACCATCGGCCTCGGCGCGATCCGCCACGGGCACCGCCTGCCGCTGGCGGTGGGGAGCGCGGGCATCGTGCTGATGGCGAGCGCGGTCATCACTGGGCATGGCCCTGCCGAAGCCGCGCTGACGATCATGGGCGTGCTGCTGGTGGCAAGCGCGCATGTGATCAATATCCGCCGGGGTGCGTGCTAGGCGATAACACGCCTGAGCCCCGGATGCGCGCCGGGCGGATTTGCTTGAAAATCGGGACATTCTCCCGCCTTCCATGCGCGTCGGCAACAACGCCTCAGGTCGTCCGGATTTTGCCTAACCGCCGTCCCCGGCACCTTCGGCAATCAGCTGCTTTCCGGAAGAAAGCGGACCTACCGGCATCCACCGGTGAACGGTGGGACGGGGCGATGCGGTTTATTCACCCAACCAATCGGCCGTAATTTCGCCCCTGTGCCCCTCGGGCGCCAGCGCGGTGCGGAAGGCTTCCAGCAGGGGCAGCAGCGCTTGCGTGAAGGCGTAGGGCGGGTTGACGATAAAGAGGCCCGCACCGTTATAGATGCCGGGCTCGTCGCGATCGTACAGCCAGTGCTCCACGTTCAGAAATTTCGGGATGCCGAGCCTGCGCAACTGATCCTTCCATCGCACATGCGTGGCGCGGTCCTTCAGCGGATACCAGATCACCGTCACCCCATGCGCCCATTTGCGGTGCGCCGCCGCGAGGTTGGCCGTGATCCGTGCGCGTTCGTCGGTCTGCTCATAGGGCGGATCGACCACCACCACGCCGCGCGGGGTGCGGGTTGGCAGCATCGCCAGCCAGAATTCGTAGGCATCGCGTTCATGCACGGCAGCGGATGTGCCGCGCATCGCGCCGCGCAGGGCGCAGGCATCCTCGGGATGTTTTTCGTTCAGGATGAGGGCATCCTGCGGACGCAGCAGCTGCGCCAGAATCCGCGGCGAACCGGGATAGAGGCGTGGCCCCTCCTCCACATTCGCCCCCGTATTCACGGCCTGCACGGCGGCGCGGTAGTCGTCCAGCAGGGGGTTGGCATCGGCAAAGGCCCGCAGCACGCCCTGCGCGGATTCGCCGGTGCGCTGGGCTTCGTCGCCGTGCAGGTCATACAGCCCGCAGCCGGCATGGGTGTCGATCAGGGTCAGCGCGCCGTCTTTGTGCTGCAAGGCCCGCACGAGAGCGATCAGCAGGCCGTGCTTCACGACATCGGCGCTGTTTCCGGCATGGAAGGAATGGCGATAATTCATCGTGATTCAAAACCCTGAGGATCTGCCTTTGTGCAAGCGGCCGGGCGCGCAAGCCGGGCGCACGCGAGACGATTGAAGGCATCAATCGGGCGCTCGTACAGAGTCGGGTGGAAACCTTCAAAGCACTTCTGCGCAAGGCCCGGCCCTTGCACGGGCCGCCCGCCGCGCTAAAGCACCCGGCATGACAGCGACCCTCTCCCTTACCGTGAATGGCGAACCGCGCCGGGCCGCGCCCGGGTCGATTGCTGATTTCGTGCGCACGCTGGAGCTTGATCCGGCGAAAGTGGCGGTGGAGCGCAATGGGGATATCGTGCCGCGCTCCACGCTGGGCGATGTGGCGCTGGCCGATGGGGACGTGCTGGAAATCGTGCATTTCGTGGGTGGAGGACAAGAGGACGTGAGCGACAACGATACCTGGACCGTTGCCGGTCGCGCGTTCCGGTCGCGCCTGATCGTGGGCACGGGCAAGTACAAGGACTTTGCCCAGAACGCCGCCGCCGTGGAGGCTTCGGGCGCGGAAATCGTGACCGTGGCGGTGCGCCGCGTGAACGTGAGCGATCCCAAGGCGCCGATGCTGACCGACTTCATCGACCCCAAGAAGATCACGTACCTGCCCAACACCGCCGGCTGCTTTACCGCCGAAGACGCGATCCGCACGCTGCGCCTTGCGCGCGAGGCGGGCGGCTGGGATCTGGTGAAGCTGGAAGTGCTGGGCGAGGCCAAGACGCTTTATCCCAACATGATCGAAACCATCCGCGCCACCGAAGTGCTGGCGAAGGAAGGCTTCCTGCCGATGGTCTATTGCACCGACGATCCGATTGCAGCCAAGCAGCTGGAAGATGCGGGCGCGGTAGCGGTGATGCCGCTGGGCGCGCCGATCGGATCGGGGCTGGGCATCCAGAACCGCGTGACCATCCGCCTGATCGTGGAAGGCGCGAATGTGCCGGTGCTGGTGGACGCGGGCGTGGGCACCGCGAGCGACGCGGCCGTGGCGATGGAGCTGGGCTGCGACGGGGTGCTGATGAACACCGCGATTGCCGAGGCGAAAGATCCGCTGCTGATGGCGCGCGCCATGCGGCTGGCGGTGGAAGGCGGACGCGCCGCCTATCGCGCCGGGCGCATGGGCACGCGCAAGTATGCCGACCCATCCAGCCCGCTGGCCGGGTCCCTTTGAGTTCACAAACGAAGTGCAACACCACACACAGGTGCTGCCATGTCGAACTACAGCCAGTTATCGCTTGAGGAGCGATGTTCGATTGCCCGGCTTCGCGAAGCCGGGCAATCGATCCGGCAAATCGCTGCAACTCTGGATCGCCAGCCGTCGACCATCGCGCGCGAGTTGAAGCGCAATGCCGGCTCCAAGGTCGGCTACCAGCCCGCCTACGCGCAAGCGCAGGCACAGGCCCGGCGCTGGTCGGGGGGCAGACTGGAGCGCGACGATGCCTTGCGCGAGACAATCCTCGACCGCCTGGCCCAAGGCTGGTCACCCGAGCAGGTCGACGGCCGACTTGCCCATGAGGCAGGGCGCAAAGTCATCAGCCACGAGACAATCTACCGTTTCGTCTACGCCCAGCTCAAACGCACCAATGACCGGCGATGGCGCTTCTACCTGCCGCGCGCAAAATACAAGCGCGGCTGGAGAACCAAAGGCGGATGGCCGCGCTACACCGACCGCCCATCCATTCACGATCGCGATGAAAGCATCGCAAGCAGGCAGGAGGCGGGCCATTGGGAAGCCGATGCCATGCTCTTCTCAACTGCAGGGCAGGCCATTCTCGTCGCCCACGAAAGACATTCTCGCCTCACCATCGCCGTCCGGCAGAACAGCCTGAAAGCCGATCCCGTGGCCGCTACCCTCGTCAGGATGCTCCGCCCCATGCCCGATCAACTGCGAAGATCGATCACCTTCGACAACGGCACCGAGTTCAACCGGCACCAGTTCATTGCCAGCCAACTCGGCATCGACGCCTACTTCTGCGATCCCCGCGCACCTTGGCAGAAGGGTGGCATCGAAAACGCCATCGGTCGCCTGCGACGCAATCTGCCGCGCAAAACAAACCTCACAGACTTGCCACCCAAAACCATCGACGCCATCATCGCTCTCTACAACAACACACCCAGAAAATGCCTCGGATTCAAAACTCCAGCCGAAACCTTCATGCCGTTGCACTTCCAATGTGAATCCACACCCGG
>JBDLVU010000074.1:0-13615 GCA_039804665.1 Pseudomonadota bacterium | reverse complement strand
CTGCCCGGTGAGGTTGGCCGCCATCGCGTTGACGTTGTCGGTCAGGTCCTTCCATGTGCCGCCCACGCCCGGCACCTGTGCCTGCCCGCCCAGCTTGCCCTCGGTGCCCACCTCGCGCGCCACGCGCGTCACTTCCGAGGCGAAGCCGTTAAGCTGGTCGACCATGGTGTTGATGGTGTTCTTGAGCTCAAGGATCTCGCCCTTCACATCCACCGTGATCTTCTTGGAAAGATCGCCCAGCGCGACGGCGGTGGTGACTTCGGCGATGTTGCGCACCTGATCGGTCAGGTTGGCGGCCATCAGGTTGACGTTGTCGGTCAGGTCTTTCCAGGTGCCGGCAACGCCTCGTACCTGCGCCTGCCCGCCCAGCTTGCCTTCGGTACCCACCTCGCGCGCCACGCGCGTCACTTCCGAGGCAAAGCTCGCCAACTGCTCGACCATGGTGTTGACCACTTCGCCGATGCGCAGGAACTCGCCGCGCAGCGCTCGTCCCTCGATCTCGACGGCCATGGCCTGGGACAGGTCGCCCTTCGCCACGGCGCCGATCACGCGCGCCACTTCCGTGGTGGGCTGGACCATGTCGTCGATCAGTTCGTTTATCGCGCGCAAGGTCAGGGCCCACCCGCCGGTCGCGCCGCTAACCTTCACCCGGTGTTCGATCCTGCCTTCTTTTCCGACGACACGGGAAAGTCGTTCGAATTCTTCGGTTATCTGCTGGTTGAGCGCGACGACCTCATTGAATAGCGCAGCGATTTCGGCATCTGCATGGGGGCCTTCGTGAGGCAGTCGGACGCTGAAGTCGCCACTGCGGAGTTGCCTCAATGCGGCAACCATGGCGTTGCGATCGATCCCAAGTCCCTGTTGCGGCTCCATCGTGTTCATCGCGTCCCCCAAAACGCATGTCAGGTGACACGCCCTCACCGGGGAAATCGCTTTCTTTCAAAGCAGTTCCTTGTCCAAAAAATTTATCCGTTATGGATGTTGCGGCGGCGCTTGCTGGCTGCGCTGCGCACCATGCCGCCGGTTCACTGAACACCAGAGCGTGTTGGTGCGCGCACAAGCTTTCATGCGTGAGTGCTGAAACCTTCGTTCAGCGAATGGTCTCCGCATTATCCACCACGATATTGGTTCCGGTGATGTGGCGCGATTCATCGGACGCGAGGAACACCACCAGATTGCCGATGTCCGAAGGCTGGCCCATGCCCAGATCGCGGTTCTGCTTGAGGCCCGGATCATCGGAATCGAGCGAGGCGACGGCCTGTGCGGTCATCGGCGTGACGATGCCGCCCGGCGCGATGGAGTTGCAGCGGATGCGATAGCCCTGCTCCTGGCAGTGCACCGCGATCGAACGGGTCATGGCGATGATCCCGCCCTTGGCGCCGGCATAGGCGGGAATGGCGCTGATGCCCTTCATCCCGCCGATCGAGGCCATGTTGATGATGGAGCCGCCGCAATCCTGTCCGGCCCCGGCCTTGGTCATGTGCGGGATGGCGGCCTTGCAGCCCAGGAATGTGCCATCCAGCATGACATCGACCTGAAGCTTGTAGTCGGCATAGCGCATGTCCTCGATCGTGGCGAAGCGGACGAGGCCGGCGTTGTTGACCAGCACGTCGAGCCGTCCGAACGCACGGACCGTTTCGGCCACCACCTCGGCCCAGCGACTTTCGCTGCGCACATCGTGGTTGAGGTAGAGCGCACCGGGGATTTCGGCGGCGACCTTTGCCCCCAGTTCGTCCTGCACGTCGGTGATCACCACCCGGGCGCCTTCGCGCGCCAGCATCCGCGCGTCCTCCGCGCCGAGCCCGGAAGCGCCGCCGGTAATGATCGCAACCTTGCCTTCAACCCGTCCCATGTCCTGCTCCCGTATCCTGACGGCGCTCAACGGCGCCCTTCAAGGTAATCGTTGATCACTTCGTGGAAGCGCCGCACGCGCGCTTCCTGACCTGCCAGATAGGCATCGGTGAACGCCATCGAGCGCAGACCGCGCTGCTGCGTTTCGGCCAGTTCCAGATCCTGTGCGAGGAAATCGCCCTGCGCGATGGTGGTCTGGTAGTCCCCGAACGAGCCCGCTTCATGCTCGGCCTCTTCATAGGGGCGCATGCCGTAAAGCGTCGCAACCTGCGTGGCGCCCTTCACATCGGGCACAAGATACCAATAGTCGAAGGTCGACCAGTTGGGATCTTCGGCGTCGGGCTCTGTGCGGAACACGTGGAGGCCTTCGGCGGTCAGCGTCAGTGTCAGGTTGGGGAAGCACGTGTGGTGCATCTGGTCGGTCAGTTCGGCATCGGTGAGCTTGTCGAAATAGGCATAGCCGCGTGCCGGCCCAAGCTTGCGCCGGGCCTGCTGGAGCGCGATGCGGCCTTCCTGCGCGCGGCCGTCGAAATCTGCCGGGTTCAGATCCCATTCCTTCAGCACTTCGGCCCAAAGCGGCTTCATCTGCTGCGCATCGGGATAGCGGCTGGACGGCTGCAGCTTCTCGATCATGCGGTTGTGCCCGTTCGGGTACATCTCGAAGATCGTGGTGGAATAGTGATCGTCGATCATCGGCTGGAACTGCGGATGGACCACGGGCACGTGGTAGGCCTCGTTGAAATTGTCCGAAGCGAACTTCCAGTTGGTGTTCACGCGCAGCGTGCGCCAGACCACGCGGGTGTAGCTTTCCAGATCGCGGTTGGCGAACAGCGTGGGGATCGGGTCGAGGTATTCGAGCAGCGGCTTTGCCTGTGGGTCAAAGCTCCAGAAGATGAAGCCGCCCCACGTTTCGCAGCGCAGTTCCTTCAGCTTCAGCTTGCCGCAGGGGTTGCCTTGCGGGAAATCCTCGGGGTCCTGTACGGCGTCGAGCCCGCCGTTGATGTTCCATTTCCATCCGTGATAGGGGCAGGTGAATGCCCCGTTCACGCCGCCTTCGGCCACGGTGACCAGCCGGTTTCCGCGATGCATGCAGACGTTGAAGAACGCGCGGATCGAGCGGTCTTCCTGCATCACCATGATCACGGATTCGTGCTTGAAGTCGTGCACGATGAAATCGCCCGGTTCCTCAAGCTGCGAAACCCGGCCGCCGACGTGCCAGACCTTCTTCCACATGTGCTCCCATTCGCGCTCGGCAAAGTCCCGGGACCAGTAGCGGTCGCCGGAAATGGCGTCGCCACGGGCGGCGGGAACTTGTGCGTCGGGATGGACGGGATATGTCGGGCGGGCGTCGGCGGTCTGTGTCATGGGAGTCTCCTGAAGATCGGCGCCTGAGGCTCAGCGCGTCCCGTGGATCTGGGCGAGGGACCCGGGCAGCGGCATCATCGAGAACATCGAATAGCGCACGCACTTCCATGCGCCGTCGTCCTGCTTCACCGCCTCGAACGTGTATTGCACGTTCACTTCCACGGTGTTGCCGTCCTTTGACCGGCCGATGCCGATGACATAGGCCGTCATCGCACCGTGCTTGCCGTTATAGTGCACCGGGCGGAAGTTCGTGATGTAGTGCGCATGATGGCTCATGTCGGCGAACACGCCGTCGAAGAAGCGCTTGATCTCGGCGCGCCCGTTCATCAGCGGCAGGCCGATGGCGGTGAAATCGAGCTCCGCGTCTTCGGTGAACAGGTCGAGCAGCACCTCGACATCGGAGAGCTTGTCCACCGCATAGCAATAAGCGGTCATCAGGTCCTGAAGGGCGAGGCGTTCGTCAACGGGAATGGCGATCATCGCGCAAGATCCTTGTGCTTTCGGGAGGGAAGGGGGGCCGGTCGCACCGGGAGGAAAACGACCGGCCAGGTGCGGATTACCAGCGCACCTTGAAGTCGAGGCCATATTCGCGCGGGTTGCCGAGCGAGGCGAGCGTGCCGATGCCCACCAGCGTCAGCTTCTGGCCGTAGTACTTTTCATTGAACAGGTTGCGGCCCCAAACGCCGACCGACCAGGCTTCGCCTTCCGGCGCCCACGACAGCGTCGCGTTCACAAGGTTCACCGGCGCGACCAGTTCGGTCGGGCGATCGGTAAACGCGGTGAACTTGCTGCTGGTGTAGGTGTACTGGCCCGTGGCGGTGACATTGCCCGAACCCAGTGGCTGCTTCACGGTAAAGCCGGCCGAGGCGTTCCACTTGGGCGCGTTCATCAGGCGATTGCCGGCATAGCTGACCGCCACGGTATCGCCGTTCGCATCCAGCACGAAGGTGTCGTACTTGGTGTAGTACGCATCCAGATAGGCGACCGCGCCGTTCAGCGTGATGCCTTCCACCGGCACGACCGTGGCTTCAAGTTCAAAGCCCTTGGTCTTGGCGCCGCCGGCGTTGCGGATCGCAGCGGAGTTCTTGCCGTCAAGGTAGGTCAGGTTCTGCGTAACCTGCATGTCCTTGTAGTCGTTGTAGAACGCGGCAAGGTTCAGGCGCAGGTGGCGATCCAGCAGATCGGCCTTCACGCCCGCTTCAAAGGTATCGAGGTGTTCGGGATTGAACGGCCCGACATCCTGGGCAACCGCGATGCGGCCGGTGAACCCGCCCGATTTGAAGCCGCGTGCGTAGTAACCGTAAAGCAGGACCGAAGGTGTCGCTTGCCAGTCGAGCCCGACCTTGTAGCCCACGTTGTCCCACGCCTTTGCGCCGGTCGCCACGATCAGCGAATCCGGGATGATCGGGTCGCCATACTGCGAATAGCCGCCTTCGACCGTGGTGAACGAATTGGCCGTGGTCGAAACCGCGCTGGTCTTTTCATGGCTGAAGCGGATGCCGGCCTGCACGCGCAGCGTATCGGTGATCTGGCCATAGAACTGCGCAAAGCCCGAGATCGACCAGTTCTTCTGGTGCTGGCTTTGCGGCTGGCCCAGGCCTTTCAGGAACCCGTCCAGCTTTGTCTGCTGTTGCAGGTCGTATTCCTGGTCGAAGTAGAACCCGCCCAGCACCATCTTGATGCGGTCGGTCAGGTCGGTGTGCAGGCGCAGTTCCTGCGAGAACTGGTGCTGGTTGGACACGCGATGGGTCTGCAGCAGCACGGCCGTCACAGCGTCGTCGTCGCTGTAGAGATCGTTGTCGTACTTGCGATAGCTGGTGATCGAAACCAGCTTGCCCACGCCCGTGTCAAGGTTCTGCGTCAACGTGGCGCTATAGCTGTTGCGGTTGTTGTAGTCGGGCTGGTCGCTGCTCATGCCGCGCTTGAAGTTAAAGCCCGAACCGGTTTCGCCCGGCTGGTAGAACAGATCGTTCGGCCCGGCGATGAGCACGCCGGTCTGGCCGCCGTTGCGGGTGCGGTCGTATTCGCCGATCAGCGTCGCGTCATATCCACCCGAGTTGTACTTCAGGTAGCCGCGCAGCGCGGTCATGTCGCGCTTGCCCAGCCGGTGGCCGTCCGTATAGCTGCGGAAGAACCCGTCCGAACCGGTGTGCAGCACGCTGATCTTGCCCGCCAGCCCTTCGGCGATGGGAAAGTTCATCGCGGCGTTCAGGTCAAGCCGGTTGTAGTTGCCATAAACCACCTGCGCTTCGCCGCCGAACACGCCGGTGGGCTGCTTCGTCACCACGTTGACGACGCCGCCGGTGGTGTTCGCGCCAAACAGCGTGCCCTGCGGCCCGCGCAAGATTTCCACGCGCTCGATATCGAACAGCGACAGCAGCGCGCCGGTGTTGACGCCCACGGGCACGCCATCGACCACTACCGACACGGTCGTGCCGACATAGGGGTCGGCGTCGTTCACGCCCACGCCGCGGATGGTGAACACGGCCGAATCCGGCGAATTCGAGAACGAGTTGATCTGGACGTTGGGGATCGAGTTGGCGAGGCCCTGAATGTCCTTGACCTGCGCGCGCTCCAGCGCGGCGCCGCTGACCGAGGTTACCGCGATCGGCACCTTCTGCATGTTTTCGGCGCGCTTCTGCGCGGTCACCACGATCTCTTCGACGCCGCCGCCGTTTGCGGGCTGTGTGGCATCCTGCGCCAGCGCGGCGCTTGTGGTCAGGCCTGTTGCGAAAATCGTCGTCGACGCCAGCAGCGCGACACGCGCGAATGCGCGGGTGGTCAGCATGGTACTCTCCCTTCACCAAGGCGTGATGGCGGCCGTCAGGGTCCGCATCACTGCAATATTGGTGCAAGTGCACTATAAATGCTGAGGGGAGAAACTGCTGTTTCTGATAGGCGCGGTTCAGGGGCCTATCAGACGCTCGACTCCGCCATGGAGGAATTGTTCCAGATCGTCGTACAGCGCGCCCACGGAACCGGCGGTGCGCGCGATGCCGGAACGGCGCAGCATCGCGTCGATATTGACGTACAGCGAAAGCAGGTTGGTTTCGATCAGGTGATAGGCCGCCCTGACGCGCGCCTCGCTCGCTTGCGGGAAACAGGCCGCCATCGCCGCCACGACGCGTTCGTTCAGTGGGCGAAACGCCTCGCCGTGGCGGCGGACGTATTCGGGCTGGTCAAAGCTCATTGTGCTGAGCGCCAGCATCCGCAAATAGCGGTGCTGCCCGGTGTCGGACCCTGAAAGCCATCCGCGCGAAACCTGCGTCACCGCGCGGATCGCGGCGAGGAGATCGGCCTGCCCGGCAGCGGCCAGCGTGTCCAGCCGGTCCATTGCCGTGGCATAGCCCGCGCGGACATCGTCGAGCCGTCGTTCAAGGACCGATGCGAACACATCCTCCTTGGTCGGGAAGTAGTACTGGATCTGGCCCATCTGGACCTGCGCCTCGTCCATGATCTGGCGCAGCGACACGCCTTCAAAGCCGCGCTCGGCAAACTGCCGTTCGGCGGCATCAAGGATGGCCGCACGTGTCTTCTGCCCCTTCGTGGTCAGCTTTTTCGTGGCGGGCAGCGCACCGTTGCGGTCGGCCGGGCGTGGAGCATTTTCGGTCATGACCCCGCTCATATTCGGTCACAGGAAAGTGGCAAGGGCCTCTCAAGGGAACTGGATTGGCGCCGCGCGCGCTCGACCAGCGCTGAACCACAAGAACGGGAGAAGAACCGATGGTCCCCGGCCGGAAGCGCTTGGCGTGGACCTGTTCCGGCAGAAAACCGGCCTGATGGACTGCATCAACGCGGTGCTGGTGGATGACTGGCACTATACCCACGCCTGTTCGGGTGGTCTGCGGTCAACCTGCGCCATGCCTGCAACGACACGCCCCTCACGAACGTATCCGAGGTATCGCGGGGGGGCAAAAGTTCAGATCGACCTAAGGGGGGCTAGACTGACCTAAGCCGGTCAAGCCGGCTTTGGGGTGGGGCAGGGGGCGCCCATCCGGGGCCTGCGGCGGCGTATCAGATGATCTTGTTCTCACGCGCAAATCGGACCGCGCTGCTCCGGTTGCGAACCGCGATCTTCGTAAAAAGGTTGTGCAAGTGCCATTTCACCGTGGGCACGGTAATGCCCAGCCGATCCGCGATCTCCTGATTGCTCAGGCCCCGGTCAAGGAAGCCGAGGATCGTGGTTTCCCGTTCCGTCAGCGGTTCGACATCCCTGCCGGTCGGATTTCCATCCCCGCTGTCCGTGCCCGATGGGACCGCGTTGAGTTCAAGGATATAGCACAATTTCCGCCAGGCGTCGGGGGTGCCGATGGGCGCGCGTCGGCCGGCCTCGGCCAGCGCGGGCAGCAGCGGCGCGATGAACCGGCGTTCAGCGGTAAAGCCCCGGAACAGGCCATGTTTCATCGCCTCCTCGGTCGCCTGAATCAGCAGGCGCAGCGCGGCCGATGCTTTCCCGGCGTCATGCAGGGCGGCGGCGCGCAAAAGCGCGAAGTGGTGGGCGGCAATTCCGCGGCCGTTCCGCTCACATTCGTGCAGCGCCGGCGTGGCGAGGGCAAGCGCGGCGTCGGCATCGCGCGCTATCAGAAGCAGGCGCACCTGTGCCGCGATCTTCAGTTCGCGCAGCATCCACGCGCCTTGCAGCATGTCCGGCTTGCGCGCGCGGGCGTTTTCGATCTGCATGTCGAGCACCCGAACGGCGTCTGCCGCCACGGCGCAGTCTGCCGGCCCCTGCAACAGGGCCTCCACGCGATAGGCCTCGCGGATCAGCGAGATCGCGGGCGTGATCAGGTCACTCTCGATCCGCCGATCGCCCCAATCCAGCCCCAGCGCGGATGCGACGCAGGATGCCCAGACGATGATGATGGGAAGGCCATGATCGTCGCGCGATTTCTCCGCCATTTGCAAGTCGGTGATTGCCTGCGCATCGGCGCAGCCATGCCAGGCGACGATCGCCGCCATCAGCCGCGCGACCCGTGCAACGGGCGCTTCCGCCCCCAGCCGAAGTTCGGCAATGCGGATGGCATCGCGGATGGTGCTTTCGGCAAGACCCGCCCGGCCTTTCATCAGCAGGGCGAGCGATTTCAGCAGCAGGACCCAGACGCGTCCGAATACCGCTTCGGTGCGGTCGATGGCAAAGGCCGCTTCCTCGGCCGCGTCCAGCGCCCGGTCGACCTGACCATTGGCCAGATGCGATACCACGATGCCGCCTTGCATGACGGCAATCTGGAACGGGCCGCCATGATCGGCCTGCGCGCGCCAGCGGTCCAGCGCCACGCGCAGCGTTGGCTGATCGTCGCTGAACGCGGCAATCGTGGCCGCGATTTCCGCGTTGTCTAGCCCGCCATGCCGCCGGGCGAAATCCATCGCCTCGCGCCATCGGCCTCCGAACACCAGGCTCCAGTTGTACCAGTGGGCAATGGGCAGGGGCGGATCTGCCCCCTGCCGCATCAGCGCTTCGACCCATTGGGTGTACTGGTGCACCTTGCCCTCGTCGCTCAGCAGCACGGTGCTTGTCGCCAGCAGGCCCATGGCCCGGTCCGTATTGCAGGAACGCACGGCATAGTGGACGGCGGGCTCGATCTCACCCCGCTCCGCATGAAACGTGGCGGCCCGGTCGAGAATGACGGACTTGTCGATGGTCGCTTCGGCGCCATGCTGCGACAGCAGAAAGTCCCGAAACAGCGAATGGAAGCGGAAACGCCCCGATCCGTCCACCGCTTCGGTCAGGAACAGGTTGTCGCGGGCCAGCGCGCGAAAGGCCTCCGCCGCCTGCGGGGTATCCAGCACGCACGCGACAATGTCGGTGGAAAGTTCGTCGAGCACCGCGATATTGCACAGGAAGGCGCGGCGTTCGGGGGCGATATGGCGAAAGAACGCCTTGCCGAGATAATCGGCAACGTCGGAACGCGAGCCGTTGAAATCGAAATGAGGTGAAATATCCGGTCCCGCCTGTTCCAGCGCAAGGCGCAGCAACTGCACGCCGGCCGGCCAGCCCTCTGTGCGTTCGACCATCCCGAAGAGTTCGAGCGTGTTTAACCCAGCATCGCCCAGCAGGCTGATCGCTTCCTCGGTGGTGAAGGCAAGGTCGCGGCTGGTGTACCCCGCGAACGATCCGGCAAGGCGCAACTGTTCGAAGACGAAGCCCGGCACGGAGCGCGAACTGATCACGAAATTGGCCAAGCCTTCGCTTTCGGCCAGCGTCCGGTCCAGCAGCGAATTGGCCGCGTCGGATTCAATGAAGTTCCAGTTTTCAAGGAACACCACCACCGGCTGATCCGCCACCAGCCGGTTCGCCAGCGACGCGAAGTCCTCGCCCGCCTGCCTCGGCACGTCGAACAGCGCGGCCAACTGGTCCACCAGCGTGCGCCCCAGCCATGCCGCTTCGTTTGCCCCTTCGGTGATATTGAGCCAGATGCACGGCGTGCCTTCGTCAGTCACTTTGCGATAGGCATCGGCCAGAAGCGTGGTCTTGCCGAACCCGGATGGGGCAGAAACGAGCACCAGCCGCATGTCGCGTGCCGAGCGTGCGACACGGTCCACCAGATGGGCGCGCGGCAGCAGGCCGGGACGGGGCCGGGGTGGGCGCACGTGCACGGGCAGCAGCCGGGGCGCATCGGGATCGCGGGTGGACTTCATCGGTTTGCGGCGAGACATGGCCGCGCAGCCTAAACCGCGCGGCCATGCCGGTCGATGGGTCAGAACCTGTAGCCGACGTTAACCCCGTATGTGCGGCGTTCGCCACGGATCATGAAGTCCGTGCCGAGCGAATTGCGCAGGTCGAGGCCGTAGGCGAAGTACTTTTTGGCGAACAGGTTGCGGACATAGCCGGTGAGCGAGAAGGCGCCGTGCCGGACCTCTGCCTGAAGGTTGGCGAGCCAGTAGCCTGGCTGATGCAGGTTCCCGTTGCCGTTCTTGCCGTTGAACGGGGAAAGCCATGTGTCGCCGGTGTAGACCACGCCGGGCCGCAGGTGCAGCGCGTTTTCCCCCCTGCCGACAAGCTTCAGATCGAGATCGGCGTTGAACGTCAGGTTCGGCGCGTTGGAGAACCGGTTGCCATCCAGCACCACGCCGCTCAGCGTGAGATCCTGATACTTGCTGTCGAGATACCCGAAACCCCAGTTGAGCGTCGCCGCGTCGCTGATCACGGCGGTCATGTCCAGATCGATGCCAAACGCGCGGGCCTTGGGCGCATTGCGCAGGAACGGCACGACGCCAATGATCTCCTGCAATTGCTGATTGCGGTAGTCGTAGTAGAAGAACGAGCCGTTGAAGCGGATGCGCCGCCCCAGCAGCGAGGTCTTGAAGCCCGTTTCGTATGCGGTGACCTGTTCGGGTTCCACGAACGTCAGCTGCGCGGGCGAAGAGTAGGCGGTGCCGTTGATGGCGCCCGCGCGATATCCCTTGCTGAAGCTGGCGAACACCATCACGCGGTCGTCCGGCTTGTAGCTGACAATGGCCCGGCCGGTGAGCTTGTTCGATGTGTTGTCAAGCGCCGGGCAGCCGGGCGTATCGGGGCAGGTTGCGCCCGGCGCGGCCAGAAACGGGATGAAGTTGAACACGCCCGTTCCGTCATAGGTCAGCGCCGTCGAACTCACATCACGCAGCTTCAGCGTATCGGATGTATAGCGCAAGCCGCCGGTCAGCGTGATCTGCGGCGTCACGTCCCAGTTCGCCTCGCCATAGATCGCCTTGGACGTGCGCGACTGGGTGAAATCATGCTGCACGCCAAAGCCGCTGAACAGGCCCGGAATCCCGCTGAACAGGCCGGGGTAGGGCGGGGGCGCAAAGATGTTTGGTGGATCGAACGCGGGCGTGCCCGGCACGTCCTTCAGGAAGTTGAAGAATTCGTAGCGATTGAACGTCTTGTTCCGGTCCCAGCCGTAATAGAGGCCAAGGATGCCCCGAACTGGCTTGCTGGCATCCGTGGCGATGCGCAGGTCCTGGTTGAATTGCTTGTAATCGGAATTCCAGTGCAGGCGGAATGCGTCCACGGGACTGCCATCGGGGTCCTGATCGACCCGCATCTTGCCGGAATCGTATCCCGTGATCGATGTGATATCGACACCGCCGAGCGACAGTTTCGTGGTCAGCGCCACGCCATCGGCCGATGCCTTGTTGCCGCCGACATAGCCTGCATCGGTCTGCCAGAAATCCATGCCCGCCGGCCGCGCATAGCCGGTAAGCGGGTTCACGCCGCCCGGCCCGGCGCCGATGGCATAGGCCTGTTCCGAACTGCCTTCGGTCTTGCCGGTGTAGGCGCGCAAGGTGAAGCTCAACGCATCGCTCGCCTTGAGCAGGATGGAACCGCGCAGCGCGTGGTTGCGGATCGAACGGCCGGGCTTCAGGCCGAGGCCGTTGGCCTCCTGCCCTGTGCCGCGTTCGATGGTGCCGGCAATGCGCACTGCCAGCACATCGTCGACGATCGTGCCGCCGATCGCGCCGGTCGCGTGCCAGCGCTCGAAGTTGCCATAGCCCGCCTCGGCAAAGCCATTCACCGGCTCGAACGCGGCCTTGCGCGTGATGATGTTGATCGCGCCGCCCACAGTATTGCGGCCATAGAGCGTGCCTTGCGGCCCCTTGACCACTTCCAGCCGTTCGAGATCGAACAGGTTCATGCCCTGTGCGAAACGGGCCGAGAGATAGACATCGTCAAGGTAGACGCCGTTGGGCGATGCCTGGTTGGCGTTGAATTCGTTGCCCACGGAAACGCCGCGCAGGATGAAGTTGGGCTGTGTCTTGCCGTAGGGCGAGCTGACCTGAAGGTTCGGCACTTGCGCGGCGAGCGAGGAGGTGTCGACGATCCCCTTGTTGTTCAGCGCTTCGCCGCCGATGGCGTTGATGGCGATGGGCACGCGCTGGGCGTTTTCGCTGCGGCGGGTGGCCGTGACGAGGATTTCCTCGATCCCTATCGATGCCTGCTGCGCGCCTTCCTGCGGGTTTTGCTGCGCTTTGGCCGGCGCTGTCGTGATCGCCACGAGGCTGCACGCCGCCAGCCAGAATGTCCTTGATCGCATCGTTCCCTCCCAAATTTCTTGTTGCTTGGTCAGCCGGGGCTAGCGCGGGGTGGGTCGTGCAAAACCCATCCAAGGTTGGGGGATGGGCCGGACGGGAAAAATCTCCCGCCCGGCCGGCGATCAATGCCCGCGAGCTTGCGCGGCCAGCCCGAAGGGCGGAGGCATCAGCGGTTCGCGCGCCAGGATTTCCTGCTCCTTCAGCCGCATGATCTTGATGTAGTTGTAAAAGGGGGCCGACGGATACAGGTGGTGGATCAGGTGATAGTTGTGAAACGCCATCAGCGGCGTCAGCAACCATTCCCCGCCCATCCGCAGCGCCGTGGCCTTGTATTCGTCTTCCTTTGCGGTGGTTTCAAAGGGATGGTGTGGCAGGAAGATGAAGACGATCACGAACAGCACGGAATTGACGCGGGTGGCCACAAGCCACAGCCAGAACAGCTCCCTGCCATAACCCAGCCAGGTGATCGTGGCTGAAGCGGCGAGGATGAAGGCGGCATAGGCCGCGATCGCGGGATATTTGCGCCGGGCAAAGTCGCCCCCGCGCAGCAGGAACCACCGGAGATAGAAATAGTCGAAATTCGTCCATCGTAGCGGCCACCAGATATCCATCCTGTGCGCGAAGCTGTCAGGATCGCGTTCGGGATCATTGGTGAAGCGGTGGTGCGACATGTGGATGAAGCGGGCCACGTCCATCGGCGCAAGAGGCGCGAAATAGACCAGCCCGATCCGGCCGAGCAGTTCGTTGAGCGGCTTGTACCGGCTTAGCGAATTGTGCGACGAATCGTGCACCACGCTGAACAGGTAATAGGCGGCAACGCCATTGATCAGCGCGCCTGCCCACAGCGGAAAATGGTGGACGATGGCGGCGTACCACACGCCCCCGATCACGGTGACGCACGCGACGAACAGGATGACGGTGGGCCAGGCGACCTGCGGGCAGGAACGCAGTCGGTTGAAATCGACCTTTGGGTCGGGAGCGGTTTTTGCCATGGAATGCTTGCCTCTTGAACGGTCTGCATCGGGCTTGCCCCGACATGGCCCGCCGCTCACTCGACTTAAGTTGGGCGGTGCCTGATTTTTCGCTGCCCTTTGCCGACCACCGGTGAAGCGGCGCGCGGCGGCGCGAGCGCACCGCGCCCCATACTTTGGGCTGGCCCCATCGCGGCGGCGGTCCGCCAGAACCGGCGCAAGGCGCGCATGGCGCGGTTCCGGGAGAGCAAGCATGATGTACCTGCCGATGACCATCGATGGTCGCGATGTCGACGCGGCGGCGCGGATGGATGTGGTCAACCCCGCTGACGGGCAGCCGTTTGCCGAAGCTCCCGATGCGGGCGAGGCGGAACTGGATCGCGCCGTCGCGGCGGCGCGCGCCGCGTTTCCGGCAT